>NZ_JABCPZ010000303.1 GCF_013283785.1 Nonomuraea antri
CCCCGGGCCCGTCCGGCGCTCAGCGGAGTGAGATGTGCAGCGCCTCGCCCGCCTTGTGGTAGCCGGCGCGGACGTAGACCCGCCCGGCCGCGTCGTCGCCCGGGGTGAGGAACGGCGTGGTGATCCCGGTGTCCCAGCCCGCGCGCGTCAGCAGCGCCGTGACCGCGCCCGCGATGCCGCGCCGCCGGTGTGACGGCAGCACCGCGATGCCCGCCACCTCGGCCACGCCCAGGTGCGGCCGGCCCAGCTGACCGGCGCCGACGATCTCGCCACTCGTGATGTCCTCGGCCACCGCCACCTGGCCGCCGCCGTCGAGGATGCGCCGCATCCTGGCGACGTCGTGCTCGGTGGGCGCCGGCGCCTCGAACGCCGTGTTCATCACGGCGGCCGCCTGCCAGAGCGCGGCGTCGTCGGTGACGAGCGAGACCCGCACTCCCGCGCCTTCTGCCGGTTCGCCGGCCGCCGCGCCGGAACCGGCCGGGCAGATCATCAGGGGGTAGCGGCCCTCGGCGGTGAACCCGGCGGCGAGCAGGACGCCCTCCACCTCGGGCGCCACCTGCGGCACGTACTCCAGCCTCGGGGTGCGCGACCGCTCGCGGAACGCCGCGACCAGCGCCGCCACCTCCTGCTCGGTCGGCGTGGCGGCGTCGTCGGGGATGGCGTAGTTGAACGGGAGCGCGTCGTCGTGCTCGTCGAACTTGAGGGTGAACGGCCCGACGCGGGGCGCCCGCTCTCCCGCCATCGACCTGAGATACGCGTGCACGCCGGCTGCCAGCAAGTGGGTTCCTCTCCCCGTCGTCCTTGAGAACCCTCGCACGTTAGGGCCACCCGGCCGCCGTGGGCAACCCGTTTTCCGCCGGGCGCTACCGGTGCACGGACGGGTGGGGCGGCGGGTGCCGTGGGGCGGCGTGGGAGGAGGACGTCCAGAACATCGCGGCCGCCGCGATCGCCGCCAGCAGCGCGAACCAGGCCGCCGCCCGGCCCATCCGCATCCCGTACCCGCACAGCAGCCACGACAGCGACAGCCACCACCCCCGGCCGGCCTGACGGCGCATCTCCATGGCGGCGAACGCGAAGTCGGCGGAGGTGTCCTGATCGTCCACCCGGGCGCGCAGCTCCATGTACAGGGCGGCCAGCCGCTCGGGCGTGGTGCCCGGGTCGCCGGGGGAGCCCCAGCCGCGTACGGTGTGCTCGTCGGCCAGCGCCCTGCGGCGGGAGAACCAGCGCAGCATCGGCCAGCGCAGGCTCACCCGCACCCCGCGCGGCGTCAGCGCGAACGTGCAGTTCCTGACCCGCACCCCGGCCGGATGCGCCAGCCCGGCGAACCTGCACGCCGACAGGTCCAGGCCGGACAGGGCCAGCTCGGCGGCCTCCACCTGGCGCAGCGAGGTCAGCGTGGACCTGCCCCTGCCGCTCACGGTGGCCGGGCCGTGCAGCACCGCGCCCTCCAGGTCGGCCTGCGAGTCGGTCAGGCGCAGGTTCGTCGGCCCGGTCACCTCCACCCGGCGCAGATCCACGCCGCACGCCGCGACGGCCACGTCGAGGCAGGCGTCGGCGCGGGCGCGGACGGCGGAGAACCGGCCGGTGGCCGAGAGGTAGGCGTCGGCGGCGAAGTGCGCGCACTCGAACCCGGCATGGCCGCGCACCTTGCGGAACGACAGCGTCCGGCCGAAGCGCGCGCCGCGGAAGCTCGCGCCGTCGCCCACGCTGGCCCCGTCGAACAGGGCGAACCCGTCGAACCTGGCCTGCTCGCAGGACAGCCCGTGCTCGAAGTGGGCCTGGCTGAACAGCGCGTCGCGCGCCATCACGGCCCGGTCGAGCGAGACGTGCCCGTGCACCCGCACCCCGTGGAAGGACAGCTCGCGCGCGAAGCGCACCCCGGCCAGCGACACGTTGCCCTCGAACCTGGCGCCGAAGAACGAGGCCAGCCGCTCGAACCTGGCGCCGTCGAGCGACACGTCGCCGCAGAACGTCACGCCGGACAGCCGCACGTCGCCGGTGAAGGTGGCACGGTCCAGGCGGGCCCGGCCCGGCCGGGCGCCGGTGGCCGCCAGCACCCTGGACAGCAGATCGCCGTCGAGCACGGTGCCGCGTAAGTCGAGCAGGCGGCCGGGCGCCATCTCGGCCAGGGCCTCGGTCAGTTCGTCCGGGGGCAGATGCGACAGGCAGAAGCCCGGCGGCCGGCGAGCGACACCGCTGCAGGAAGCCGAGTACGCGCAGGTGACCCAGTCCATGCACGGGTGATACCCGCTCGCGGGCCGTGTCAAGGTTCGATGATTTAAGGTTCTATCCACTTTTGTGTGGAAATATGTGACCGCAACTGCCTCTAAAGTGCCGGTCATGCGTGTTTTATCCCGGGTATCCGTTGCCGCGATCACCGTGGCGGCGCTCTCAGCCACCCCCACCATGGCGCAGGCCGCGAGCGCGGCCGCCGCCTGTGACGTCCCGCCCACCCACCGCATCTCCCAGGTGCAGGGCAGCGGCGACGCCAGCCCGCTGGCCGGGCAGAACGTGCGTGTCGAAGGCGTCGTCACCGGCGACTTCCAGCGCACCGACCAGCTCAGCGGCTTCTTCCTGCAGGACACCCGGCCGGACGCCGACCCCAGGACGTCCGAGGGCCTGTTCGCCTTCGCCCGGGAGTCGGTGAAGGACGTCAAGGCGGGTGACCGCGTCATCGTCACCGGCCGGGTCGTCGAGTTCAACGGCTGGACCGAGTTGTCCCCGGTCACCTCCGTCGAGGTGTGCGGCCCGGGCGGCGCCGTGGCGGCCCAGCCGTACGCGCTGCCCAGCGACGGGCTGGAGCCCGTCGAGAACATGTTGCTCACGTTCCCGCAGCCGCTGACCGTCAGCGACCACTACAACCTCGGCCGCTACGGCGAGGTCACGCTCTCCTCCGGCGGCCGGCTGTTCCAGCCGACCGACCGCCCCGGCGTGGACCCCGCCCAGTTCGCGCGCCGTTCGCTGCTCGTGGACGACGGCTCCAACCGGGAGAACCCGGCCACCCTGCCGCCCATCGTGCGGACCGGCGACGTCGCCGTCGGCCTGACCGGCGTGCTCGGGTACGGCTTCGGCAAGTACCGCCTGCAGCCCACCGAGCCGATCGGCTACACCGGCGCCAACCCGCGCCAGGCCAAGCCGTCCCCGGTGGCCGGCAACGTGACCGTGGCCTCGCTCAACACCCTGAACTGGTTCACCACGCTCGGCTCGCGCGGCGCGAGCAACGCCACCGAGCAGCAGCGCCAGCTCGCCAAGCTGGTCTCCGCGCTCAAGGGGCTGAACGCCGACGCCGTCGGCCTCATGGAGGTCGAGAACAACGGCCAGGTCGCGCTGCAGGCCCTGGTGGACGCGCTCAACGCCGAGGTCGGCGCGGGCACGTACGCCGCGCTGAAGCACCCGCACCCCGGCACCGACGTCATCCAGGTCGGCCTGATCTACAAGCCGGCCAAGCTCGCCCTCGTGGGTGAGACCAGGTCCTCGGCCGACCCGGTGTTCAGCCGTCCGCCGCTGATCCAGACCTTCCGCAGGGCGGGCGGCGGCCAGCCGTTCACCGTGCTGGTCAACCACCTCAAGTCGAAGGGCTCCTGCCCGTCCGGCGGCCCCGACGCCGACCAGGGCGACGGCCAGAGCTGCTGGAACCCCACCCGGGTCAAGCAGGCCCAGACGCTGCTGCGGATCATCGGGGACGACGACCTGCCCCACCCGCTCGTGCTCGGCGACCTCAACGCCTACGGCGAGGAGGACCCGATCGACACGCTCGAGGCGGGCGGTCTGACCAGCGTGACCAAGAAGTTCGTGCCCGCGTCCGAGCGCTACAGCTACCTGTTCGACGGCCTGGCCGGCGAGCTCGACCACGCCATGGTCGGCAAGCAGCTGCTCAAGCGCGTCACCAGCGCGACCATCTGGCACATCAACTCCGACGAGCCCCGCATCAGGGACTACAACCTCGAATACAACCCGCCCGGCCTCTACCAGCCGGACGCCTTCCGCTCCTCCGACCACGACCCGCTGGTCATCGGCCTGACCCTGCCCGGCGGCCGCTGACCCCATGAACCCGGGGACCGGCCGCGTGACGTGGCCGGTCCCCGGGCATGGAATGCTGGTAGTGGGTACGTGGTTGACAGGTTTGCCAAGATTTCAGCGACGAACGAGGAGCCACTTGTGGCGACCATCGAAGTGACCGAGAAAAACTTCAACGACATCGCCGACAAGGGGATCGTCCTGCTCGACTTCTGGGCGACCTGGTGCCCGCCCTGCAAGAAGTTCGGGCCGATCTTCGAGGCGGCCTCGGACAAGCACGACGACATCACCTTCGGCAAGATCGACACCGACGCCGAGCAGGGGCTCGCGCAGGGCTTCGACATCACGTCGATCCCCACGCTCATGGCCATCCGCGACGGCATCGTGGTCTTCGCCCAGGCCGGGGCCATCCCCGGGCCGGCGCTGGAAGACCTGATCAGCCAGGTCCGGGCCCTCGACATGGACGCCATCAGGGCCGAGCTCAGCGAAGAGCTGAAGAACGCCCAGCAGAACTGACCCCGCCTGACTCCGCCTGGCCCCGCCGCACCGGCGGGGCTTTCGCGTTCTCTCGTTCTCTTGTTGGCTTGGCTCTCCTGTGATCAGAGCCGGCGGCCCACGCCCGCGTAGCCGATGACCGTGCCGGTCTCGCCGACCAGCGGCTCGGTGTCCGGACGCCAGTCCTTCGGGAACACCAGGCCGGGCTCGGCCAGCTCGTAGCCGTCGAAGAAGCGGGCGATCTCCTCGTGCGTGCGCAGGTTCAGCGCGGCCGTGGCCTGCTTGTAGACCGCCAGCGCCTGCGGGGTGGTGTCGGGGGCGGCGTCGATGGCGTGACTGATCACCAGGTGGCTGCCGGGCACGCTGACCTCGCGCAGCTTCGCCAGCGCGCCGTAGGCCTGCTCGTCCGGGATGAAGTGCAGCACGGCCAGCATGAGGAACGCCACCGGACGGTCGAAGTCCACCACGTCGCGCAGCCCGGCGATCAGCTTGTCCGGCTGCCTGACGTCGGCCTCCAGGATGCTCACGTCCTCGCCCTTGGCCAGCAGGGCCCGGCCGTGCGCGCACACCACCGGGTCGTAGTCGACGTAGACCACGCGGGCCTCGGGGGCGATCTCGTGCGTGTTGCCCTGCGTGGGCAGGCCCGCGCCCAGGTCCACGATCTGCCGGACGCCGGCGTCGACCACGTGCCGCACCGCCCGCCGCAGGAACGCCCGGTTCTCCCTGGCCGCCTCCCTGGTGGAGGGGAACATCTTTAGGATCTGGTCGGCCGCGGCCCGGTCGGCGGCGAAGTTGTCCTTGCCGTCGAGGTAGTAGTCGTACATCCGGGCGACGTTGGGCACGTTCGGGTCGACGCCTTCCGGGGCACTGGTCACGTTATTTCTCCCGACATATCACCGTCTTTGACGTGATCATAGTCGGTGCCGAATCTGGTTCGCCTGGTTTTCGGACAGCCGTAAGCGCAGGTCGTCCCGGCGAGTCAGGCAGGCTCACGGAACGCGGAACGCCCGGGCGGGGAACCCCGCCCGGGCGCTCATCGCGTCGGTCCGGTCAGCCCCGGTACAGCTCCGCGACGCGGAAGGCCAGGTCGAGCGACTGCCCGCGGTTGAGCCTGGGGTCGCAGGCGGTCTCGTAGCGGGTCGCCAGGTCGCCCTCGGCGATCTCGTGGCCGCCGCCCACGCACTCGGTGACGTCGTCGCCGGTGAACTCGATGTGGATGCCGCCCGGGTGCGTGCCCAGCGACCTGTGCACCTCGAAGAAGCCCGCCACCTCGTTCAGCACGTCGTCGAGCCGGCGCGTCTTGTGGCCGCTCGGCGCCTCCCACGTGTTGCCGTGCATCGGGTCGCAGATCCACGCGACCTGCGCACCCGACGCGGTGACCTCCTTGACCAGCCTGGGCAGGTGCTCGCGGATCTTGGAGGCGCCCATCCGGGTGATGAACGTGAGCCGGCCGGGCTCGTTGTCCGGGTTGAGCTTCTCGATCAGGGTCAGGGCCTCGTCGGGCGTGGTGGTCGGGCCCAGCTTGACGCCGATCGGGTTGCGGATGCTGGCGAAGAAGTCGACGTGCGCGCCGTCGAGCTGACGGGTGCGCTCGCCGATCCAGACCATGTGCGCCGACACGTCGTACGGCAGGCCGGTACGCGAGTCGATGCGGGTGAGCGCGCGGTCGTAGTCGAGGATGAGCGCCTCGTGCGAGGAGTAGAACTCGACCGTGTGGAACTCCTCGGGGTCGGCCCCGCAGGCCCGCATGAACGCGAGCGCCTGGTCGATCTCCCTGGCCAGCTGCTCGTAGCGGCGACCGGCCGGCGACTCGGCCACGAAGTCCTGGTTCCAGGCGTGCACCTGGCGCAGGTCGGCGTAGCCGCCCTTGGTGAAGGCGCGCGCCAGGTTCAGCGTGACGGCCGAGGAGTGGTAGGCCTTCAGCAGGCGCCACGGGTCGGGGTTGCGGGCCTCGGGGGTGAACTCGAAGCCGTTGACCATGTCGCCCCGGTAGGCGGGCAGCTCGATGCCACCGCGGATCTCCGTGGACTTGGAGCGCGGCTTGGCGAACTGCCCGGCCACCCGGCCGATCTTGACGACCGGCACCTTGGCCGCGTACGTCAGCACGATCGCCATCTGCAGCAGCGTCTTGAGCTTGTTCCGCACGTTGTCGGCGGTGGCGTCGGCGAAGGTCTCGGCGCAGTCACCGCCCTGCAGCACGAACGCCTCGCCCCGGGCGACGGCGGCCAGTTGCTCTTTCAGCTGGTCGCACTCACCTGCGAAGACCAGCGGGGGCAGGCCGCCGAGCTCGGCGACCACCTTCTCGAGCTCGCCGCGATCGGGCCAGTCGGGCTGCTGGGCCGCGGGGAGTGCGCGCCAGGAATCGAGATCCACGAGATTGCTGCTCACGAGATAAGAGGGTATTCCACTGGTCCACCCCTACCGGCCTCCGTGTCCACGTTGTGAGAACCCGATTTTCTGCGCAGCCGCCTTCGTGACACCGACGCCCAGGTCAGCAGCGCGACGCCGGCCGCGCCGAGACCGCCGTACGCCGCCAGCCTCGCCGTGTCGGGCGGGGCCGCGTCGAACGGCTCGGGTGGGGCCGCCTCGAAGCGCTCGCCCGGGCCCACCGGGGAGGCGGCCGGCTTCGCGTTCATCAGCTTGCCCGCCTCGTCGAGCGCGCCCTTGGGGTTGACGACGCCGAAACCGATCGCGGTGTCGTACGCCCCGCGCCCGTCCGGGTGCCGGGCGGAGACGGCCAGTGCCCGGGCCACCTGGGCGGGCGTGATCTCCGGATATTTCGCCTTGATGAGCGTGGCGGCGGCCGCGACCACGGCCGAGGCGTGGTGCTGCGGGTTCAGCCAGTACGTCCACCCGTCCGGCCACGACGTCCGCTCCTTCTCGGCCGGACCGGACACCAGGACGGCGGAACTTGCGCCCGACACCTTGACGTCACGCTTGCCGTCGGGCTTGACCGAGGCGACGCCGATCACGCCGTCGATCCCGGACGGATACCGCAGGATGTCGGGGCCCCTTCCGGAGCGGGGAGGGCTGGGCTCCACGGCGGTCACGATCACCACGCCCTTGGCGACGGCGTAGCGGACCGCGTCGCGGATCAGGTTGTCCCGATCGACCGAGCGGACCCAGATGACGTCCGCGCCGTGGTCGGCGGCCCACCGGATGCCGTCGGCGAACAAGGCGGCGCCCTTGTTCTCCTCGTACCAGCGGCTCCACGCCTTGCTGGGCAGGTCGGGCTCGACGCGCACGGACAGCACGCCCGCCTCGGTCGCGAGCCCGTTGGACCGGCCGGCGATGACGGAGGCGGCCAGGGTGCCGCTGATCATCGAGTCCGGCTTCCGTTTCACCAGGTCCACCGCGCCGGTCACGCGGAGCCCGGGGCCGCCGGCCACGCCGGAGTCCACGACCGCCACCGTCGCGCCCTTGCCTCGAGTGATCAGCGCGGACGACAGGAAGTCCAGGTCCAGCCGGCGCTCGACGGAGCCGCCAGGATCGGCGTACGCGGCCTGGGCCGGCAGGAGCAGGGCCAGAGCGCCCGCGCCGAGGGCGGCCACGATCTTCAGCATGCGATCACGGCCTTGACCTCGCACGGAGGGATGTTCTGGCTGAGCCGCTCGACGAGGTCGTACGCGGCGTCGTCGGCCAGCCCGGACTCGATCGCGTCGCCGGGCTTGATCTCCGGCCGGCCGTCGGCGTAGCCCTCGGCCGCCAGGACCGCGTACCTGCCGACGTGGTTGTAGGCGGTCTTCTGCACGGCCTTCGCGCCGAACAGGGCCGCGTCCGTCGCCGGGAATGCCACGGGCTGGGGTCCGGCCGTGACGGCGCCGTCGGCGAGCCCGAAGGCGGCCGCGCCGGCCTCGTCTTTCAGCACCACGACGCCCAGCGTGACCAGGCGCGTGCGCGTGGGGTCGGCGTAGGTCGCCCTGAGCACGCGCCGGCAGCCGAGCGAGGTCGCGACCTCGTACGCGGCGGCGTTCAGCCCGGTGGCGCAGCTTGCCGCCGGGGCGATGCCGACCAGGCCGGCCAGCGGGTCGCCGTCGACGTTTCTGAGTTCGGTGGGGAAGATCCGGCCTGCGGTCCAGGTGCGCCAGCGCAGCGCCTGCTCGGCGCGGGCGGCCGTCTTCAGCTCGGCCGCGGTGGGCTCGCGGGTCAGTTCGGCGACGGCTCCCGCCGCGGCGCCGCCGAGTGCGGCGACACCGAGGCAGGCGATGGTGATAAATCCGGCTTTAAGGGTTGTTAAGGGCTTTGGTGGCACAAGCCGGAAATATTAGGATATTAAGGTCTCTTTAGCGTTACGTGCTCCGGGCGGACGCCCAGGCCGATGAAGCGGCGCGTGATCCGGTTGAGCAGCGGCACCCGCGTCAGGTCCGGCAGCCGGCTGGGCGGCTTGAACTGGCGTTTCAGCGCCGGGCTGATCAGCCGGTTCTGCACCAGCCGCTGCGCCGCCTGGGTCACCCTGGTCGGGAACATGCGCCGCCGCTGCAGCCGGTGCAGCAGCGACTCGGGGACCGGCCCGCCCGAAAGCAGCGGGCCGGCCAGCAGGTTGGCCGCGGCCACGGCGTCCTGCACGGCCAGGTTGATGCCCACGCCGAACACCGGCGACATCGCGTGCGCCGCGTCCCCGATGCACACGAACCCCGGACGATGCCAGCGCCGCAGCCGGTTCAGCGCGACCGTCAGCATGCTCACGTCGTCGTAGCTCTCGATCCGCCCGATCCGCCCGGCCAGGAACGGCAGCAGCCGCGCCACCGGCTCCCTGAACGCCTCGATGCCCGCCGCGCTCAGCCGGCCGTACCCGCCCTTGGGGATCACGAGTGCGAGCTGCCAGTACGTCTCCCGGTTGATCGCCACCATCAGGTGCCCGCTCGACACGCGCAGGAACGTCTCGTCGGGATCGCCGTCCTCGCGGGGCAGCCGGAACCACAGGACGTCCATCGGCGCGCCCAGTTCCTCCGGTATCAGCCCGGCGCTCCGGCGCAGCGTCGAGTGCCGGCCGTCGGCGGCCACGGTCAGGTCGGCCCTGATCTCGTGCTCGCCCGACTCGTCCCGGTAGCGCAGGCCGCGTACCGCGCCGCCCTCCTTGATGAGGTCGTACGCCTCGGCCTTCATCAGCAGCCGGAACGTCGGGTACCGCGCGGCGGCCGACGTGATGAGGTTCAGGAAGTCCCACTGCGGGACGAACGCGATGAACGGATAGTCGCTCGGCAGCCCCCGCAGGGCGGCCAGCCGCATCGGCCCGTTGTCGGTGACCATCGAGAGCTGGAACGCCTTGCGGTGCGGCAGCTTCAGGAACTCCTCGGCCAGCCCGATCTCCGCCAGCACCTGCATGGTGGACGGATGGATGGTGTCACCCCTGAAGTCGCGCAGGAAGTCGGCGTGTTTCTCCAGCAGGGTCACCTCGACGCCGGCCCTGGCCAGCAGCAGGGCGAGTACGGCACCCGCGGGGCCTCCGCCCGCGATCACACATGTCATAATTCATCACCCAATGAGATTGTCGCACAGCTCACGAAATGAGCAAGGGGTGACGGCCATCCGATGAGCCGGGGCCGCCGAATCACTTACGTGAGCCGCCCTCTCACCCTCTGCGAGCGAACGATGGACGAAGAACTCCACGCCCTGTCCGGCGCCTATGCCCTGCACGCGCTGTCGTACGCGGACGGGGTGCTGTTCGAGAAGCACCTGCGGACGTGCCGGTGGTGCGTGGGTGAGGTCCGACGGCTGCGCGAGACGGCCGCCAGGTTCGCGACGGCGGTCGCCCAGCTGCCACCCGCCGGCCTGCGCGAACGCATCCTGACCGCCGCCGCCCGGCAGTCGGGCGGCCCGCACGCGGACGGCTTCCCCGCCAGAGACGGCGCGACGCTGCGGCTCCTCACGGACTTCGGCTCCCTGGAGGGACGGGCGAACGGCGATCCCCCCGCCGACGAGACCCCGACGGAGACCCGCTGGATGCCTCGCCCGGCGACCTGGGCCCATGGGCAGCCGAACCCCCAACCCCAGACACCGCCCGGAACACCACAGGGGATCGGAACACCGCAGCGGCCCGGAACACCGCAGGGGACCGGAACACCTCCGCAGAGGCCGGCCGGGACACCGCCGCAGGGACTGGCCGGGACGCCGCTGCGGGAGCCGACTGGGACGCCGCCGGAGGGGCCGGCTGGGCCGCGGCCGCAGGCGCAGTCCAGGGCGCAATCGGGAGCGCAGTCGGCGGCCCAGTCCGGGGCCCAGCCGGGGGCCCGGTCCGGAGTCCAGCCCGAAGAGCAGCCGCAGGTGCGGTCGGGGGTGCAGGTGCAGCCGCAGGCGCGGTCCGGGGAACAGCCTCGAGTCTGGGCCGAGGGACAGCCCGGAGTCCTGGGGCCGGCTGAGGCAGGGGCGGCCCAGGCCGGGACCCAGGCGAGCGCTGAGACCAGGGCAGCCGAGTCCGGGGCCCAGACGAGCGCTGAGACCGGGGCGACCCAGGCAAGAGGGCAGACAGGGGGCCCAGAAGAGGCACGGATTTCGGGTGAGGCCCGGATTCCGGGGGAGGCCCGGATTCCGGGGG
>NZ_JABCPZ010000304.1 GCF_013283785.1 Nonomuraea antri
GACCCGCTCCCCTGACGCCCCCTCGGCCGCCGGCGGCCGAGGGCTCAGAACACGATGGTGGGGCCCGCCTTCAGCGAGCTCCACCTGAGCCACTGGCGCCAGTTCTCCTGCCAGTGCCCCCACCCGTTCGTCGGCTCCAGCTTGCGCGGCGACCCGGTGATGATGATCGGGTCGCCGATCAGCGTGTTCTTGATGAACCAGGCCGCGTTGTCCGGGCTGATGTTCACGCACCCGTGGCTGACGTTGGAACTGCCCTGGGAGCCGACCGACCAGGGCGCGCTGTGCACGTACTCGCCGCTGTTGGAGATGCGGACCGTGTTGTACACGGTGAGCTGGTAGTACCCGGCCTGCCCGGGACCGATCCCCGGCGAGGTCATCACGGTGACGGGCTCGCGCGACATGGCCAGGTGCACGCCCGAGGTCGTGTAGTACTTCCACTGGCCACCCTGGCCCGCGCTCATCGGCATCTCGCGGACCTTCTTGCCGTCGCGGCGCACGATCAGCACGTGGTCGTTGGTGCTGCCCTTGGTGATCTGCGAGCGTCCGATCTTGAAGTCGAGCTTCACGTCGCGCTTGCCGTACATGCCGGGCGCCCCGTGCACGCCGGCCAGCTTGGCCTCCAGCCGCACCTTGGTGTGCGCGGGCCAGTATTCCTGCGGGCGGAAGTCCACGCGCTTGTCGTCGAACCAGTGCCAGGCGCCCTCCACCGGCTTCGAGCTGCGCACGACGAGGTTGCGCTCGACCGAGATCCGGTCCTTGATGGGCTGGTCGAAGGTGATCATGATGGGCATGCCCACGCCGACGGTCAGCCCGGTGTCGTCCTTGTTCGGGGTGATGTTCGCGACGTCGAACGTCTTGCCGCCCTTGACGGTGGAGAACACGCTGCTGGTGGTCTTCTCCCTGCCGCCGCTGACCGACACCGCGTCGATCCGGTACGTACTGCCCGGCCTGGCGTAGGCGTTGCTGCGCCAGCGGGTGTGATCGGCGCTGAGCAGCCCGGGCAGCGTCGCGCCCTTGGCGTCGGTCACGGTGACGGCCTTGAGCGTGCCCCCGTGGGCCGCCACGACGACGGGCTGGTCGGTGGGCACGTTCCCGGCCTTGTCGGCCGGGGAGATGGCCACCACGGCCTCAGGGGCCTTGCTGGCGCCCTCCTCGGCCACGCCTCCGGCCGCGACGGCCCCCGAGCCGCCCTCACCCAGGTCGTCGCCCGCGCCGGTCACCGAGCACGCCGCCAGCAGCGCCACGGCCAGCAGGCCGGCTGATCCATACGCCACGCGCCCCACGAGTGACCCCCTCGTCCACCATCGAACCGCTTCTGCCTCGTTATTACCCTCTGTGATCGATTGGCCACATCCGAACATCGGTAAAGAACACCAAAAAGCGGGCGTCTCCCTCAGAGGAGGACGCCCGCTTTCGTATGTGGCCGGGGATCAGTGCGAGAAGTTGCCCCGGTAGTACTGGAACACGAACCCGATCATGGCCATGATCACCAGGAACACGCCGATCAGGAACATCCAGAAGCCGATCACGAACCCGGCGAAGGCGAACGCCGCCGCCAGGCACAGGAACAGCGGCCACCAGCTGCTCGGGCTGAAGAAGCCGATCTCGCCCGCGCCGTCGCTGATGTCGGCCTGCTTGTTGTCCTCCGGCTGGGCGCCGATGCGCTTGGCGGTGAACATCAGGTAGTAGCCGACCATGAAGGCGAAGCCGACCGAGATGGCCATGGCCGTGGTGCCGACCGGCTCACCCTGGCCCGTGGCCGCCTTCGTCCAGAACCAGTAGGCGACGTCGACGCCGGCGAAGAACAGGCCGCACAGCAGGAACAGCCAACCCTGGACCTTCATCAGGCCTCACCCTCCAGTGCGGACTTGGCCGAGACGTGCGGGTACTTCGCGTCGAAGGCCGGACGCTCGGAGCGGATCTGCGGCAGCGAGGTGAAGTTGTGCCGCGGCGGCGGGCAGGAGGTCGCCCATTCGAGCGAGCCGCCGTAGCCCCACGGGTCGTCGACGGTGACCTTGGGCGCGCTGCGCCAGGTCTTCCAGACGTTGTAGAAGAACGGCAGCGTCGACAGGCCCAGGATGAACGCGCCCACCGACGAGATCATGTTCAGGTCGGTGAAGCCGTCGGCCGCGCTGTAGTCGGCGTAGCGGCGCGGGAAGCCCACCATGCCGAGCCAGTGCTGGATGAGGAACGTGGTGTGGAAGCCGATGAACAGCAGCCAGAACTGCAGCTTGCCCAGCTTGTCGTCGAGCATCTTGCCGGTGAACTTGGGCCACCAGAAGTAGAAGCCGGCGAACATCGCGAACACCACGGTGCCGAAGACCACGTAGTGGAAGTGGGCGACGACGAAGTAGGTGTCGGAGATGTGGAAGTCGAGCGGCGGCGAGGCCAGGATGACACCGGTCAGACCACCCAGGAGGAAGGTGATCAGGAAGCCGACCGAGAACAGCATCGGTGACTCGAAGGACAAATGCCCTCGCCACATCGTGCCGATCCAGTTGAAGAACTTCACGCCCGTCGGCACCGCGATGAGGAACGTCATGAACGAGAAGAACGGCAACAACACTTGCCCGGTCGGGAACATGTGGTGCGCCCAGACCGTGATCGACAGACCGGCGATGGAGATCGTCGCGGCCACGAGGCTGATGTAACCGAAGATCGGCTTGCGGCTGAAGACCGGCAGGATCTCCGTCACGATGCCGAAGAACGGCAGCGCGATGATGTACACCTCGGGATGGCCGAAGAACCAGAACAGATGTTGCCAGAGCAGCGCTCCGCCGTTCTCCGGGTCGAAGATGTGGGTGCCCAGCTTGCGGTCGGCCTCCAGCGCGAGCAGCGCGGCGGCCAGCACCGGGAAGGCCATCAGCACGAGCATGCTGGTCAGCAGGATGTTCCAGGTGAAGATCGGCATCCGGAACATGGTCAGGCCGGGGGCGCGCATGCAGATGATCGTGGTGATGAAGTTCACCGAGCCGAGGATCGTGCCCAGGCCCGACAGGGCCAGACCCATGATCCACAGGTCGCCGCCGATGCCCGGCGAGTTGATCGCGTTGGACAGCGGCGTGTAGGCGAACCAGCCGAACGAGGCCGCGCCGCCCGGGGTGAAGAACCCGGACACCGCGATGATGCTGCCGAACAGGTAGAGCCAGTAGCTCACCATGTTCAGTCGCGGGAACGCCACGTCGGGCGCGCCGATCTGCAGCGGCATCAGCTCGTTGGCGAAGCCGGCGAACAGCGGCGTCGCGAACATCAGCAGCATGATCGTGCCGTGCATGGTGAACAGCTGGTTGAACTGCTCGTTGCTGGTGAACTGCATGCCGGGCTGGGCCAGCTCGGCACGCATGACCAGCGCCATGACGCCGCCGATCAGGAAGAAGACGAACGACGTGATCAGGTAGAGGTGCCCGATGATCTTGTGATCAGTGGAGGACAGCCACTTGGCGATCACCTGGCCCTTGGTGACGGGCCTGGCGGTCGTCCTGAGCGGTTCATGAATGGCGGTCACTGGGCACTCCCAGCCTGGGTCGCGATGTACTGGTCGAACTCAGCCTGCGAAACGAGCTTCACCTTGAAGAGCATCCGGCTGTGGTCGACGCCGCAGAGCTCGGCACAGCGGCCGGCGTAGACGGTGCCCGGCTTGACGTCGAGGGTGGTGACCTCGAACTTGCGGCCGGGGTTGCCCTCGGGGATGCCGGGGATGACGTCACGCTTGAACAGGAACGCCGGAATCCAGAAGGAGTGGATGACGTCGTTCGTCGACAGGTCGAACTCGACCTTCGACTTCACCGGCAGCACGAGCTCCGGACCCTGGTTGTAGTCGTGCACGGGCACGCCCGCCACCGGCTGGGCGGTCTTGCCGTTGTAGGTCGTGGTGAAGCGCCAGCTCCACTGGAACGCCTCGACCTTGACCTTCACCTTCGCCTCGCCCGACACGTGCGCCAGCGTGTTGCTGTCGCGCGCGGTGAAGAAGAAGAACACCGACACCATGACCAGCGGGACCACGGTGTAGAGGATCTCGATCGGCAGGTTGTAGCGAACCTGCGGCGGAAGCTCGGCCTTGGCCCGGCGCTTGCGGTGGAAGATGGACGCCCACACGATCAGGACGATGACGACGGCACCCGTGGCGAGTGCGGCGATCCAGGCCCCGTTCCACAAACTCTCGACCACGCCACCTTGCTCGGTGATGTGTTCGGGAAGGAGGCCCCGAGACCAGTCTGCCTCGGGAACGTCATTAGCACACGCCGTAGCAGTGGCCAGCAGCAACGCCAAAGCGGCGGCTCGTGGCACCCTGCGCCGGGCCAACGAACGCCGCGTCGTACGGCGAGTCGGACTCACGGATCGCCTACCCCACAGATGAAGCCCAGAAGTCTCTCCCCTGGGCGCTCGTATTTCCAAATGCACAGCTGATTGCAGACACATTAGCGTGCAGGTGCCTCGCCCCACCGCGCGACCCCTCGGTGGCGCCGGAAGTGGGACGATACTCGCGTGGCGTACTTCGACGCGGCCTCCACCGAGCCGCTCCATCCGCAGGCGCGTGAGGCGCTGCTGACGGCCATCGACTCGGGCTGGGCCGACCCCGCTCGTTTGTACGGCCAGGCCCGCCGCGCGCACCTGCTGTTGGAACAGGCCCGCACGGAAGTGGCCGAGGTGCTGGGCGCGCGTCCCGACGAGGTGTCGTTCACCTCGTCCGGCACGCAGGCCGTGCATCTCGGCGTGCTCGGCACCCTACACGGCAGACGGAGGGCGGGTAGGCACCTGGTCACCTCCGCGGTTGAGCATTCCAGCGTGCTTCACGCCGCCGACGTGCACGAACGCGACGGCGGAACGGTGGAAACGATCGGTGTGAGCCTGACCGGCCGGGTCGATCCGTCCGCTTTCGCGGCTGCCGTGTCGGGCCCGGGGGTGGCGCTGGCGTGCCTGCAGAGCGCCAACCACGAGGTCGGCACCCTGCAGCCGGTGGCCGAGGCCGCCCAGGCGTGCCGCGAGCACGGCGTGCCGCTGCTGGTCGACGCCGCGCAGACGGCCGGCCGGCTGCCGGTGCCGCCCGGCTGGTCGGTGCTGACCGCCAGCGCGCACAAGTGGGGCGGCCCGGCCGGGGTGGGCGTGCTGGCGGTGCGCAAGGGCACCAGGTTCCGCTCGTTCCTGCCCGAGGACGAGCGCGAGCGCCGCCGGGTGCCCGGCTTCGAGAACGTGCCCGCCACCGTCGCCGCCGCGGCCGCGCTGCGCGCCGTCGCCGCCGAGGCGGCCGCCGAGCAGGCCAGGCTCTCCGCCCTGGTCGACACGATCAGGCGCGCGGTGCCCGAGCTCGTCCCCGACGTCGAGGTCATCGGCGAGCCGGTCGAGCGCGCCCCGCACATCGTGACCTTCTCGTGCCTTTACGTCGACGGCGAGGTGCTGCTCGGCGAGCTGGACAAGGCGGGATTCGCGGTATCGTCCGGAAGTTCGTGCACCGCTAGTACGCTTCGTCCATCGCACGTCCTGGAAGCGATGGGCGTGCTCACGCATGGCAATGTCCGGGTGTCACTGCCCCGCGGTGCTTCAGCGGCCGAGGTCGACAGGTTCCTCGCCGTGCTGCCCGGCGTGGTGCGCCGCATCCGGCAAGACGCAGGAGTCGCATGACCGAGGTCACCCAGCCGGCTTTGACGATCGACGCGCTCGGGAAGAAGTGCCCGATCCCGATCATCATGCTCGCTGAGCAGATCAACCACGTCCCGCTCAACGCGGTGGTGGCCGTACTGGCCGACGATCCCGCCGCGTACACGGACGTGCCCGCCTGGTGCCGGCTGAAGTCGCACCGCCACGTCGGCTCGTACGAGCTGCCCGGCGGCGGCTGGGCCATCCATGTGCGGCGGAACTATTGATGCGGGCGTGAAGTGTCGTAACCCCCGTCGAGCGGGGTAGAGGGCCACCGGAAAGCCGCCGACTTCCGGGGGGAACCATGACAGAAGGACACCCGCACGAGACCGCCCGCGACCTGATGAGCCCGGGCGCCGACTGCATCGCCGCGCACGAGACGCTGGACCGGGCGGCGCAGATGATGCGCGAAGGCAACGTGGGCGCGCTGCCCGTCTGCGGCCCCGACGACCGCCTGACCGGGATCATCACCGACCGCGACATCGTGATCAAGTGCATCGCGGCCGGGCACGACCCGGCCCAGGTGACGGCGGGCGAGCTGGCCACCGGGCTGGTGTGGGTGAGCGCCGACACCACGGTCTCCGAAGCGCTCGCCCGCATGGAGGAGCACCAGATCAAGCGGCTGCCGGTGCTGGAGGAGCACCGGATCGTGGGCATGATCAGCGAGGCCGACCTGGCCAAGCACCTGCCCGACGACCAGCTCGCCGAGTTCGTGCACCGGGTCTACGCCAGGGGCTGACCGGCCGCCTCCCGGGCCGCCGCCGCCGGGCATCCGGCGACGCAGGACGCCCGTGTGCCTGTGACGCGTCACAGGCACACGGGCGTCGACGTCACGGGTGGTAGCAGCGCACGTGCGCGGCGACCTCGGCGGCCGCCTCGGGGCCGTAGGCGGCGGTGAAGCGCTCCAGGAACACCTGCTGCCCGAGCTCGTACTCCTGGCCGCCCACGCGCTCGAGCACGTGCGTGGCGGTGAGGTTGCCGAGCTGGCCGCAGCGCTCCAGGGGCAGCCCCCAGGCCACGCCGGACAGGAAGCCGGCGCGGAAGGCGTCGCCGACGCCGGTGGGGTCGGCCTTGCCCAGCTCGGGGGCGGGGGCGACGGCGATGGACGGCTCGCCCTTCCTGTCGATGACCGCGCCCTTGGGGCCGAGCGTGGTGACACGGACGCCGACCCGGCTCAGGATCTCCTCGTCGGACCAGCCGGTCTTCTGCTCGATGAGCCCCTTCTCGTAGTCGTTCGAGAACAGGTAGGCGGCGCCGTCGACGAGCTGGCGGATCTGCTCGTCGGCCATGCGGGCCAGCTGCTGGGAGATGTCGGCGGCGAACGGGATGCCGCGCTGGCGGCACTCGTCGGTGTGGCGCAGCATCGCGTCGGGGTCGTTGGGGCTGATCAGCACCAGGTCGAGCCCGCCCACACGGTCGGCGACGGGCTTGAGCTCGATGAGCCTGGCCTCGGCCATCGCGCCGGTGTAGAACGAGGCGATCTGGTTGTGGTGCTCGTCGGTGGTGCACAGGAAGCGCGCGGTGTGCGCGGTCTCCGACACGTGGACCGAGTCACAGTCGACGCCGTGCCGCTCGAGCCAGGAGCGGTAGTCGGCGAAGTCCGCGCCGACGGCTCCGACGAGGAGCGGGTTGAGACCGAGACAGGCCATTCCGAACGAGATGTTCGCCGCGCAACCCCCGCGACGGATCTGCAGATCGTCGACCAGGAACGAAAGCGAGACCCGGTCGAGCTGCTCGGCGATCAGCTGGTCGCCGAAGCTTCCTGGAAAGGTCATCAGGTGGTCTGTCGCGATGGAGCCTGTGACGGCAATGCGCACGGGATTCTTCTTCCTCGTTGTCGGCAAGCCAATGAGCCCCACGAGGATACGCGAAGGTCCCGCCCGCACAAAGACGGACGGGACCCGGCGCGGGCGACCGACCTAGTTGAAGGAGTCGCCACAGGCACAGGAGCCGGTGGCGTTCGGGTTGTCGATGGTGAAGCCCTGCTTCTCGATGGTGTCGACGAAGTCGATGGAGGCGCCCATGAGGTACGGGGCGCTCATCCGGTCGGTGACGACGCTCACGCCACCGAAGTCCGTGACGACGTCGCCGTCCATCGAACGGTCATCGAAGAAGAGCTGGTAGCGCAGGCCGGAGCAGCCGCCCGGCTGCACGGCCACACGCAGCTGCAGACCTTCTTCTCCCTGCTGCTCGAGCAGGCTCTTGACCTTCGCGGCGGCCGCGTCAGTCAGGATCAGGCCCTGCGCCGTGGTCTCGCTGCTCTCAACCGACATCTGCTGACTCCCTAACCGGCTGTCTGTTTCGACGTCCTACTGATGACGCTACCAACACCTGGCGGATGCCACACATTCCCGGCCACCCCAGCCCCAGGAATATTCCCGGCGAACCGTGTGTCATCATTAGTCGTCAGTTAGACGATAAGGGGGTGTGGCCATGACCACCCAGACCGGGCTGCCGCTCTACGTCCTCGGCCGGGGCGCCGATCCGCACAGTGAGAAGGGGGTCGACTGTCCCGGCGAGCTGCCGCCAGCCTCCGACCCCGACCTGGTCGAGCGGGCGCGCAGGGCCAAGGAGACGCTGGGCGAGCGCGTGTTCGTGCTGGGCCACCACTACCAGCGCGACGAGGTCATCCAGTTCGCCGACGTGACGGGCGACTCGTTCAAGCTGGCCAGGCTGGCCGCCGCCCGCCCGCAGGCGGAGTACATCGTGTTCTGCGGCGTGCACTTCATGGCCGAGTCGGCCGACATCCTCACCTCCGACGCCCAGCGGGTGATCCTGCCCGACCTGGCGGCCGGGTGCTCGATGGCCGACATGGCCACGTTCGACCAGGTCGAGGAGTGCTGGGAGGCCCTGGAGGACGCGGGGCTGGCCGAGCGGGTGGTTCCCGTCACGTACATGAACTCCAGTGCCGACATCAAGGCGTTCTGCGGCAGGAACGGCGGCGCGGTCTGCACCTCGTCCAACGCCCGCCGCGCGCTCGAATGGGCGTTCGAGCGCGGCGAGAAGGTGCTCTTCCTGCCCGACCAGCACCTCGGACGCAACACCGCGGTGCTGGAGATGGGCATGTCGCTGGAGGACTGCGTGGTGTGGAACCCGCACCGTCCTGGCGGCGGGCTCACGCCGGAGCAGCTCGACCGGGCCAAGATGATCCTGTGGAAGGGCCACTGCTCGGTGCACGGCCGTTTCACCGCCGAGTCTGTCGACGACGTGCGCGCCCGCATCCCCGGCGTGAACGTGCTGGTGCACCCGGAATGCCGGCACGAGGTGGTGCTCAAGGCCGACCACGTGGGCTCGACCGAGCACATCATCACCACGCTGGAGAACGCCCCGGCCGGTTCGAGCTGGGCCATCGGCACCGAGCTGAACCTGGTCAAGCGGCTGGCGCAGATGTTCCCCGACAAGAACATCTCGTTCCTGGACAAGACGGTCTGCTACTGCTCCACGATGAACCGGATCGACCTGCCGCACCTGGTGTGGGCGCTGGAGTCGCTGGTGCTGGGCGAGGTCGTCAACCAGATCACCGTGGACGACGACACCACGCACTGGGCGAAGGTGGCGCTCGACCGCATGCTCGCCCTCCCGTAGGTGCGGGCCGTCAGTCGGCGAAGGCGTAGCCGACCCGCACGGTGACCGAGAGGCTCTGGCGGCCGGGGCTGATCGAGCCGCCGCCGCTCTCGGCCATCGTGGCGGCCATCGGCATCGGCTGCGGCCCGCCCCTGACCTCCTCGGTCACCGAGACGACCCGGCCCAGCGGGCGGCCGGCCAGCTCGGCGTACTGGGCGGCCTTGGCGGCGGCGTCGGCGAAGGCCAGCGACCTGGCCTCGCGCAGCGCCGCCCGCGGGTCGCTGACCTCGAACACCAGCCCGTTCAGCCGGGCCTCCTCGCCGATCCCGGCGATGGTGTCGATGATCTGGTCGGCCCTGGACAGGTCGCGGACCACCACTTCCACGCCCTGGACCGCCCGGTAGGCCGACACCTGGGGATAGACCTCGTATTCCGGGCCGAGCCCGAGCTCGATCGTGCGGACGTCGTGCTCGGCGATGCCCGCCTGCCGCAGCGCCCTGGCCAGCCGTTCCGCCGCGCCGCGCGCCGCCGAGAAGGACTGCGCGGGCGAGGGCTTGCGCACCTCGACGCCCGCGTGCAGCCGCAGCGCGTCGGGCTCGGCCTGCGCGCTGCCCTCACCGGTGACCGTGATGTCCACGCCCTGCCCCCTTCGCCGAGGTCCGTTCCGATCCTACGACGGGCTGTAGCGGAAGCTCATCCGGCGGAACTCGGCCGCGTCTGCCGCGGTGGCGAGCACCCGGGTGACCTGCCCGGCCAGGTCGATGACCACCGCCTGGTAGCCGCCGCCCGCCGGGCGCCAGACGGCCAGGTGGTCATCGTCCCACCAGCCGATGAGGCTGTCGCCGGCGAACGGGACGACCCGCGGCGCGGCGTCGCCGCCGGAGGTGGAGCGCACGCAGATCGTCTTGCCCGAGGCGTCGCAGTGGGCCAGGAACCGGCCGCCCGCCACGTTCTCGCCCTCCACCCAGACGGGCGTGCCAGCGGCCGGCAGTGTGCGCAGGAGTCGGCCGTCCAGGTCGTAGAAGGTCATGCGGCCGCCCGCCCAGGTGCCGACAGCGCGGCCGCCGGCGTCCCAGAAGAAGCGCCACTCCCCCGCGCCAGGCTCGCCGACCTGGTGCGCCCTGGCGGTGCCGCGCTCGGCGTCGATCACGGCGAATCCGTGCGGCACGGCGTTGCCCGCCGCCCCCTTGTACAGGGTGACCAGGCCGTACGCGCCGTCGGGCGACCAGCGCGGGGTGGTCGGGAAGACCGGCTGCCTGGACACCTCGACGGTGCGCTTGGCGCCGGTCCAGTGGTCGACGACGGAGACCGTGGCCTGGCCGTCGGCGCCGTAGTCCGCGTCCACGGCCAGGGCTTTGACGCCGTCGCCGCGCAGGGCGTACTCGAAGTGGCGGGTGTCGCGGACGAAGGCGTCGCCGCCGGCCCGCCTGACGTACAGGCGTTTGCCCGCGTCGGCGGTGTACGAGGTGAGCTTGAGCGGGTCGCTGTCGTTCTCGGTGATGCGCACGGAGGTGCCGGGCAGCGTGATCACCTCGCCCGCGGCCGTCCTGGTGAGCGGGGGCCGGGTGTCCGGTTCCGCGGTGGGGTCGGCGCCGCCGGTCGAGGGCAGGCCGAACCTGGCGATCTCGTAGGCCAGCGTCCCCGCCACGGCCAGCGTGAGCGCGACCGCGGCGGCCACGATCCAGCCGCGACCGCGCCGCGCGGGCCGCCGCACGTGAAACGGCGGCGACAGCGGCGGCGGGGGTGGATGCG
>NZ_JABCPZ010000305.1 GCF_013283785.1 Nonomuraea antri
CCGCATGGCCGAGACCCCCTCGGGCATGCTGAACGCCGTGGGGCTGCAGGGTCCGGGCATCGACGCGTTCCTCGAACGCGAGCTGCCCTGGCTGGCCCAGCGCGGCATCAAGACCATCGTCTCGATCGGCGGCGGCACCGTCGCCGAGTACTCCGAGCTGGCGCGCAGGCTCGCCGACGCGCCCGGGGTGACCGCGCTCGAAGTGAACCTGTCCTGCCCGAACATGGAGGACCGCGGGCGCGTCTTCGCCCGCGAGGGCCGGGCCGCGGCCGAGGTGATCGCGTCGGTGCGCTCCATCATGCGCTACGACGTGCCGGTCATCGCCAAGCTCGCCCCCGACGTGGCCGACATCGTCTCGGTGGCCAAGGCGTGCGTCGACGCCGGCGCCGACGCGCTGTCCATGATCAACAACCCGCTGGGCATGGCCATCGACACCGAGGCGCTGCGCCCGTCGCTGGCCGCCGTCACCGGCGGGCTGTCGGGCCCGGCCATCCTGCCGCTGGCCGTGCGCTGCGTGTGGCAGGTCTACGCGGCGCTGCCCGGCGTGCCGCTGATCGGCATCGGCGGCGTGATGAGCGGCCGCGACGCCTTCCAGCTCATCCTGGCCGGGGCCTGCGTGGTCGGCGTCGGCACCGCGCTGTTCCACGACCCGTACGCCTGCCTGCGCATCGAGCGCGAGCTCGAGGACCTGCTGCGGGCCCGTGGCCTGCAGCGCCTGGCCGACGCCGTCGGCCTGGCACACCGCCCGCCGGGCAGCGCGCCCCGGCACCTGTTGGTCGACACCGAGGAGAGCACCCCTTGACGCCCGCACCCATCGCCGTCGCACTCGACGCCCCCGACCTGGAGACCGCCGCCCGGTGGGCGGGCCTGGTGACGCCGCACGTCAGCACGGTGAAGGTCGGGCTGGAGCTGTACCTGCGCTACGGTCCGGACGTGATCGCCTCGGTCCGCGGCGCCAGCGGCGTCCAGGTGTTCCTCGACCTGAAGCTGCACGACATCCCGAACACGGTCGCCGGGGCCACCCGCGCCGTCGCCAGGCTGCGGCCGGCGATCCTCACCGTCCACGCGGCCGGCGGGCCCGCCATGATCCGGGCGGCCGTCGAGAGCGCCCCGCACACCAAGATCGCCGCGGTGACCATCCTGACCTCCCTCAGCGAGGCGGACCTGGCCGGGATCGGCATGTCCGGCCCGGCCGACGACGTGGTCAGGCGCCTGGCCGCGCTGGCGGTCGGCGCCGGGGCGACCGCGCTCGTGTGCTCGCCGCACGAGGTCTCGGCCGTGCGCGAGGAGGTCGGGCCCGACATCACGCTCATCACGCCCGGCGTGCGCCCCGCCGGGGCGGCCACGCAGGACCAGGCCCGGGTGGCCACGCCCGAGCAGGCCCTGGCCGACGGCGCCGACCTGCTGGTCATCGGCCGCCCGATCACCGGCTCGGCCGACCCGGGGGCCACGGCGGCGGCCATCGCGGCCTCCCTGCGCCGCACGATCCCCTCCTGACCACCCGGCTCGGGGGGCTCGCCGGAGGCGGTTCACGGCGTCTCCGCGGGCCCGCGTAAGGTGGTCGGCCGTGTGGACGACGACGACCATCGAACGTGACGGCGTGCGCCTGGCCTGCCACGACAGCGGCGGCCCCGGGCCTGTCGCGCTGCTCCTGCACGGCCTGGCCGGCCAGTCCGGCGAGTGGGAGCCGCTGGCCCGCCTGCTCCGCGGCCACTACCGCCTCATCGCACTCGACCAGCGCGGCCACGGGCGCAGCGAGCCACGTCCCGCCGACACCTCGCGTGCCGCCTTCACCGCCGACGTGGCCGCCGTGATCAGCGGGCTCGGCGTGGGCCCGGTGATCCTGGCCGGGCAGTCGCTGGGCGGCGTCACCGCGCTGCAGGCCGCCGCCGCGCGTCCCGACCTCGTGCGGGCGCTGCTGCTGGTCGAGGCCGGGGCCGAGGCGGGAGGCCCCGAGCTGCCCGGGCAGATCGCCGGGTGGCTCGACTCGTGGCCGCGGCCGTTCGCCGGACGCCGCGACGCGGTGGCGTTCTTCGGCGGCGGGCGCGTGGGGGAGGGGTGGGCCACCGGCCTGGTCGCCGCGGACGGCGGCCTCGGCCCCGCCTTCGACCGCGACACGCTGGTGAACGTCATCACCGATCACACCCGCCGGGCCAACTGGGCCGCCTGGTCCGGGCTGACGTGCCCGGTGAGCGTGCTGCTGGGCGAGCGCGGCGTGCTGCCCGCGCAAGAGGTGGCCGAGATGCGCCGGCTGCTGCCGCGCGCCAGGTTCGTCACCGTGCCGGGCGCGGGGCACGACGTGCATCTCGAACGTCCGGACGAGACGGCCAGGGAACTGCACCGCCTGGCTCGGAGCGGGGCGCTCGTCGCGTAACGCGGGCTCATGTCCTCGTGAAGGTCATGTCCTCGTGAAGGTCATGTTCATCCAGGGCGTCCACTCCCGGCCGTCGCTTGTGCGTTCCCACCGGGCGGTCATGCTCTGGCCGTCCGGCTCGATCGTCAGCGTCGCCCGCTCGTTCTCGCCGGCGAACGTCCACCCGCCGTCGTCGGTCACGCTCGCCCGCATCGTGGTGAAGTTCCCCGCGTTGTCGAACGAGCGCGCCGGGTAGGCGTCCGTCTCCGGGTCGTACGGGCCGATCATCTCAACGGCCTCGACCCGGTCGCCGCCCATCAGCACGTCCACCCGGTGGACCAGGAAGAACCCCCCGGCCAGCCACGTGTAGTCGTCGGTGCCCGAGATCTCGATCGGGGGTTCACCGTCCGCGGCGACCGTGCGGCCGTGTGAGCGCCACCGTCCGGTCAGCGCGTTCAGCCGGTCGTTCTCCTTCGGCGGCCCGGTCTCGTACGACATGATCGTTCCCCTCTGCCCGGAAAGGTATGTAAGATGTTGCTTAAATACTTACATTGTCATCGAGCGACGCGCAATCAAGGGGCGTGACCGTGGACGAGGCGCTGCGAGCGCTCGCCGACCCGACCCGCCGGGCGATACTCGTGCTGGTGCGCGAGCGTGAGGTGGCCGCCGGCGAGATCGCGGCGCACGTCCCCGGCATGAGTCGTCCCGCCGTCTCGCAGCACCTGCGCATCCTGGTCGGCGCGGGCCTGCTGGACGTCCGCCGCGACGGCAACCGCAGGCTCTACCGGCTGCGTCCCGAGGGCTTTGCCGACGCGGCGGCGTTCCTGGACACGATGTGGTCGGGCGCGCTCGACCGGCTCAAGCAGGTGGCGGAACGTGAGGAACGCGCGCGTCCCGGCGCCAAGGAGGGATCAGCGTGACAGCCGCGCAGGACCGGACGATCGAACGCAGCCTGCGGATCCAGGCCAGGCCCGAGACCGTGTGGCGGTTCTTCACCGACCCGGAGCGGCTGGCCCGGTGGTGGGGCACGGCCGAGCTGGACGCCCGCGAGGGCGGCAGCCTGCGCGTGTCGATGCACGAGGGCCCGCGGCCGGTGATGCGCGGCGAGTTCGTCGAGCTGGTGCCGCACGAGCGGATCGTGTTCACCTTCGGCTGGGAGGACACCCCGGGCGCGCCGGACATTCCGCCGGGTTCCTCCCTGGTCGAGATCACCCTGACCGCCGACGGCGACGGCACGGTCCTCGCCGTGCGCCACAGCGGCCTGCCGCCGTCCCTCGGCGACGAGACCGGCGCCGGCTGGTCCCACCTGCTGGACGTGCTCGCGGACGCCGCGCGCCGGGCCTGAACGGCGTCCGGCCACGCGACAGCGTCATCGGGTCGCACCCCGTCCCTCTGACAGCGTGCGGACCCGCAGGGCGAGCGCCGCCGCCCACAGCCACCCCAGCAGCGCGATCGCCCGCAGCCACAGGCTCAGCGGCCCGGGATCGGCCCCGTTGCCGGAGTACAGGCCCGCCAGCGCGTAGCAGACGGGCAGCGCGACCCCGGTCGCCGCGCAGTACAGCGCCCAGCCGCGCGCCCCCTGTGCCGCGAACCTGCGGGCGAACACGAAACACGCCCCGATCAGCGACACCAGCACCACGCCGAACGACACCCCGTGCAGGACGTAGTGCGCGCTCGTCGTCCCTGGCAGCCCGGCCGGCGCGCCCGCCGGATAGCCGAAGGCCGGGTCGGACACGAACACCCCGGCCCCCACCAGGCCCATCCCGTACAGGCCGATCAGCAGCGGACCCCAGGTGTGTCCCGGACCGGCGGCGAGCGCGCGGCGCAGCCCGGCGGCGGACGCGGCGAAGAGCACCCCGGTGATCATGAAGTTGGCGATCTGGACCCATCCCAGGTCGCCGAGGCTCAGCAGGCTGAGCGGGTGCCGCCGGGGGTCGAAGCCCGGCCGCGTGTAGTCCTGGACCAGCACCACCAGGACGAACAGCGGCCCCGCGACCACGCCGCAGGTCAGCAGCGTCCTGGCCGAGGGGCTGCGCAGTCGATCGGACATGGGTCTCCGCCGTCCTCGCCGAATGACTTCACTTATCACTGATAAGCTGCCTTAGCGCTGATAAGGTGTCAAGGGATGGACGAGACACGGACGCCGCGCCAGGGCCTGACCAGGCAGACGGTGATCGAGGCCGCGCTGAGACTGCTCGACGAGGTCGGGCTCGACGGGCTGTCCACCCGCAGGCTCGCCGCCGAGCTGGGCGTGAAGTCGCCGGCGCTCTACTGGCACTTCCGCGACAAGCAGGAACTGCTCGACCGGATGGCGGAGTCGATCCTGCTGGCCGGCGGGATGGGGCCGCCGGGCGAGGGCGAGAGCTGGCAGGAGTGGCTGACGCGCCGGGCGCACAACTACCGCGCGATCCTGCTGGCCCACCGCGACGGCGCCCGCCTGGTGGCCGACTCCCGGCTCGGGCCCGAGGCGATCAGGATGTTCGATCGGGAGCTGGCCGCCATGGTGGCCTGCGGTTTCACCCCGGTGCTGGCCCTGCGGGCCATCACGGCGCTGTCGCGGTACGTCACCGGGTTCGTCCTGCAGGAACAGCTCGTCCTGCGGGAACAGCCTGAACGCTCCGGCGGCGGGCGCGAGGGGGCGCGTGAGGAGTGGTCGGCGGCGCTGGCCGGGCTGCTGCCAGGCGGGGAGTCGGCGCCGCTGGCCGTGGCCGTCCGCGATGGCGGCGACCTGCTCGGCGAGCAGACCTTCGGCTACGGCGTCACCGCCCTGATCGACGGCACGGCCACCGCCCTCCGCGCGGCCGCGGAGTGAGGTCGTGGAGCGAGGCCGCGGAGTAGCGTGAACGGGTGAGCGAGTCCCTGATGACGCCGGCCGAGTGGTACGAGACGCTGCCCACCGTGCACCTGTCGGCGGGCATGCTCCTCACCGACCACGCCGACCGCGTCCTGCTGGTCAAGCCGGGCTACCGCACCCACTGGACGTTGCCGGGCGGCGGCGCGGACGCCGGTGAGCCGCCGCACGCCTGCGCGCTCAGGGAGGTCGCCGAGGAGGTCGGCCTCACGGTGCCCCTGGGCGGGCTGCTGGTGGTCGACTGGCTCCCACCGGCCGGCGAGCGCGTGCGCCCGATGGTCGTCTTCGTGTTCGACGGCGGTGTCGTCACCGACCCGTCCCGCATCAGGCTGCAGGCGGACGAGATCGACGACGCCGCGTTCCGCCCGTGGGACGAGATCGCCTCTCGGGTCTCCGCGGCCACGGCGGCACGTGTCGCGGCGGCGCGCGAGGCCCGCGCCACCCGGCGGACGATCTTCCTGTCCGCCGCAGGACGACCGCACGCCTGAGCCGGCCCGCTCCCGGGCGGCTCTGCCAAGATCATAATGCACGCCCGGCCCGCTCGCGGGCAAGATCGCGGCGAGGTTTCGGTCCAGGTCTGACGCCGATTTCGGACACCTTCGCCCGGCACAAAAATGATCTTCGCTGCTCGCCGCCGCCGCGTCCCGCGCGGTCACGGAAACGGGGAAGTGAGGGCGATTTGATCAGCGCTATGTATTTTTCCCAACACGGAGAGTGATGAAGTGGATTTTGTGACGAGAGAAACCGCTCTTGACGTTGCTTAGGGGGCAATGACCAGCTAGTTTCCCTTCCCGTCCGAGTACATCGACAGAAATTCGAGGTGACCCGGCGTGGCTCTTCCTCCCCTGACCCCTGAGCAGCGCGCCGCAGCCCTGGAGAAGGCTGCCAAGGCCCGTAAAGAGCGTGCCGAGGTCAAGAACCGGCTCAAGCATGGCGCGGTTTCTCTGGCTGAGGTGCTCAAGGATGGGCAGACCGACGACGTCATCGGCAAGATGAAGGTGTCGGCCCTGTTGGAATCGCTCCCCGGCGTGGGCAAGGTCCGCGCCAAGCAGCTCATGGAGCGGCTCGCCATCGCCGAGTCCCGCCGCGTGCGGGGTCTCGGCGCGAACCAGAGGGCCTCCCTCGAGCGCGAGTTCGGTGGCAACGAGAGCTAATCTCGTTTCCACACGTAAGCGCAGGTTCAACGGGGGGTAGGAAGTGACCGACAGGTCCTGGTCCGGCATCGCAAGGGCCCATGAGGCAGTCGGATCCGGAGTGGAGGTCGGCTTCCCGCCCCAGAGCGAGAGGCGCCTGACGGTCCTTTCAGGGCCGTCGGGCGTCGGCAAGTCAACGGTCGTCGCCGAGCTCCGGCGGGCACACCCCGAGGTGTGGCTGTCGGTCTCGGTGACCACCAGAAGGCCCAGGCCCGGCGAGGTCGACGGGGTGCACTACTTCTTCGTCGACAACGTCGAGTTCGACCGGCTCGTCCAGGCCGGCGAGCTGCTGGAGTGGGCGGAGTTCGCGGGCAACAAGTACGGCACGCCACGCGAGCCGGTGCTGGCCAAGCTCGCCGCGGGCGTCCCCACGCTGCTGGAGATCGACCTCGAAGGCGCCAGGCAGGTGCGCGGCACCATGCCCGACGCCCTGCTGATCTTCCTGGCCCCGCCCACCTGGGAGGAGCTGGAGAAGCGGCTGCGCGGCCGCGGCACCGAGCCGGAGGACGTCATCGCCCGCCGCCTCGACGCGGGACGCGTCGAGATGGCCGCCGAGTCCGAATTCGACCTCACGCTGGTGAACACGAGCGTCCAAGATGTGTGCCACCGGCTGATAGCCTTGATGACTGACCCTCAGGGGGTCACGACATCCACCAACCGAGAGGTCTGACACATCGTGGCAGGAATCGCCCCGGCCGCGGAGGGCATCACCAACCCGCCGATCGACGCGCTGCTCGACATCGTCGACAGCAAGTACTCCCTGGTGATCATGGGGGCCAAGCGCGCCCGCCAGATCAACGCGTACTACTCCCAGCTCGGCGAAGGCCTGCTGGAGTATGTCGGCCCGCTGGTCGAGACGCACGCCCAGGAGAAGCCGCTGTCGATCGCACTGCGTGAGGTCTCCGAGGGCCTGCTCAACGCCGAGCCCATCGAAGGCGCGGTCTGACCCCTTCCATGAAGGTCGTCCTGGGCGTCAGCGGCGGCATCGCCGCCTACAAGGCGTGTGAGCTGCTGCGCCTGTTCACCGAGTCGGGGCACGAGGTGCGGGTCGTCCCGACCCGCGAGGCCCTGAAGTTCGTGGGCGAGCCCACCTGGGCCGCCCTGTCGGGCCACCCGGTGACGACCGACGTGTGGGAGAGCGTGCACGAGGTGCCGCACGTGCGGATCGGCCAGCGCGCCGATCTCGTCGTCGTGGCGCCCGCGACCGCGAACGTGCTGGCCAAGGCCGCGCACGGGCTCGCGGACGACCTGCTCACCAACACGCTGCTGACCGCCCGCTGCCCGGTCGTGTTCGCGCCCGCGATGCACACCGAGATGTGGCAGCACCCGGCGACCGCGGCCAACGTGGCCACGCTGCGCGCGCGCGGCGCCATCGTGATCGACCCCGCGGTGGGCCGGCTCACCGGGGCCGACACCGGCCCCGGCCGGCTGCCCGACCCCGCCGAGATCTTCCAGGTCTGCCTGCGCGTGCTGCGCGGCAGCCCGAACGACCTGGCCGGGCGCAAGGTCGTCGTCTCGGCCGGCGGCACCCGCGAGGCCATCGACCCGGTCCGCTACATCGGCAACCGCTCGTCCGGGCTGCAGGGATACGCGCTGGCCCGCACCGCGGCGGCGCGGGGGGCCGAGGTCACCCTGGTCGCCGCGAACGTCTCGCTGCCCGACCCGGCGGGGGCCAAGGTGGTGCGGGTGGAGTCGACGGCCGACCTGCGCGAGGCCGTGCTCGCCGCCGCCGCCGACGCCGACGTGGTGGTCATGGCCGCCGCCGTCGCCGACTTCCGTCCCGCCGCGCGGCACGACGTGAAGATCAAGAAGACCGACGGCGAGCCCGCACCCATCGAGCTGGCCAAGAACCCCGACATCCTCGCCGAACTGGGCGAGCGCCGCCGCGCCGCCAGAGCCGCCGGCACGCCGCACCCGCGCGTGATCGTCGGCTTCGCCGCCGAGACCCACGACGTCCTGGCCAACGGCCAGGCCAAACTCGCCCGCAAGGGCTGCGACCTGCTCGTGGTCAACCAGGTCGGGGAGAACCTGGCCTTCGGCACGCCCGACAACGCCGCCACCGTCCTGGTCGCGGGCGGCGAGCCGGTCGAGGTGCCGCGCGGCCCCAAGGACGACGTGGCCGACGCCGTCTGGAACCTGGTCGCCCCCCGCCTGCCCTGACCTGCCCGGCGGAACCGTACAAGATTAATTACCGGATGCCCTGTTGATACATCCCATGACCCATGCGGATACTTGGGACGAAGGGGGACGGCATGCCGGTGAGTTCCGCTGTCAGGGAACGCTGTCGAACGCTGCTCGGGAACCGTGGGGAGATCCGGTACGTCTTCCCCGCGCAGGCCGTCGGACCGCCGGAGGCGGGGAACTTCCTGATCGTGGTCACCGACGCGGCCATCTCGGTGCTGGCGACCAAGACGCTCAGAAGCGACCGTCCCGTCTCGGTGTACGCGGCCTACCCGCGTCACACCAGGCTGGGGCCGATGATGCCCGGCCCGGTGATCGAACTGGGGCCGATGGCCTTCGAGTTCGACGAGGAGTACGCGGCGGTCGTCTCGGCCGCCGACGCCGAGGTGTTCGCGCCCGAGACCCTGCCCCCCGACCCCCTTCCGGACCTGTGAACACGGGATGAAGGCGGCCTGTTTCGCGACAGGGCACCGGGTAGGGCTAGACTTCGGCGAGGCCCTGCGGCGTCCAACGCGTCCCGGGCCTCACATCCGTCAGCAGCCGCTGCATGAGGAGCCACTGAGTTGTCACGTCGCCTGTTCACCTCCGAGTCGGTCACCGAAGGCCACCCGGACAAGATCGCCGACCAGATCAGTGACGCGATTCTCGACGCCATGCTCAAGGACGACCCCAAGAGCCGGGTCGCGGTCGAGACGCTGATCACTACCGGCCAGGTCCACGTCGCGGGTGAAGTGACGACCGAGACCTACGTCGACATCGCCGGCGTCATCAGGGAGAAGATCCTCGAGATCGGCTACGACGCCTCCCACAAGGGCTTCGACGGCGCCTCCTGCGGCGTCTCGACGTCCATCGGGGCGCAGTCGCCCGACATCGCCCAGGGCGTCGACGACGCCTACGAGCACCGCATCGGCGGTGACGCCGACGAGCTCGACCGTCAGGGCGCCGGCGACCAGGGCCTGATGTTCGGCTACGCCTGCCGCGAGACGCCCGAGCTGATGCCGCTGCCGATCATGCTGGCCCACCGGCTGGCCCAGCGCCTGTCCGAGGTGCGCAAGAACGGCACCGTGCCCTACCTGCGTCCCGACGGCAAGACCCAGGTCACCATCGAGTACGACGGCGACCGTCCGGTGCGGCTCGACACGGTGGTGGTCTCCACGCAGCACGCGGCGGAGATCGACCTGGCGGAGATGCTGACGCCGGACATCAAGGAGCACGTGGTCGACCCGGTGCTGGCCGAGGTGGAGATCGACACCGAGGGGTACCGCCTGCTGGTCAACCCGACGGGCCGGTTCGAGATCGGTGGCCCGATGGGTGACGCGGGGCTGACCGGCCGCAAGATCATCATCGACACGTACGGCGGCATGGCCCGTCACGGTGGCGGCGCGTTCTCCGGCAAGGACCCGTCGAAGGTCGACCGGTCGGCGGCGTACGCGATGCGCTGGGTGGCCAAGAACGTGGTCGCGGCGGGCCTGGCCGATCGGTGCGAGGTGCAGGTGGCGTACGCGATCGGCAAGGCGCAGCCCGTCGGGCTGTTCGTGGAGTGCTTCGGCACCGAGAAGCTGCCGGTGGAGAAGATCCAGGACGCGGTGCTGCAGGTGTTCGACCTGCGCCCGGCCGCGATCATCCGGGATCTGGACCTGCTGCGGCCGATCTACTCGGAGACCGCCGCGTACGGGCACTTCGGTCGCGAGGGCTTCTCCTGGGAGTCCACCGACCGCGCCGAGACCCTCCGCACGGCCGCCGGCCTGTAGGCCCGCAGGCGCGCTGACGTAGACGCCGCACCCGCCTCGCGGGTGCGGCTCTTCGCATTTCCTCCCGCGCCCGCACGGTTGGCGACGGGCCGCCCGGCCCGGCACGGCCCGGCCTGGCCCGGCACGGCCTGGCCCGGCACGGCCGCGAAGGCCCCTCGCGATGGGACCCCCAGGAGGAGCCGCTCGCGGGGACCCGTCACCAAGGGGGCCAGTCCCCCGTGGAGCCGTCTCTTCAAGACTGCTTGTTCTTCAAGGCGGCCCGTTCCCGAGGGGAGCCGCCCGCAGGGACCTGCCCCTGAGGGGAGCCGTTCCCCAGGGCGGCCCGTTCCCCAGGGCTGCCTGTTTCCCAGGGCTGCCTGTTTCCCAGGGCGGCCCGCACTCCAAGGTTGCCCGTTCCCGAGGGGAGCCGCCCCCAAGGACCCGTCCCGAGGGGAGCGGTTCCCCAGGGCAGCCCGTGTCCCAGGGGCGGCCCGTGTCTCAGGGGGACCGTGTCCGCGGCGGCCCGCGCTCCAAGGTTGCCCGTTCCCGAGGCGGTCCGTTCCCGGGGTGATCCGGTGTGGGCGGTGGTGAGCCGAGGGCGGTGTGTTCGGACCGGGCGTGGGGTGGCTCTGGGG
>NZ_JABCPZ010000306.1 GCF_013283785.1 Nonomuraea antri
CCTCTTGATAGGTTGGCGCCAGGTGTGCCGGGAAGTCTGGTCGGCAATCCTGTCGTCGTTCCCGGATGGGCTGGTGCCGGTGCTGCCGATCACCGCATGGCTGGCGGTCGCCGCCTTCCTCTGCGCGTACACGCTGATCGCCACCGAGAAGGTGCACCGGGTCGCCGCCGCGCTCGGCGGCGCCGGGATCATGCTGCTGATCCACGCCACCGACGCCGGCACCGCCTTCTTCTCCGAGCACGCGGGCATCGACTGGAACGTCATCTTCCTGCTGCTCGGCATGATGATCATCGTCGGGGTGCTCAAGCAGACCGGCGTGTTCGAGTACCTCGCCATCTGGGCCGCCAAGCGCGCCAGGGGCCGCCCGTTCCGGCTCATGGTGCTGCTGGTGATCATCACCGCGTCGGCCTCGGCGCTGCTGGACAACGTCACCACCGTGCTGCTCATCGCGCCGGTGACGTTCCTGGTGTGCGAGCGGCTGGCGCTGCCGGTGGCGCCGTTCCTGATCGCCGAGGCGCTGGCGTCCAACATCGGCGGCACCGCGACGCTCGTCGGCGACCCGCCCAACATCATCATCGCCAGCCGCGGCGGCCTGACCTTCAACGACTTCCTCATCCACCTGGCGCCGCTGATCGTCGTGCTGGTGGCGGTGTTCATCGGGCTGTGCCGCTGGCTGTTCCGCCGCGCGTTCACCTACGACCCGGAGCGGGCCGCGGAGATCATGACGCTGAACGAGCGTGAGGCGATCGCGGACCGCCGCCTGCTGTGGCAGTCCCTCGCCGTGCTGGCGCTGGTCATGGCCGCGTTCGTGCTGCATCCGGTGCTGCACTACGAGCCGTCGGTGGTGGCGCTGCTCGGCGCCGGGGTGCTGGTGGCGGCCACGAAGGTGACCACCGAGGAGGCCATCCGCGAGGTCGAGTGGCCGACGCTGGTGTTCTTCGCGGGCCTGTTCGTCATGGTCGGCGCGCTGGTGCACACCGGGGTGATCGAGAAGGTCTCGCAGGCGGCGGCCGGCGTCACCGAGGGCAGGCTCGCGTTCACCACGATGTTGCTGCTGTGGGCGTCCGCCGGGCTGTCGGCGATCGTGGACAACATCCCGTACGTGGCCACGATGAGCCCCATCGTGGCCGACCTGGTGCAGGCCAACGGCGGCGAGGGGCCGGGGCAGGTGTTGTGGTGGGCGCTGGCGCTGGGCGCCGACCTGGGCGGCAACGCGACCGCCGTGGGCGCGGCGGCCAACGTGGTGGTGCTCGGCATCGCCGCGCGCAACGGCACGCCGATCAGCTTCTGGGAGTTCACCCGTTACGGGCTCGTCGTCACGTTCGTCACGGTCGCGCTGTCCACGCCGTATCTGTGGCTGCGCTACCTGCTGTGACGGCGTGGTTTTCGCGTCAATAATGCGGCTGCGCACTGGCTCTGAGCGGGGTGTTACGGTATAGCCCGGTGCGCCGGGAAGTCTGGTCGGCAGGTTCTTGTCGGCTCGACCTCCGAGAGGCGTCACCCCCATGTCCAACCTGAGCGGCGGAGTCATCTGATGGCCGTCCTGCTGACGGCCTTCGCTGGAGTGCTCCTGCTGGCCGTGCTGCTGTCCAGCCTGGCCCATCGCACGATCCTGTCCACCGCGGCACTGTTCCTGGTGGCCGGCTTCGTGCTGGGCGACGGGGCGCTGGGCGTCGTCTCGCTGCGTCCAGGCGACGACCTCGTCGCGACGCTGGCCGAGCTGGCGCTGTTCGCGGTGCTGTTCACCGACGGCATGCGGGTCGGCTGGCCCGAGCTGCGCTCGGCGTGGCGGCTGCCGGGGCGCGCGCTCGGCTGGGGCCTGCCGCTGACGCTCCTGATCACCGCCGTGGGCGCGCACTACCTGGTCGGGCTGGGCTGGATCGAGTCGCTGCTGATCGGCGCGATCCTGGCGCCCACCGACCCCGTCTTCGCCGCCGCGCTGGTCGGCAACGAGAAGGTGCCGCCGCGGCTGCGTCAGCTGCTGAACGTGGAGTCGGGCGTCAACGACGGCCTGGCGCTGCCGTTCGTGATGTTGTTCCTGGCCGTCGCGGCCGGCTCGGGCGACCTGCACCTGAGCGAGCTGGGCCTGGAGCTGGGCCTCGGCGTGCTGATCGGGGTGGCGATCCCGTGGGCGGCGCTGCGGCTGGAGCGGATGCGCTGGTTCTCCGCCTCCACCCAGTACGAGCCGCTCAACGCGCTGGCGATCGGGCTGCTGGTGCTGGCCGTGGGCAAGGCCACGCACGGGAACCTGTTCCTGGCCGCGTTCTCGGCCGGCATCACGGTGGCCACCTTCGGGCAGCCGCAGCGTGAGGCGTTCGAGCATTTCGGCGAGCTGATCGCGGAGCTGTTCAAGCTGGGCGCGCTGCTGGTGTTCGGCGCGCTGATCAGCCTGCCGCTGCTCGGCTCGGTGGGCTGGCGCGGCTGGCTGTTCGCGGTGCTCGCGCTGGTGCTGGCCAGGCCGGTGGCGATCTGGCTGTCGTTCCTGCGTTCCGGGCTGACGGTGCGCGAGCAGGCGGCGGTGGCCTGGTTCGGCCCGAAGGGCTTCGCCTCCGTGGTGTACGGGCTGATCGTGCTCGCCTCGGGCATCGCCGCAGCGCAGGAGGTCTTCCAACTCGTGGCGGTCACGATCGTGCTGTCGATTCTGCTGCACTCATCCACGGATATCGTGGTGGCACGCTGGTTCGACGACGAGCGTGAAGTCCCGGCCTGGTACGGCCGGCTCAGGAGAACGAACGAAACATGAGGCTGCGCTCCCCCGCTCAGCTCGTCGCCACCGGGTTCGGCACCGCCATCCTGATCGGCACGCTGCTGCTCATGCTGCCGGTGTCCACCTCCGGCGACGCCCCGGCGACCTGGCTGGTGGCGCTGTTCACGGCCACCTCGGCGGTCAGCGTGACCGGCCTGGTGATCGTCGACACGGCGTCGCACTGGTCGGTGTTCGGCGAACTGGTGATCGCCGGGCTGGTCCAGGCCGGCGGGCTGGGCATCATGACCATGGCCACCGTCTTCACCCTGGTGATCTCCGGGCGGCTCGGATTACGCGCCCGCATCGCCGCCCAGGCCGAGACCAAGACCCTGAGCATGAGCGACGTGCGCCGGGTGCTGCGCAAGGTGGTCCTGTTCAGCCTGGCCTGCGAGGCCGTGGCCGCCGTCGTGCTCACCGCGCGCTTCATGATCGGGTACGGCGAGCCGTTCGGCCGCGCCGCCTATCTGGGCGGCTTCCACGCGGTGTCGGCGTTCAACAACGCCGGGTTCGCGCTGTGGTCCGACAGTCTCATGCGGTTCGTCACCGACCCGTGGATCTGCCTGACCATCGCGCTGACCGTGATCATCGGCGGGCTCGGCTTCCCGGTGGTCTTCGAGCTGGCCCGCTCGTGGCGGCGGCCGTCCAGGTGGAGCGTGCTGACCAGGATCACCGTCGGCGTGACGGTCACCCTGCTGTTGTTCGCCACGCTGGTCTTCCTCATGACCGAGTGGCGCAACCCGGCGACGATGGGCCCGCTCGACGACTCCGGCAAGGTGCTGGCCGCCTTCTTCACCGCGGTCATGCCGCGCTCGGCCGGGTTCAACGTGCTCGACGTCGGCCAGCTCTACCCGTCGAGCTGGCTGGCCATGGACGCGCTGATGGTCATCGGCGGCGGCAGCGCGGGCACCGCGGGCGGCATCAAGGTGAGCACGATCGGCCTGCTGGCGTTCGTCATCTGGGCGGAGCTGCGCGGCGAGAGCCGGGTCAACATCGGGCACCGGCGGCTGCCCGAGTCAACCCAGCGCCAGGCGGTGGCCATCACGGTGATGGCCGTCGTGCTGGTGGCGTTGTCCACGTACGTGCTGCTCGCGCTCACCCCGCACAGCCTGGACCAGGTGCTGTTCGAGGTGTGCGCGGCGTTCGGCACGGCCGGGATGTCCACCGGCATCACCGCCACGCTGGGCGTCGCGGGGCAGTTGCTGCTCGTCCTGCTCATGTTCATCGGCCGGGTCGGCCCGCTCACGCTGGGCTCGGCCCTGGCGCTCAACAAACGCGTACGCCGCTACGAACTACCCGAGGAAAGAGTCATCGTTGGCTGACAACAACAGCGATCCGGTCGTGGTCATCGGCCTGGGCAGGTTCGGCACCTCGCTGGCGCTGGAGCTCATCCGCCGCGGCACCGAGGTGCTGGCCATCGACAACCGGCCCAAGGTGACCCAGTCCCTGGCCGGGCACATCACCCAGATCGCCACCGCCGACTCGACCGACATCGAGGCCCTGCGCCAGCTCGGCGTGCCCGACTTCTACCGCGCGGTGGTGGCCATCGGCGGCGACGTCGAGGCCAGCATCCTGACCACGTCGCTGCTGGCCGAGCTGGAGATCGACGACATCTGGGCCAAGGCGATCAGCATTCAGCACGGCCGCATCCTGAACCGCATCGGCGCGCACCACGTGGTCTTCCCCGAGCACGACATGGGCGAGCGGGTGGCGCACCTGGTCAGCGGCAGGCTCATGGACTACATGCAGGTGGACGAGAACTTCGCGCTGGCCAAGACCACCCCGCCCAAGGAGTACGTGGGCATCCCGCTGGGCCGCTCGAACCTGCGCCGCAAGTACGGCGTCACGATCGTCGCGGTCAAGAGCCCGGACGAGGAGTTCACCTACGCCACCGCCGACACCGAACTGACCTACGGCGACGTCATCCTCGTCTCCGGGCGCACCGAAGAGGTGGAGCGCTTCGCCGAGCTGCCCTGACGGTTAGGCTGGCCCGCAGGAGGACGACGATGCGCGCACGCGATCTCGCCGGCGACTTTCCCACGGTGACGCTCGACACCCCGGCGCTGGAGGCGGCCAGGCTGCTGGCCGACCAGGACCTGCCCGGGCTGATCGTGGTCGACGGCGAGGGTCTGCCGTTCACGATCCTGCCCGGCACACAGGTGCTGCGGCTGGCCGTGCCGCGTTACTGTCAGGACGATCCCGCCCTGGCCCGCGTGGTCGACGAGCCGCACGCCGACGCGTTCCTGCGCGCGCTGGGCGGCAAGACCGTGCGCGAGTGCCTGCCCGACGAGCCGCGCGAGCTGGCCGTGGCCGACCCGCGGGCCACCGTGCTGGAGATGGCCGCGCTGATGGCGCGCACCCGCAGCCCGCTGGTGGCGGTGGTCGAGGGCGGCCGGCTGGTGGGCGCGATCACCCTGCAGTCGCTGCTCGACCACGTGCTCTGACCCTCCACCAGCTCCTCGACCACGTGCTCTGAGCCAAGACGGCTCAGGCGAGCGCGGCGTAGGCGCCGTTCCTGGTCATCAGCTCCTCGTGGGTGCCGATCTCGGCGATCCTGCCGTCGTGCATGACCACGATGCGGTCGGCGCCCCTGATCGTGGACAGCCGGTGCGCCACCACGAACACCGTCCTGCCGCGCACCAGGCGGGTGAGCGCCTGCTGGATGAGCGCCTCGGAGCGGGTGTCCAGCGCCGAGGTGGCCTCGTCCAGGATGAGCACGCGCGGGTCGCGGATGAGCGCCCTGGCGATGGCCAGGCGCTGCTTCTGACCGCCGGACAGCCGGGCGCCGCGCTCGCCGACCACGGTGTCGAGCCCGCCGGGCAGCCGGTCGATGAACTCCAGCGCGTTGGCGTCGCGCAGCGCCTGGCGCACCCGGTCGTCGGTGACGTCGCTCATGCCGTAGGTGACGTTCTCGCGGATGCTGCCCTCGAACAGGATCGACTCCTGCGGCACCACCGAGACCGACCTGCGGTAGGTGCGCAGGTCCAGTTCCTCCATGTCGCGGCCGTCGAGCAGGATCCGGCCCGAGGTGGGTCGCAGAAAGCCGATGACCAGGTTGAGAATCGTGGACTTGCCCGCACCGGACGCGCCGACCAGGGCGATCGTCTCGCCCGGCGCGACCGTGAGCGTGAACCCGCCGATCGCGGGGCCCCCGTCGCCGCTGTCCCCGGGGCCGCCGTAGGAGAAGCCGACGTCGCGGAACTCCACCTCGCCGCGCACCTCGCCGACCTCGGCCTTGCCGGCGTTCTGTTCCAGGTCGGGGGCCTGCAGCACCTCGCCGATGGAGCGTACGGAGGCCAGGCCCTTGCTGATCACCGGCGTGAGGCTGAGCAGCGAGGTCACCGCGGACGTGAGCGTGGTGAAGAACGCGGTCAGCATGACCACGTCCCCGGCCGTGATCGGCAGCACCCGGTAGTAGGCGATGAGCGCGCTGCCGGCCAGGAAGGCGACGCCGATGGCGTTCAGCAGGATCCAGGCCAGCGCGCCGAACCGGCCGTTGAGCAGGTCGAGCCGCAGGCCCTTGCGCAGCACGGAGGTCAGCGTGCCGTTCACGCGGTGCAGCGCGTCCTGCTCCAGGCCGTGCGCGCGGGTGATGGGGATGAGCGTGGTCATCTCGGTGACCCGGGTGGACATCCGCTCGACCTCGCGGCGGAAGCTCTCGTTGTCCTCGCGCAGCCGGTGGCGCAGCTTCATCACCAGCAGCGCGGCGGCCGGCACGACCACCAGGAACACCGGCAGGGCGGCGGGCACCCGGGCCGCGATCACCACCAGGCCGCCGATGAGCGTGGTCAGCGCGCCGAGCCCCAGGTCGCCGGTCTGCTGCACGCTCTGCTCGACGCTCTCGACGTCCCTGATCACCTTGGTCTGCAGGACGGCGGCGCTGACCCGCGAGTGGTAGCCGATCGACAGTTGCTGCATCCTGCGGCACAGCGCCGAGCGCAGGCCGGTGCCCATGCGCCGGATCGCGCCGTGCAGGCAGCGCACGTAGAGCAGGTGGAACGGGTAGTTGAGCAGCAGCATCGCCAGCAGGATCGCGGTGTTGAGCCAGAGCATGGCCACGTCGCCGCGGCTGATGACGACGTCGATCACGTTGGCGGTGATGAGCGGCAGCAGCCAGATCGGGCTGTGCTTGACCAGGAAGGCGACGACGGCGACGGCCAGGTTGAGCCGGTCCTCCATGAAGAGGTAGGCGAGTGTGCGCAGCGGGTGCTCGCCGCGGTACCGATGGTCGAGCGCGTTGACCACTTATCCCCCATTACATGCCGTATCGTCCGGGGAACATCATCTCGTGGTGATATTTCCGGCAGATGACCCGGCCTCTCAGGGAAATCTCATCTCGGCGGTGCAGCCTGTAGATCGTGCAAGGGCAGAGCAGTGGCACCGCCACGGACCTCATCACGGGGACGGAATCGTCCTCAGCGGAATCGGCGGGAACGGCGGGAATCGCGGGATCGGCGGGCACGGCTCGGGCCGGGCGGCGGCGCAGACGCTGGCCTGGCTGGACGATCGTGGCGCTGCTGGCCGCCTGGGCGATCATCCGGGTCTTCGGCCTGGAGCAGGGCTCGTTCGTGACCCAGTTGATGACCGTGACCCCGTTCGGCGCCGGGTTCGCGGCGCTCACCGCGATCGTGACGTTCCTCACCCGCAACCGGCTCGCCTCGCTCTGCGCGGCGCTCGTGTGCGTGGTGCTCACCGTGACCGTGCTGCCCAGGACGTTCGGGACGGACCCGGCCCCGGCCGCCACGGGCACCCCGCTACGGGTGCTGACGGTCAACCTGTTCGGCCGGGCCGACGCGCGGACCGTGGTCGACTTCGTCAGGAAGAACGACGTCGAGGTGTTCAGCGCGCTGGAGCTCACCCCGGCCAAGGTGGCCGACCTGGACGCGGCCGGGCTGAAGGAGCTCATGCCGTACCGGGTGCTGCAGGCCGACTGGGGCGCGACGGGCAGCGGGCTGTTCGCCAAGCACCCGGTGACACCGCTGGAGAACCTGTTCACCCCCATCGGGCACAACATGCCCGCCGCCGCGATGACGCTGCCCTCGGGCGGCAAGGTGGAGCTCGTCGCCATCCACCCCAACCCGCCGCTCGGCCGCATGGTGGAGGAGTGGAACGCCGCACTGAGAGCACTGCCGTCGACCTCGCCGACCGCCTTCCGGGTGCTGGCCGGCGACTTCAACGCCAGCCTCGACCATCGCGCGCTGCGCGACCTGCTGGACCGGGGCTACGTGGACGCGGCCGCCGCGGTCGGCAAGGCGCTGGTGCCGACCTGGCCGAACGGCAGGCGCGTGCCGCCGATCATCACCATCGACCACATCCTGGCCGACAAGCGGGCCGCGGTGAGCCGGGTCGAGATCGTGGACGTGCCGCGCACCGACCATCGCGGCGTCTTCGCCGAGCTCAGGCTCCCCGCTGGACTCTGATTCGCGGGCTCTGATTCCCGGGCTCTGATTCGCGGGCTCTGATTCCCGGGCTCTGATTCACGGGCCGCCTCCCTGGAGGCGGCCTTCGGCCCGCCTGCTCGCCATACCATTCCGTATGGTACGTTCGTCGGCATGGCGAGCAAACGCGACTGGCTCGAAACCGGCCTCATGGTCCTGCGTCAGGACGGCGCCCCCGCGCTGACCATCGAGCGGCTGTGCACCGAGCTCGAGCTGACCAAGGGCTCCTTCTACCACCACTTCAAGGGCATGGCCGGGTTCAAGACCGACCTGCTCGCGCACTACGAGAGCGAGCACACCAGCCGCTTCATCGACGCCGCCGAGTCCACCGGCGGCCCGGCGCGCGCCCGGCTGGCCCGGCTGCTCGACCTGGTGCTCGACGACAAGGACCACAGCGAGGGCCTGGAGATCGCGATCCGGGCGTGGGCGCTGCAGGACGCCGAGGTGCGCGCGCTGCAGGAACGCGTCGACCGGCTGCGCGTGGGCTATCTGCGCGACCTGTGGCGCGGGTTCGGCGGCCCGGTCGACGACGCCGACCCGATGGCCCACCTGCTCTACCTGGTCCTGATCGGGGCGCAGCAGATGGTCCCGCCCGTCCGGGTGGGCGAGCTGCGCCGCGTCTACGACCTGACCATGCGCCTGGCCCCGCACGAGCACGACGAGGAGGACCTCGGATGAACGCCCTGGCCCGCTGGACCCCCCGCCTGATGATTCTGACCGCGATCCTGCACTTCGCCTGGGCCTTCCTGCAGCCGCACGCGTGGGGCGCCATCGCCGGCGACGGTTTCCTGGCCGCCGTCGCCGACACCGGCGCGGCCGACTACTTCGCCCGCGACTCCAGCGTCTGGTTCCTGGTCGGCGGCATCGCGATGCTCGCCCTGGGCACCCTGTCCGCGCACACGGTGCGCGCGACCGGCCGGATGCCGGCCCAGGTCGGCTGGTACCTGCTGGCGATGGGGGTCCCGCTGTGCGTGTTGTACTTCCCCGTCACCGGGAGCTGGGTGCTGCCCGTGCTGGGCGTCATGGCCCTGCTCGCCGCCCGCCGGGAGCCGGGCCTATCGGCGTCATGACGCTATGAGCTTCTCCGACAGCTCCCACAGCCGTCCGGCCCGTTCCTGATCCAGCGCGTACGGCAGGTAGTGGCCGGTCGGCAGGTCGCCGCCGCCGGTCCACGCCGTGGCGATCGCGCAGTCCTCCAGATAGAGCCCGCCGACGCCGGTCAGCTCAGCGGCGAGCGCGGCCCAGACCGTGGTGGCGGCGCCCTGCTCGGGCGTCTTCCAGCCCGGCCGAGTGGCCGGGGCTCCGTTCTGGCCGGCCCGGCCCAGCGCGGTGAGCTGGGCGGATTCGAGATGGCGTGGCAGGCCGGTCGGGATCGCGCCGGGCATGACCGCGTTGGCGGTGACGCCGTCACCGGCCCACCGGGCGCTCGCGCCCACCGCGAACAGCGAGGTGGCGGTCTTCGACCGGCCGTAGGCCTCCCACGGTGCGTACGGTTTCACCAGGTAGTTCGGGTCGTCGAGGTCGACGTCGGCGCGCCGGTGCGCCCGGGAGGACAACGACACCACGCGAGCCGTGCCCGCCGCGCGCAACACCGGCAGCAGACAGGCGGCGAGCGCGAAATGGCCGAGGTGGTTGATCCCGAACTGCGACTCGAACCCCTCGGCGGTACGCGTGAGCGGCGTCGCCATGACGGCCGCGTTGTTGATCAGCAGGTGCAACGGGTGGCCGGTGGCGGCCCGTTCCCCGGCCCAGCCCCGGACCGAGGCCAGGCTGCCCAGGTCCACGCGAGCGAACTCCACCCCGGCGTTGCCGGTCTCCGTCCGGATGCGCTCGGCCGCGGCGAACCCGGCCGTCTGGTCGCGGCCGATCAGCGCCACCCGCGCGCCTGCCGACGCGAGCGCGTGCGCGGTGTGAAAGCCCAGGCCGGAGGCGCCTCCGGTGACGACCGCGGCCTTGCCGGTCAGGTCGTGCCCGGCGGCGACCTCCGCCGCGGTGCTGTCCTCGCCGAACGTCATGGCAGCTTCCCTTCCATCGGATCGTCCTCGGTGGAACGCGGCTGCCGGGGGAAGATCTCCCGGACGGTCGGCTTGTGCCCCGGGCGTGGCTGGCGTGGGCCGTGCCCGGGGCATGGGCCGTGTCCGGCCGGGGGGCGCCACTCCCTTCGGCCAGACCTGAGCCCGCGAGCCCCTCCCCGGAGGGGCCGCCGTCCGAGTGGCAGGATTCGAACCTGCGGTGCTCCTGCTCCCAAGGCAGGCGGGCTGACCAAACTGCCCCACACTCGGTTGTCATGAATGAGAAAAGCCATCCCGGACGTGTGTCCGAGACGGCTTTCCGGGTAATTCCCGATGCGGATCAACCGGAAAGCCGTCCCCAGGTCAGGCCGGGGGTGAACGCTTCGAATCGGCTCACTTCGCCTCGCTTTCCTGTTCGTCGTGGACATTGATCACGGTAAATCGTGGATCCGCGAACCGCCACTCATTTAAGGCCCGGGCATTTGAGGCGCGGACGCGGGGTCACTCGCGGCCTGCGTGGATGCGGGGTCACTCGCGGCCTGCGTGGACGCGGCGGCGGCCGGTCGGGCCGCCTGGCCGGCCGGGGGTCGCGGGTCGCCGCCGCTCAGCGCCGCGAACCCGAGCAGGCCCAGCACCGCCGCCCCCACGGCCGAGCCGAGAA
>NZ_JABCPZ010000307.1 GCF_013283785.1 Nonomuraea antri
TCCCGCTCCCGCCGTCGTGGCTCCCACCCCCGAAGGGCGGGTTCCTGAGTGGCCCTCCGCCGCCGAGACCCGCGAGGATCCGGGGATCGAGTTGCGGGAGCTGGCCGGCGAGACCTGGATCGAGGCCGCCCCCCAAGGCAGGCCCACGCTGCTCGCCACCGCCTGCGCCGCCGCCGGTTTCACCCCGCGCACCGGCCTCCGGGTAGCCGAATGGTCGGGAAAGTTCGGATTCGTCGCCGCCGGCCTGGGCGTGACCCTGGTGCCCGAGCTGGCCGCCCGCGCCGTCCCCGCCGATGTGGTGCTGCGCCCGCTGAGGGCCGGACAGGCCCCCGCACGCACGGTGTACGCGGCGCTCCCGGAGGTCGCGCTACCCGCCGCGCTGGCCCTCGTCGAGATGCTGGGACAATGGGAGGTGTGTACGACGGTTTCGCCCACTTAGGGCACACACTCGCGACGGGGCTTCGCGACGTGACGACCGACCTCGCCGCCCTCGACGGCGAGGGTTGGTGGGCTGTCGTCGTCGACTACGAGGGCAAGGTGACGTGCGCCAGGTTCGACCACGTACGTCCCGCGCCCCTGCCTGCCCCGGCCGGCGATTGGCACGGTCCACGTCCCGATCAGTGGCGCAGCTCGCTCGACCGGGCCGCCTACGAGCGCGGCGTCCGGGCCATCCGCGACTACATCGAGCAGGGCGAGGTCTACCAGGCGAACCTTTGCCGAATCCTGACCGCGCCGATCCCGCACGACGCCGACCCGCTCGCGCTCGCCGCCCGGCTGGCCGAGGGCAACCCCGCGCCGTACGCGGCCGTCATCCGGGTGCCCGGGCTGAGCGTGGTGTCCGCCTCGCCCGAGCTGTACCTGTCGCGCGACGGCGACGTGATCGAGTCCCGGCCGATCAAGGGCACCGGCGTCACCGCCGACGACCTGCTGGAGAAGGACTACGCGGAGAACGTCATGATCGTCGACCTGGTCCGTAACGACCTGGGCAGGGTCGCCCAGGTCGGCTCGGTCGAGGTGCCGGCGTTGTGCGCGGTCGAGGAGCATCCGGGGCTGGTCCACCTGGTTTCGACCGTTCGCGCCAGGCTCGCCCCCGATGCCGGCTGGCCGGAGCTGTTCGCCGCGACGTTCCCGCCGGGCTCGGTCACCGGCGCGCCGAAGTCGTCGGCCCTGCGCATCATCAATGAGCTCGAACCGGAGCCGCGCGGCCCGTACTGTGGGGCCGTCGGCTGGGTCGACGCCGACCGGGGGAGGGCGGCGCTGGCCGTCGGCATCAGAACCTTCTGGATCTCGGGCCACGAGATCCGCTTCGGCACGGGCGCGGGCATCACCTGGGGCAGCGACCCCGAGCGCGAATGGCTCGAAACCGAGCTGAAGGCAGCAAGACTCATCACATTGGCATCCACAGGAGGAGCTCCATGAACATCCCTGTCTGGGTCAACGGGGAACTGATCGACCCCACGCAGGCCACCGTCTCGGTCTTCGACCACGGACTGATGGTCGGCGACGGCGTCTTCGAGACCATCAAGATCGTGAACGGCGAGTCGTTCGCGCTCACCAGGCACCTCGACCGGCTCGCGCTCTCGGCCCAGCGCATGGACCTGCCCGAGCCCGACCTGGCGGCCATCGCCGACGGCGTGGCCAAGTGCCTGGCCGCCGCCCCCGCCTGGGCGCTCGGCCGCATCCGCATCACCTACACCAGCGGCCCGGGCCCGCTCGGCTCCGACCGCGGCGACCAGGGCACCACCGCCGTGGTGATCGTGGACGAGCAGAAGCCGTTCCCGGCGACCGCGAACGTGGCGGTCGTCCCGTGGCCGCGCAACGAGCGCGGCGCCCTGTCGGGTGTCAAGAGCACCTCGTACGGCGACAACGCCAAGGCCCTGCTGCACGCCAAGAGGCGCGGCGGCGGCGAGGCCATCTTCGGCAACCTGGCGGGGAACCTGTGCGAGGGCACCGGCTCCAACATCTTCATCGTCCGCGACGGCCGGCTGCTCACCCCGACGCTCGACTCCGGCTGCCTGGCGGGCGTGACCAGGGCGCTGGTGCTCGAATGGTTCGGCGCCGAGGAGGTGGACGTCCCGCTGTCGGCCCTGTACGAGGCCGAGGAGGCGTTCCTCACCTCCACCACCCGCGACGTCCAGCCGATCAAGCTGGTCGACGACACCGAGCTTCCCGTCGCCCCCGGCCCGATCACCACCAAGGCCATGCGGGTCTTCGCCGAGCGCTCGGCCGCGGATCTGAATCCGTAGCCAGTAGTCTCAGCCTCATCACTGATCTTGTGAGGCATTCGTGGTTGCTGGTCCGCTCCGTCCGGGCGATCCGTCCGTCATGGGTCCCTACCGTCTCGTCGGCCGTCTCGGACAGGGCGGCCAGGGTGTGGTCTACCTCGGCGAGGACGCCGGCGGCGGGCGGGCCGCGATCAAGGTGATGAACGGCGGCATCGACCGGAGCTTCGCCCGCGAACTGGCCGCCGCGCGCAAGGTGAACGAGTTCTGCACCGCCCGCGTGCTCGTCGCCGACCTCGACCACGAGCCGCCGTACGTGGTCAGCGAGTACATCGAGGGCCCGGCCCTGGCCGGGGTGGCGCCGCTGCGCGGGGCGGCGCTGACCCGGCTGGCCATCGGCACCGCCACCGCCCTGGCCGCCATCCACCGGGCCGGGGTGGTGCACCGCGACTTCAAGCCGGGCAACGTGCTCATGGGCCAGGACGGGCCGCGGGTGATCGACTTCGGCATCGCCAGGATCGCCGACGCCACCGCCACCCGGGGCGGGGCCGTGGGGACACCGCCGTACATGTCGCCCGAGCAGTTCTCCGGCGACCCGGTCGGCCCCGCCTCGGACGTGTTCGCCTGGGGCGCGACGATGACGTTCGCCGGGACCGGGCGGCCGCCGTTCGGGCAGGAGGCGTTCGCCGCGGTGGCGTACCGGATCCTGCACGGCGAGCCCGATCTGGGCGATCTGCCCGAGCCGCTGCGGTCGATCGTCGCGCGCTGCCTGGCCAAGGATCCCGCGCTGCGGCCCAGCGCCAGAGACGTGCTGCTCGACCTGCTGGAGATGGGGGCCCAAGGGGACCCGCGAGGCGGCGCCGCGGATGATCCGCTGGCCCGCGGCGCGGCACTGGCGGCCACCTCGGGCGATCCAGGACGCACGCCCCAGGGCCCGCCGCGGCGGGCGTCGGAGCACAGGCCGGAGCCGGTACCGGAGGACCTGTCACGGCGGTCGCCGGAGCACCTGCCGCAGGGGGAGTCGGAGCACCTGCCGCAGCGGGTCTCGCGGCGAAAGGCGCTGCTCGGGGCGGGGGCGGCGCTCGGCGCGGCGGCGGTGGCCGGCGGGGTGCTGTGGTGGCGCGGCGTACTGCCGGGCGACGCCCGTCCCGGCGACGGCGGCACGTCGGCGGCGACGGGCGGCTCGTCCGCCCCCGGTGACGCGCCCACCGGTGACGCGCCCACCCGGGACGCGGCCCAGGCTTCAGGAAGCGAGTCCGCCCGGGCCGAGCCGTCCGAGTCCGAGCAGCCCGAGCCGTCCGTCACCGCGCCGCCCGGCGACGGCACGCGGATCGCCATCGCCGTCGAGGGCGCGCTCACCCTCACCCCGCTGGCCGACCTCTCCTTCCAGGGCGGCCTGACGCAGAGCTCGTTCGCGGCCGACGCGCGCGGCCGGATCGCCTACCGGTCCGACGTCGGGTTCAGCACGGGAAGTTGCGACTTCGCCGTCCGGATCGCACCGGACGAATCCGAATCGGACCCACCGGCGAACGTGACGATCCTCAGCACGGGCGACCAGTCGATGTTCATCGACGGCAAGCCGCACGAATCGGACACCACCCACCACATCAAGAGCTACGTGGACATGGTGGTCGTCATGGGCGGCTTAGGCGTCCTGCTGGACCTGGTGGCACGCACGCCGCAGGTGAACAAGGCGGACCGGCGCTACTCCGGCGGCCTGCCCACGCCGGAGGCGCCCGACCAGGTCAAGGGCGAGATCCTGCAACTGGCCGGCTGGAAGGACGAGCAGCTCAAAGGCACCAGGGTGACCTGGCGCCTGGAGCTCGACGAGCTGAACCGGCCCACGTCCTACCGGGTGGCCTGGTGGTACCAGGATCTCGCCTCCACGTTCACCTCGACGTACACGAAGTGGCGCGAAGGCGAGATCCGCAGGCCCTAGCCCTGGTAGCTCTTCTGGGTCTGGACGTTGAAGTCGTCCATCTTGACGCTCTTGGCCGGATCGGTCAGCGGGTCGTTGATCTCGATCACGTCCAGGCCCATCCGGATGTCGCTGCTGTAGATGTAGCCGTTGTAGTAGTACGCCGACCACGAGCCGCCGATGCCCTCGCCGGAGAACGGGCCGCGCTCGAAGTAGCCGATCTCCTTCGGGGCGCCGGAGTCGGTGAAGTCCCAGATCGACAGGCCGCCCTGGTACCAGGCCTGGACCATGATGTCCTTGCCGGGCACCGGGATCAGCGAGCCGTTGTGCGCCACGCAGTTCTCGCGCTCCTCCTGGTCACGCGGGATCTTGAAGTAGCCGCGCCGCTCCAGTTTGCCGTCCACCAGGTCGTAGACCGCGTCGGCGCCCTTGGTGCGCGGGGTGCGCCCGTCGCAGGTGGCCATCATGCCGCCGCCCAGCTCGTCGCCGAAGACGACCTTGGTGGCGTCGTTGTTGAAGGTGGCCGAGTGCCAGATCTGGAAGTTCTCCTTGTCGCGGATCTGCTGGAGCACCTTCGGGTTGACCGGGTCGGAGATGTCGAGCAGGACGCCGTCACCGAAGCAGGCGGCCGCGGCCAGCTTCTTCTCCGGGTAGGCGGTGATGTCGTGGCAGCCGGCGGCGAAGCTGTCCTTCTGGCTCTCCGGGAAGATATCCGGCGTCGCTACGACTTTTGCGGACTTGGGGTCCTTCGTGGGGATCTCTACGATCGAGATGATCTCGTGCGGCGGCGGGCAGGTCTCCGAGCCGGGGTCGGGGCCGGGGGAGGAGACGTACACGTAGAGCTTCTCGCCGTCCGGCACCATGGTGTGGGTGTGCGAGCCGCAGTCGGTCGCGACGGCGGAGACGTACTTGGGGCTCTTCTTGTCGCTGATGTCGAAGATGCGCAGCCCTTCCCACTTGCGCTCGCCCCCGGTGGCCCCGCACTCCTCGCCGGACTGCGGCTCGTCGATCGACAGGATCAGCAGGTCACCGTAGACCGAGACGTCGTTCTGCTGCGCCGGGCACGCCACCTGGCTGACGATCTTCGGCTTGGCCGGCTCGCTGATGTCGAAGATCGAGAAGCCGCCGAAGTTGCCCACGAACGCGTAGTCGCCCTGGAAGGCCAGGTCCGAGTTCCAGTCCTGGGGGCCGTCGAGCGGCGCGCTCAGCGGCACGTTCGCGACATGCTTCACGTTGTCGCTCATCTTGACGTCGCCGGTGTCCCCGCCGGCCGTGCCGGAGGCGCTGGACGTGCCGGACGGCTGCTCCGCCGGCGCGGACGTCACCCCGTCCGGCGCGGGCGTCACCCCCTGACCTCCCGCGCACGCGGACGCCAGCATCAGCGCCGCACACACCATCGCTCCGCGCACCTTGGCAGAGATCAACACGCGTCCCCTTTGTCTTGTAGCCCACTATGGAAGCTATGCCAGTAGGTTCGCGCTCGCGTACGCTCTTTGTCACAGTTCTGACGCCATTTGTGCTGGCTTCGACGTCATTGGCACTGGCCGCCTGCGCGCAGCAGCCGTCCGGGCCCGCGCCGATCGGCACGGACGCGCCCGTCCTGGTGCCCGGCGAGCCGGGCGCCACGGCGCGGACGGCGACCCCGGGGGAGCGCCTGAACCGGCCGCCGGCCGAGGCCGTGGCGGCGGACGTGCGCTTCGCCGAGGCGATGATCCCACATCACCGCCAGGCGCTGGAGATGACCTCGCTGGTGGACGCGCGCACCACGACCACGTCGATCCGCACCACCGCCGGCCAGATCGCGCTGGCCCAGCGGCCGGAGATCCGGCTCATGGCCGACTGGCTGACCAGGCTCGGCCGTCCCGTGCCTGGAGACCACGCGCACGGCGCCGGCCGGGACTACGGGATGGCGACCGCGGAGGAGCTGAACCGGCTGCGCGCGGCCCGCGGCCCGGCCTTCGACCGGCTGTTCCTGGAGCTGATGGTGCGCCATCACGAGGGCGCGGTGAAGATGGCGGGGGAGGAGCTGGCAGGCGGCCAGGACCAGGTGATGCGCCTGCTGGCCAGGGACGTCTCCACGGGGCAGACGGTGGAGATCGCCAGAATGAGAGACCTGCTCCGCTCCCTGACCTGATCACCCGGATATATCAAAAAGGCGCCCGCCACCTGGGGTGACGGACGCCTTTCCGACTGCCTATGACCCGATCATGACGGCCAGAGCATGTTGGTCAGCTCGGCGTCGAGATCCATGAAGTCGGTCTCGCGGCCCGCCGGCACCTTCTCGTACGTCCGGTGCAGGAACTCGGTGAGCGGGGCCAGCGGTACTTCGAAGAGCGCTTGACCGAACGGCGACGTCAGGCTGATGTGCAGCGTGCGTTCGCCGTCGGCGCGTGCGGGCCAGACCTGCACGTCGCCGTCGCCGACACGCCTCACGATGCCTACTGTCAGCAGTTCGCGAGCAAAGATCCACTCGACCGGCTCGTCGTTCCCTACGTGGAAAGCCATGCGGATGGCGTACGGATCGTCGGCTGTGTAACTCAGTCCGGCGAGCAGGGGGACGGTAGTACGGTCGGGGACCACAAGCCGAAGGCCAAGCTCGGCGGAGACGGTGGTGCTGTTCATCGTCAGCCAAACCTTTTCGTCGTAGGTCCCCTCTTCGGGGCTTTCACTGCTCTGACGGACTTCGTCCTGAGCTATGACGCGGAACGAAGAAACCTGTAGGAAAGATTCCGCTCCTAGGGCCTTCTGTAACGCACATCACAGGTGGACATTTAGGCATCTACCTGGCTAAACGGCATCAATCGGGTCGTATTTGCAAGGGTTTTGCGTGTTGTCGAGCCTGCCCCGGAGCGCTCACCAAGAACGTTTCCGGAGAAAAGATCGCGATAGGCGTCTTCCGGGACACGACGATGGTATGCCACCGACCGCTCGCGCCGATGGGCAACCGCCGCCTTTCTCTCAATCCTCCTCGATCCCCATCGGGTGCGGACCACCCGGACGCCGGGTGGATCATGCGGGGTCCGCACGGCCCGGACATCGGATGGATCACGTGGCGTCCGCAGGCCCCGGACCTCGGCCTGATCACAGCTGCTCCCGCAGGTAGTCGCGCAGGACCACGGCCTGGTTGTGCTCGGTGTCCTTGGCCCCGTACAGCAGCGTCACGGTCCCGCGCCGCGCGGCCGCGAGCAGGGGCTCCAGCTCTTCCCGATGCCCGTCGAGCTCCCGCCGGTAGCGCTCGGCGAACGCCTCGAACCGTTCCGGACGATGACCGAACCACTGGCGCAACTCGGTCGACGGCGCCACGTCACGCGGCCAGCCGTCCAGCGGCAGATCGTCCTTGCGCACGCCGCGCGGCCACATCCGGTCCACCAGGAACACCGCGCCGGTGGGGTCGCGGTGATCGTAGACCCGCTGGATCTCTATCGCACCCACACCTGCGGCCTACCCACCGGATGCCGATCGGAAGTCTCACCGCCGCGTGCTTTTACCGGACGCGGCGGCTTCGCCGCCGTGGGAATGGATCTCATGGCGGAGATCTGGGACGCGCGCCGAGAACGGGGAACGAACCACGGTAAGTGATCGTGTTCTCGCGAAGCGTTCATGACCTCGGGGGCTCAGATGAACGATCTACCACCGTCCGCGTTCATTCGTAGTGCGCCGTGCAAGCCGCGCTCGGTCCGCGTGCCGCTGGGCGTCACGCTCGCGCTGGCCGCCGCTCTGTGGATCAGCGGCAGCTCCGGCTACGCCGCCGGCCTGGCCGCCCAGGACGCTGACCACACCGCGCTCCGGCCGCCCGCCGCGTGCCCGGTCGTCCCGGCGATCGCGACGTCCACCGGGACGGTGACACCGAATCACCCGCCAGGCCAGCCCGCCCCAGCCCCACAAGGCCAGTCGGCACCAGCCTCGCAAGGCCAGTCGGCCGGCCAGGCCAACCTAACCCCGCAAGGGTGACGAACCACCCTCCGACGCGTCGGAGCCGGGCAGACTCCCGACGGGGGCGACCACCGTCCGCGTCCGCGGGCACGCCCACACGGCCGTGTCACCTTCGACCACGGCCGCCAGCGGATGGCCACCGGGATGCTCCGGACACTCCGGCCATACCGCCGGCAGCCCCTCCATCCACAGCGCGTGCACGGCCCATTCCTGGACCTGATCCGCGACGTCGGCCAGCTGCTCGGCGAGGTCACCGTCACGCGGGATCCGGACCCCCATCCCCGTGCCGTCCGGAGCGGAAAGCATGACGACAGGCCCATCCCAGCCGCCGCCACCAGCGACCTCTCCGACGTTCGGACGCACGGCGCAACTCGCGTGGAGATCCCGCAGCACGGTCAGCAACGTCGCAGGAAGAACCGCATCCATGCGCCGATCATCCCACCGGCCCGCCGCTTCGCCTTCAGGGACGCCCCCTCGGCCTCATCCCCAGGAATTCCCCTCGACGGTCAACGCGACGCGCCCGAGAGGATCGGCCTCGGAAAGCTCCGCCATGAACTCCTCGTCGGACAAGCCGGGCCGGCCGGACCGGCCGGAGGCCACCCCGAACTCGGCGTACCACTGCCGGCCGTCGTTCGTGGTCACGAAGAGGCGTTGATCGTCCCAGACCACGGTCGCCCGCGCGATCCGGCCCGCCCGCATCTCCCGTAGCGTGAAGGAGAGATCCCGCTCCTCGTGAGGGTCGTACGCCGAGACGGCCGTCACCACCCCCGCCAGGACGAGCGCGAGCGCCACCACGACCAGCAGCACGACGCGCGACCTCGAAAGACCACCCTTCGCCGCCAAGCGATTGATCACACCGCCGAGCATGGCACGCCCTCAATTCGAAGACACCGAAAACCGCCGAAGCCTCACCATCAACGCGAATCAAGCCGGCACGGGTGAGCTCCCACGCGCACAGGTCCCACAGGACGAGGGCGCTGAGAGGCTCCCCATCCGGCGCACCGGAATTCCGGGAAGGCGAAAGCGGCCTGCGGACAACAACACATTGACCGATGCCCCGCCGACCTCGAGGCCTGTGCATGAATGAGCCCCACCTGGCCGATCCCCCGGGCGACGCCCCACCATTGCAGGACGACGCCGTGGCGATCGAGCGGTCCTGGGACGAACCCGAGCACTTCGGCGCCGGCGTCGGCGTCGGCGCTGGTCTGGGCGCCTGGCAGGAGGAGCATCCGAATGACCAGGGCGGCGGCACATTCCTCATCGGCGGCGTCGGCCAGTTCACCTATCAGGAGCTCCAAGAGCTGCCCACCGACCCCGGAGAGCTGCGCGAGCTGCTGTGCGAAGGCTCGGCCAAGTTCATCGCGGGCGAGTCCGGAGCGCCGAGACGCTGCGACGGCCCCACAGGGGTGCTCGGCCGGGTCTTCTTCGCCCTCGTGGACACGCCCGTGCCGCCCAAGGTACGAGCCGGTCTCATACGCCTGATCACCGACTATCCCGGCGTACGGCGGCTGGGCGCCGTCACGGATCCGCTCGGCCGGCCAGCGGTCGGCCTCGCGGCCCCGTTCGACAGTGCCGAAGGCCGCGGGAAGATCCAGCGGGAGCTGCTCTTCGACCAGAAGACCGGCAAGGTCCTGGGCAGCCGTGACATCCAGCTCGAACCAGGCCCGGAAAGCCAGAAGTGACAGGTTCCCGGCCGAACGCTGAGCTACCGGACGGTCGTGGACTCGGGCTGGAGCGAAACCAAGCCCACCCCTCCCGGCTAGCGCAGCGGACCGCGCGGGCTCGACGGCTCCCGACATGGGAACGGCCCCATGATCACGGGGCCGTTCCTGTTCGATCTACCTCGCCAACGGTGTCCGTACTCGTACCGGAGGCTGGGACGCCGCCATGCCGCTCGGCCTCGCTTTAGTCGTACAGGGTGGTGCTCCGGTACCACACGGTGCCCGGGAAGCTGACCGACGATGTCTCGCCCACTCCCACGATCGGGCCGGACATGGCAACCCAGCCAACTGCGGGGTTCACGTGCACGCCGCTCACGTAAACCGCCTGCCTACCCGTCCCACCCGTGCACTTGCTGTAGACGACGTACCCCTGCTGCCAGGTGCTGCAGCCCGTTGGGGTGGCGTGGGCGGGGGACGCGGCGCCCACCAGCAGTGACGCGGTGAGCAGAGCGGTGGCGGATAAGGCGGTGGTCGCCCGGTTCATCTTCATGTGCTCTTCCCTTGGCTCCGAAGGGGCATGGGCACTTCCTTTAGGAAACTTTCCTAAAAACAAGATAAGCGCTGGACGATGCGAGTCAAGAACGTTCCGCCACTCATCTCGGAGCCGCACGGCGAGGCTTCCTCAACGCGTTCGGGAACGCCCCGGGACTACGCCACGGCTTCGTGTCACTCGGTTGGACACACAGAAGATCAAAAAGGCCGGTTCCAGAACTGGAACCGGCCTTTGAGCTGGTGGGCGATACTGGGATCGAACCAGTGACCTCTTCGGTGTGAACGAAGCGCTCTCCCGCTGAGCTAATCGCCCGCCCTGTCGGCTTCTTGCGGTGCCGACGGGGAAAACCATACCGCACATCGGCACCTCCTGGCGAAACGGAGGCGCGGTGGCGGGCCGGGGCAGGGG
>NZ_JABCPZ010000308.1 GCF_013283785.1 Nonomuraea antri
GGGTTTACCCTGGGAACTCTGTGTCGGGGAAGTCGCACACAGTCATCAGTGATCGCGCTGGGCCATACCGGGGGGTCGGAAATCCAGCTGCAAGCAGGCTGCAAGCCGTACAAAATGGAATTAGGGCTGGGCGTGTCGCGTGGCGAATGCGGAATCGTCGGTTACCGTCCAATGTGTAGGGACGTGCCGATTACGGTGAGTTCCTGAGGAAAGGACAAACCGATGGGGGCAGTGCGCAAGGTGGTGAGCTACCTTGGCCTGGGCGCGATTGACCATTACGACGAGGGTTACGACGACGACGGCCAGTACGAGGACGAGTACGTTCCGGCGTCGGAGCGGGCGGCCAAGAGGTGGCGCTCGACCATAGACTCGTCACGTATCGTGATGGTGCAGCCGCTCAAGTACAACGACGCGCCGTTGATCGGTCAGCATTTCCGTGAGGGTCAGACGGTCATCATGGACGTGACCGGCATGCCCATGCCGGAGGCGACGCGGATGGTCGACTTCGCGGCGGGTCTGGCGTTCGGCTGCGAGGGACGGATCGAGCGCATCGCCGATCGCGTCTTCTTGCTCGCGCCGGCACACGTGGAGATCGAGACGACCTGAAGGATGTCAGGGCGGCTGGCGGGCCGTCCGTGATGGAGGACTTGATGACGCCCTGGCCCAGCGGCCGGGGCGTCATCGTGTTGTCAGGGGCCCGAAGTCTCACGCGGGCGGGCGTGGATGTTCATGCGGGCCGGGCCCATAGGTTCAGGCCGCGCGGAGGTTCAGACGGCGCGGGGTTCGGGCTGCGGAGGGTTCAGGCGGCCCAGGGTTCGGGCCGCGCGGAGGGGTCAGGCGGCGCGGGGGCCGCGGCGGACCAGGCGGGTGAGTTCGGCGGCGTCTTCCGCGGCCTGGGCGGCGCGCGCGTCGGCTTCGCGTGCGTACGCGTGCAGCGCCCAGACCGCGCCTTCGGCCAGCTCCTTCAGCTCGCTCACCTGCCCCGCCACGTAGCGGGCGTCGGCCAGGGCGATGCGGTGGCGCTGCCAGAGCTGCCAGGCGGCCAGCCCGATCATCGTCACCCCGGCCGCGCCGAACAGCACGTGCACGAGCAGCGCGACCACCAGGCAGGCGACACCGGCCGCGATGAGCAGCATCGCGGCCCAGGGACGGCTGCGCGGGGCCAGGCCCTCGGTGACGATGGCGCGTTCGGCGGCGGCCAGCGACTCCTCGTCGGCGCCTTCCGGGCGTAGCTCGATGCGGTGGCCGAGCAGCGGCACGGTGAGCGCGTGCGGCGGTTCGAGCCGGCTGTCGGACTCCAGCTGCTCGGAGACGCCGCGCAGGATCGGCGCCGCCACGTGCAGCGCGATCGCCGACAGGTGTGGGTCGGCGCCGGGGCGCAGGTCGTCGAGCAGGTACGAGCTCAGCGAGGCCATCGGCCCGGCGGGCCCGCTCAGCCCGATCAGCGAGCGCAGGACGGCCAGCGGTTCGTCCTCGGCCCAGGCCGTGGCGGGGCTGCCCACGCTGTTGCCGAGCGCGCTCACCGGCACGTTCCGGCTCTGCCGGGTGGAGGTGATCTCCACGCATCTGGCGCGCAGCCTGGCCAGCCGGGCGGCGGCCTGCGCCGGGACGGCCAGTTCCGGGATCTCCGCCATCTCCGGGAAGTCGACCAGCGACGGCGGGATGACCACCGCCGGCTCCTCGGGCACCAGCGCCTGCACCCACTGCTGCGGGTCGGCGTGTTCCGGCACGGCCAGCGCGTCGAGCTTGCGGAGCACGAAGATCTTGCCGGCCGGTCCGTAGGCGCCCCGGGCCGCGGCCAGCCAGAGCGAACGCTGGCCGTGGGAGACGGGACGGTCGAGCGACAGTTCGCCGAAGGCGGTGCCGAGCCAGGAGGCGTGAATGCGGCTGCCGTGCCCGGACACCGCGAGCGCCAGGCACAGGAACAGCGCGGTCTGCTGCTGGTCGCGACCGGCCGCTCTGCTCAGCGGTTCGAGCGGGTCGTCACCGGCGAGGATGGCGACCAGGGCCTCGACGGCCGGTGGCAGCCAATATCCGGGTATGTCGCGGAAGTCGGGTGCAGCGGGGGGCGCGGTATCGCTGGCGGCGAGGTGCGCCAGCAGTGCTTCGGCGTAGCGATGCAACTCCGTCGCTGCTTGGGGGCTCGCAGTCAGGTCCGTGCTCAAGGCAGAGAACTCCCCCATTTCGGCCTCAGTTCATGACCGCGTAAAGCCTAGCCGTTTGGGCGCGCCCACCAGGCGGAGGCGCGCCCACGACGGGACGGGAGCTTTGCAGCCAACTGCCGGTTTACATGCGCTCGGGCACCGGGACGCCGAGCAGGTCGAGCCCGGTTTCGAGCACCCGGAGGGTCAGCGCGCACAGGGCGAGACGCGAGGCGCGCGTCTCGGGGTCGACGCCTTCCTTGAGCACCGGGCAGTTCTCGAAGAAGGTGGTGAAGGCGGTGGCCGTGGCATAGACGTAGTTGGCCAGCCGGTGCGGCTCGCTCAGCAGCGTGGTCTGCTCGACCACCGCGCCGAAGCCCAGCAGTTGCAGCGCCAGCTCGCGCTCCGCCTCGTGCCCGATCTCGATCGAGCCGATGGCGGCGACCGGGTCGACCTCGCCCTTGCGGAAGATCGAGCGGATGCGCGCCTGCGCGTACTGCAGGTAGGGGGCGGTGTTGCCGGTGAAGGCGAGCATGCGGTCGAAGTCGAAGACGTATTCGCTGTCGTGGCTAACCGACAGGTCGGCGTACTTCACCGCGCCCATGCCGACCGCCTGGGCGATCTCCGCCCTGGTGGTCTCGTCGTAGCCGCGGTCTTCGAGCAGCGCGGACGCCCGCTCGACCGCCTCGTCGAGCAGGTCGGTCAGCTTGACGGACTCGCCGGAGCGGGTCTTGAACCTGCGGCCGTCCTTGCCGAGCATCATGCCGATCTGGACGTGCTCGGCGGAGACGCTGTCGGGCAGCCATTCGGCCAGCTTGGCCGCGGCGAACACCATCCGGAAGTGCAGCGCCTGGTCGGCGCCCACCACGTAGAGCATCCGGTCGGCCTTGAGGTCGTGGACCCGGTAGCGGATGGCCGCCATGTCGGTGGAGGCGTAGCCGTAACCGCCGTCGCTCTTCCTGACGATGAGCGGCAGCGGCTTGTCGTCGGAGCCGGTGAAGCCGGGCGGGAACACGCACAGCGCGCCCTCGCTCAGCACCGCGACGCCGGCGGTCTCCAGGTCGTCGCAGGTCTTCTCGAGCATCGGGTTGTACATGCTCTCGCCGGCGATGTCGGCGTCGGTGAGCGTGACGCCGAGCATCGTGTAGACCTTGTTGAAGTAGCGGACGGTGGCGTCCATGAAGACGTGCCACAGCCGCATCGTCTCGGGGTCGCCCGACTGCAGCGTGGTCACCCGCACGCGCGAGCGCAGCTTGAACGACTCGTCGCCGTCGAACTTGGCGCGCGCCGCCTGGTAGTACTCGGTGCCCTGGCCGGCTTCGAGCTGCGCGACGGCGGCCTCTTCGCCGATGTCGAGCAGGTGCTCGATGAGCATGCCGAACGGCGTGCCCCAGTCTCCCAGGTGGTTCTGCCTGATCACCTTGTTGCCCAGGTGCTCGTGCAGGCGGGCCAGCGAGTCGCCGACGATCGTCGTGCGCAGGTGGCCGACGTGCATCTCCTTGGCCGCGTTGGGCGCGGAGTAGTCGATCACCACGGTCTGCGCGGGCGTGACCGTGGTGACGCCCAGCCGCGCGTCCTTCAACATCCGGCTGGCCTCGGCGGCGATCCACGAGTCGTTCAGCGTGATGTTGAGAAAGCCGGGGCCGCTGACCTCGACCGTGCCCGGGAAGTCCGACAGCTCCGTCTTGAGTGCTTCCGCGACCTCCCGCGGGGCTCGTCGCAGCCGCTTGGCCAGGCTCATCGCGACGTTCGCCTGGAAGTCGGCGAACTGGGAGGGCCGGATCAGCGGGTCTGCGTCGGCGTACTCCGAACCGAACGCGTCGGCCAGCGCCTGCTGGACGCGCTCGGTGAGCACTATCTGCGGGTCGGTCATGTTCTAAGGGTACCGGCGACCTTGACCGCGACGCTGATGGTTATCGCCGCCACCAGCGAGATGCCGACGGCCGTCAGGTCGTTGGAGACATCGCCGGGCGCGAGTGCGAAGAACGCGCGTACCCAGGGGATCGCCAGGCCGATCGCGAACAGCGCCGCCATCGCGGCGAGCAGCGCGATCCGCCACCAGTTGAACGGCCGGGCGATCAGCACCAGCACCCACCAGGTGGTGAGGAACAACGCGATCACCGCCGACGTCTGGTCCTCGACGAGCGTGGAGGTGCCGCTGTGCGCGGCCCAGAACGACAGCAGCACCGCCGCCGCGCAGATCACCCCGGCGGGTACGGCGAAACGCAGCACCCGCCGGACGAACCCGGGCCTGGCGCGTTCGAGCGTGGGCGCGAGCGCCAGGAAGAAGGCCGGGATGCCGATGGTCAGCGCGTTGACGAACGTCGAGTGGCGCGGCGCGAACGGGAACATCACCCCGGCCACCCCGACCAGCAGCGACAACACGATCGCGTAGAAGGTCTTGGTGAGGAACAGGTTCGAGACCCGCTCGATGTTGGCCAGCACGCGCCGGCCCTCGCCGACCACGTGCGGCAGCGTGGCGAACCTGTTGTCGAGCAGCACCACCTGCGCCACCGCCTTGGTGGCCGCGCTGCCGGCGCCCATCGCGATGCCCAGGTCGGCGTCCTTGAGCGCGAGCACGTCGTTGACGCCGTCGCCGGTCATGGCCACGGTGTGGCCGCGGGCCTGCAGCGCGCCGACGAACAGGCGTTTCTGCCTTGGGGTGACCCGGCCGAACACCGTGTGGGTGTCGAGGATCTCGCCGAGCTCGTCCTGGCCGGCGGGCAGGGTGCGGGCGTCGACGGCGCGGTCGCCGCCGGGGATGCCGAGCGCGGTGGCGATCGCGGAGACCGCGGCCGGGTTGTCGCCGGAGATCACCTTGACCGTGACGCCCTGCTCAGCGAAGTACCGCAGCGTTCGCCGCGCGTCGGGCCTGATGCGTTGTTCGAGCGTGATGAGCGCGACCGGCTCGGCGGTGGCGGTGGCGGTGTCGAGGCCGTCCGCCCGGCACAGCGCCAGGACGCGGGCCCCGGTCGCGGACAGCTTCGCGGCCTGGTCGTATCCGTCGCCGCCGCTCAGCAGCACGTCGGGCGCGCCGAGCAGCCAGGTGCCGTGCGGGCCGAAGTCGGCGCCGCTCCACTTGCGCGCGGAGGAGAACGGCACGGTGGCGGTGGCCGTCCAGCCGTCGGGCGCCTCGGGGAAGCGGGCCCTGATGGCCTGGGCGGTGGCGTTGGCGTGACGGTCCACGTGGGCCAGCGCGGCCAGTGCGGCCGGCGCCGGCTCGACCGGGCCGCCGTCGCGCAGCGGCAGCACCTGGTCGAGGTCCATGCCGCCGGCGGTGAGCGTGCCGGTCTTGTCGAGGCAGAGCACGTCCACCCTGGCCAGGCCCTCGATGGCGGGCAGTTCCTGCACCAGGCACTTGCGCCGGCCCAGGCGCACCACGCCGACGGCGAAGGCGATCGAGGTCATCAGCACCAGCCCCTCGGGGATCATGGTGACGATGCCCGCGACGGCCCCGGTGATGGCGGTGCCGAAGTCGGCGGAGTTCCTGAGCTGGCTGTGGATCAGCAGCGCGCCGATCGGGATGACCAGCCAGGTGATGTACTTGATGAAGTCGGCCACGCCCTGGCGCAGCTCCGAGTGCGCCAGGTGGAACCTGCTGGCCTCCTCGGCCAGCTTCACCGCGTAGGCGTCGGTGCCGACGTGGGTGGCCACGAACGCGCCCGAGCCGGCCACCGCGAAGCTGCCCGACAGCACCCGGTCGCCGGGTCGCTTGTGGACCGGGTCGGCCTCGCCGGTGAGCAGCGACTCGTCGACCTCCAGGCCGTCGGAGCCGACGACCTCGCCGTCGACCAGCAGGCGCTCGCCCGGCGCGAGCAGGACGAGGTCGCCCTCCACCAGCGCGCGCGGCTCGATCTCCCGCTCGCGGCCGTCGCGTCTGACCCGCACCGGCGCCTCGTTGATGACGGCGAGCCGGTCGAGCGTGCGCTTGGCCCGCAGCTCCTGGACGATGCCGATCAGCGCGTTGGCCACGATCACCAGGCCGAACAGCCCGTCCTGCCATTCGCCGAAGATCAGGATCAGCGCCCAGAGCACGCCGATGACCAGGTTGAACAGGGTGAACACGTTCGCCCTGACGATCGCGCCGAGCGATCTGCTGGACCGTCTCGGCACGTCGTTGGTCTTCGCCCCGGCGACCTGAGCCGAGGTGAGCCCCCTGGTGATCTCGGCTGAGGTGAGCCCGTCCACACAACCCCCCGTTTCTGTGGATCCGCTCACCTTATGGCGTCACCAGAGACGGTGTGATCGATGCGTGGCGGCGATCCGTTCGCCGATCCTGCCCACGATGCCGCCCTCGGCCAGGTCGGCGGCGAGCTTGCAGGCGGCGCTGACGCCGGCCGCCTTGGACGAGCCGTGCGCGATGACGACCGTGCCGTTCAGCCCGAGCAGCACGGCGCCGCCGTGGGCCTCGGCGTCGAGCCTGTCACGCAGGCCGCGCAGCCGCGAGCGCTGCATGAAGGCGCCGAACCTGGCCAGCCTGCCTTCGTCGATGGTCTGCCTGAGCTCGGAGAACGCGTAGCGCACCGCGCCTTCCATGGTCTTGAGCGCGACGTTGCCGGTGAAGCCGTCGGTGGTGATCACGTCCACGTCGCCGGTCAGCAGGTCGTGGCCTTCGACGTTGCCGGCGAAGTTCAGTCCGGGTGCGGCCTGCAGCAGCTCGTGCGCGCGTTTGACGAGCTTGTTGCCCTTCTCCGCCTCGCTGCCGATGGTGAGCAGGCCGATCCTGGGCTCGTCGATGTCGTAGGCGAGTTCGGCGTAGGCCGCGCCCAGATGGGCGAATTGCAGGAGCATTTCCGGCTTGGTCTCGGCGGTGGCGCCGGCGTCCAGGAGCAGGGTGGGCCGGGGCCTGGTGGGCAGCGCCACCGCGATGGCCGGCCTGAGCACGCCCTGCTGGCCCTTGAGCCTGAGCCTGCCGGTGGCCACCACGCCCGCGGTCGAGCCGGCCGACACCACGGCGGCGGCGTCGCCCCTGCGTACCAGATGGCAGGCGATCGCGATGCTGGAGCGCGGGCGGCGCAGGCTGGCCAGCGCGCCCTCGTTCATGGCCAGCGCCTCTTCCGCGCGCACGATCGGCACCTCTTTGGTGGCGTCGTGGTCGGCCAGCGCCTCGTACAGCACCCGGGGCGAGCCGACGAGCACCACCTGCAACCCGCGCTCGCGCACCGCGTGCACGGCTCCCGCCACGATCTCGTGCGGCGCGTGGTCGCCGCCCATCGCGTCGAGCGCGATCGGCCTGCTCTCGGACAATGGTCACCTCGTACGGCATGCGAGCCCGCCGTCACGGCTTGGCCGGAACGCGGGCTCGGTATGTCCGCATCGTAGGCAAGGCAGGAGCCAGGTTAACCGGCGGGTAGCACTGCTACTGCCCGTTGACGCAGGTTCCAGTCGGAGACGCCGCGCGCCACGTACTGCCCGTCAGCGCAGGTTCCAGTCGGAGACGCCGCGCGACACGATGACCTTGCCGAACGTGACCCGTCCGACCACCCGGATCACCGGGCCGTCGCCGCCCGCGCCGCCGGACACCTGGCGCTTGGCGAACAGCGCGCCGACCTCGTCGATCACCTGGGCGCTGTCGGGCACTCTGATGATCAGCTTGCCCATGTACGAGTTGACGGACAGCGTGATCTCGCGCCCGGGCAGCACCGCGTCGGACAGGTCCACGATGAGCGCGCCGAAGGTGGCCTGCAGGTGGGTGTGCCTGGAGGCGATCCAGCGGCCCTTCTTGACGACCTTGGAGAAGGTCGCGCTGACGGTCTGCTGCTCGATGCTCGCAGGACTGGACGTGACGGACACCGCAGGCAGATCCCGGGTGAGGGGGACGAGTTCGCCGACCGTCTTGGCCGTGTAGGCGGCCTCCAGGCGGTCGGCGTGCTCGACGCTGGTGAGTCTTCCGTTGGCGAGGGCCTCGCCGAGCACCGCTGCAACGCGGTCGCGATCGGCGTCTGAGGCACGCAGGGCGGGATCGTCGGTCACGATTAGCCATGGTATGCGCTAACGCGATATGTCGCGAGAGATTCGACCCCTGCAGAAACTTGGGGCCCACACGGAACCGTGACCTCGGGGCGGCGCGTCCGGTAAGAAGAACCGTAGACGCGCGACACGGTCGTGAGGTTTACATCCGATCGAACAAAAAAGATGGGAAAGGCCTAGTGATCTTGAACCAGGCAGGAACGCGACGCTTTCGGGCGTATACCTCGAAACACCTCGACGAGCTGCTGCTCCGCGCAGGGCTCGGTGACGAGGAGAGGCTGAAGGTCAGGGCGGTCGCCACCGTGCTGCCGTTCCGCACGAACGCCTACGTCGTGGATGAACTCATAGATTGGTCGGCCGCGCCCGACGATCCCATATACCGCCTCGTCTTCCCGCAGGAGGACATGCTTCCCGCCACCGATGTCGCCAGGCTCGCCGATCTGCTCAAGGCAGAGGCGCCCAACGCCGAGATCCAGGCCGAGGCGAACCGGGTACGCGCCCAGCTCAATCCCCATCCGGCGGGCCAGAAGGAGCTCAACGTCCCCACCATGGGGGACGAGCCGGTGCCTGGTATGCAGCACAAATACTCCGAGACCGTGCTCTTCTTCCCCAAGCAGGGGCAGACCTGTCACGCCTACTGCACGTACTGTTTCCGCTGGGCGCAGTTCGTCGGCGACGCGGACCTGAAGTTCGCCTCCGACGACATCGGCCAGATGGTGGCCTACATCCGCCAGCATCCCGAGGTCACCAGCGTGCTCATCACCGGCGGCGACGCCATGATCATGGGTGAGCCCGTGATCAGGCGCTACATCGAGCCGCTGCTCGAACTCGACCAGCTCGAATCGATCAGGATCGGCACCAAGGCGCTGGCCTACTGGCCGCAGCGCTTCACCACCGACCCCGACGCCGACTCCACGCTCGGCCTGTTCGAGGAGGTGATCAACGCCGGCAAGAATCTGGCGTTCATGGCCCACTTCACGCATCCGCGCGAGCTGGACTCGCCGCTGGTGGAATCGGCGGTCAAGCGCATTCTCGGCAGCGGGGCCACGATCAGGACCCAGGCGCCGCTGATCAGGTCCATCAACGACGATCCTCGGGTGTGGTCGTCGATGTGGCGGCGGCAGCTCAGGATGGGGATGATTCCCTACTACATGTTCGTCGAGCGCGACACCGGGCCGCAGGACTACTTCGCGGTGCCGCTGGCGCGGGCGTACGAGATCTTCAGGGACGCGTACTCGTCGGTCTCCGGGCTGTGCCGCACGGTGCGCGGGCCGTCCATGTCGGCCACGCCGGGCAAGGTCTGCGTCGACGGTGTCGTGGAGATCGCCGGGCAGCGGGTCTTCGCGCTCCACTTCATCCAGGCACGTGACCCCGCCCTGGTCGGACGGCCGTTCTTCGCCGAGTACGACCCGTCGGCCGTGTGGTTGTCGGACCTGCGTCCGGCCTTCGCCGATCGTTTTCCGTTCGAGTCCGCCGTCGATCAGGCGTTGCTGCCGGCGTAACGTCAAGTCCTTCCACCGCAACAGGAAAATCTGCGCCCCCGGCCCGTGACATTCGCTTTCAACAGGTGAGTCCACGGGCCGTGCGGGCGCCTTCCGCATGGTGGCGGACGGCCACCGAATATTCTCAATAGCGTCCATTTATTTCCCGATTTGTCTTCCGGTCCGGTGCTCCGCCTTTACTCGGTAACCGGGCTGCAAACCCCTGCTACATGGGCATTCATGCGCCTGCGGTCGATCACGCAGGGTGATAGAACTGCTGATGTAGCTCAGCCGGGACGGCGCGCTCGTGTGGTGCCCATAGCGTGTACGCCACGGCATTCGGGGGTTATCGATTCGCATTTCCACCGCATTCGAGAGCGATCGATCACGAGCCGGGAAGGCAATCATGAATCGTGTAGTCAAGGCGGCGGCAGCCGTCGCAGCATTTGGGTTGGCGGCGGCCATGGCCCCGCCGGCTCTGGCGGAAGAACAACAGCGCACTGACCTGCTCCCTGGCACCAACGCGAGCGGCGGCGGCCCGCTGGGCGGCGTCGTCGGCGGTCTGCTCGGGCAATCACTGCTGGGCGGACTCCTTGGCAAAGGCAGCCCGCGGCAGATCCCGATGACCCCCCAGACCCGGCCGCAGGGCGTCGGCCAGGCCGAGCCCGTCGCGCCCGCCGGCCCCAACCTGGCGGGCCCGCGCGGCCCGCAGGAGTCCGGCCGGTCCGCGCAGAGCGACTTCGGCAACCGGTACCGGCCGAGCCTTCAGGGCGAGCAGTACGGACAGGCCAGCCGACCCAAGTCGGCGGGAGCCGCCCCGTGGGAGAACCGGGCGCCCAGGCTGGAGCTGGTCGAGGGCCAGGGCTTCGGCACCGGTGACGTACTGCAGGGGTCCGGCGAGGGCAGCCCGCTGGGCGGACTCGGCGGACTGGCCGGCTCCACCGGCGGCACCCCGACGGGCAGCCTGACCGGTGGCGGCAGCCCACTGAGCGGTCTGACCGGTGGCGGCAGCCCGCTCGGCGCTCTTGCCGGCGGCGGCAGCCCGCTCGGCGGCCTGACCGGTTCCGGCGG
>NZ_JABCPZ010000309.1 GCF_013283785.1 Nonomuraea antri
CGCCCACTGACCGGGCCCGCCGGCCTCCCGCCCGCACGGCCACCGGCTCACCGGTCCGGCCGGCGGTGGGTGCTGCGGCTGGGTGGGCGTCGGGTCAGCCGTGTTCGGCGTGCCGGCCGTGGTCGGAGACCTGGGCGTCGAACCAGGCGTGCAGCGCCTCGATCAGCGCCGCGTCCGACGTCGTGTACGTGATCGAGCCCCCGGCGGACGTCTCGGCGTACCGGACGTCGATGCGGGCGTGCCCCTGTTCGAGCGCCCGCAGCCCGGGCATCTCGCCGCCGTGGATGGCGGCGGGGTCGCCGTAGTCTCCGCTCCTGAAGGCCGCCGCCTCCGCGGCCAGGTGCTCCCTGATGAGCTTGACCTGCCCGGCGTCCGACGGTTCGTCGGCGGTCACGGTCTGGACGCCGCCGGTGCCCGACTTGGCGAACCTGTGCGTGGTCCGCTCCAGGTCGAACGGCATCACCCGGCCGCCCTTGGCCGCGATCTCGGCCTGACGTTCCGGCGTGGCGCCGGGCTCGTCCGGCCTGGTCAGGGTGTAGCCGGCGACGGCCAGGGCGATGGCGGCGAGTGCGGCGGCGAGCACCTGGACGCGCCGGTCCCTACGTTTCATCCACTGCCTCCGTGAGGATCTCCAGGGCGCGCAGCACACCGGCCCGCTCGCCCTCGGGGACGCGGCCGAGCACGGCGGCGAACCTGGCCGCCCTGGCCTCGGCGAGCCGGACGGCGGCGTCTTCGCCCGCCGGGGTGAGCCTGACCAGCACGCCGCGGCCGTCGCCCGGGGCCGGTGCGCGCTCGGCCCAGCCGCGGCCGATGAGCTGGCCGACCAGGCGGCTGGTGGTGCTCTTCTCCAGGCGGAGCCGGTGCGCCAGGTCGTTCTGCCGCAGCGCGCCGTCTCTGGCCAGCTCGCCCAGGGCGTGTGCCTCGGACACCGGGACGGGACGCCCGCACGGGGTCCGGTCCGGCTGATGCAGGCCGAACGCCCGGACGAAGCGCGCCACGGCCTCCTGCAGGTCCCTCTCCGCAGACATGGTTCGACCATACAACCAAATTCGTTTCGACGGATACCCCTCTTCCGGAAATACCATAGGGGGGTATAGTGTTATGCTGAAGGCAACGAAGCAGTGAGAGGAGCGGAGATGGCCGGATACAGCGGCACCAAACAAGACCACGGCATGCGCCTGCGCCGCATCGAGGGGCAGATCCGCGGCCTGCAGCGCATGGTCGAAGACGACAAATACTGCATCGACATCCTGACCCAGGTGTCGGCGGCCAGCAGCGCCCTGCGTTCCTTCGCGCTCTCGCTGCTCGAAGAGCACCTGGCCCACTGTGTCGCCGAGGCCACGCTGAAAGGCGGCCCCGAGGCCGACGCGAAGGTCAAGGAAGCCACCGACGCCATCGCCCGGCTCGTTCGTTCCTGAACGTCCGCCAGACCATTTGCCCGACCACTTGCCTGACCACTCGAAGGAGAGATCGATATGAGCACCGCCACCTACACCGTCAAGGGCATGACCTGCGGCCACTGCGTCAGCTCGGTGAAGGAAGAGGTCAGTGAGGTCGCCGGGGTCACTTCCGTGGAGGTCGACCTGGCCAGTGGCCTGCTGACGGTGAACAGCGACAGCCCGGTCGACACCGGCGCGATCAGCGCCGCCGTCGAGGAAGCCGGCTACGAACTGGTGGTGAACTCGTGAACACCGCGGCCAAGCTCGGCTCGTACGTCTTGGGGCTCGCCGTCGTCTTCGGCGGCGCGCTCGGTGTCGGCAAGGTGGTCGGCCCGGTCGGCACGCCACCTGCGGAAGACCACTCCGCGATGACCGCCACGACCTCCGCCGCGACCGCAGGTCACGGAGGGCACGCCGCCCAACCGGCCCAGCCGGCGAAGGCGGATACCCCCGGGGGGCTCCAAGTCTCGCAGGATGGCTACACGCTCAACCCGCTGACCACCCTCAAGCCCGGCGAGCCGACTGACTTCCGCTTCACCGTCACCGGCCCGGATGGGAAGCCGGTCACCGACTACCAGGTCGAGCACGACAAGAAGCTGCACTTCATCGTGGTCTCGCGTGACCTGTCCACCTTCCAGCACCTGCACCCGGAGATGGCCTCCGACGGCACCTGGTCGGTCAAGCTGACGCTGGCCGAGGCGGGCACGTACCGGGCGTTCGCCGACTTCGCGCCGACCGGCGGGAGCGGCATGACGCTCGGCGCCGACCTGCTCGTGGCGGGCGACTTCGCGCCCAAGGCGCTCCCGCAGACCACGCGCACGTCCGAGGTCGACGGCTACACGGTCACCCTCGACGGCGACCTGACGCCCGGGCAGTCCAGCAAGCTCACGCTCAAGGTGAGCAAGGACGGCAAGCCGGTCACCGACCTGCAGCCGTACCTGGGCGCCTACGGCCACCTGGTGGCGTTGCGCGCGGGCGACCTCGCCTACCTGCACGTCCACCCCGACGGCGAGCCCGGCGACGGCAAGACCAAGCCAGGCCCCGAGATCGTGTTCTACGCCGAGGCGCCGAGCACCGGCGGCTACCGTCTCTTCCTTGACTTCCAGCACGAGGGCAAGGTCCGCACCGCCGACTTCACGCTCCGCACCGGCCAGAGCGCCGACCCCGAGCCCGCGTCCACGTCCTCACCCACGCCTGCGCCGAAGTCCACCGGGCACGGCGACGACGGCCACAGCCACTGAGCGGGAGAAAGGAGAAAGGTGATGTCTTCCCTCACCGAAGACAGATCTGTCGAACTCTCGATCGGCGGCATGACCTGCGCGTCCTGCGCCAACCGCATCGAGCGCAGACTGAACAAGATGGACGGCGTGACCGCCACCGTCAACTACGCGACGGAGAAGGCGAAGGTCACCTTCCCCGAGGGCGTCGATCCGCAGACGCTGATCGGCGAGGTCGAGAAGGCGGGTTACACCGCCGCGCTCCCCGCCCCGCCCACGGCTGAGGCCGGAGAAGAGCAGGAGCCGGCCGACGAGCTCGCGCCGCTGCGGCAGCGCCTGATCACGGCCGTGACGCTGAGCGTCCCGGTGATCGCGATGGCGATGATCCCGCCGCTGCAGTTCACCAACTGGCAGTGGTTGTCGCTGGTGCTGGCCGCCCCGGTGGTGGTCTACGCCGGCTGGCCGTTCCACAAGGCCGCCTGGACGAACCTGCGTCACGGCGCGGCCACCATGGACACCCTGATCTCGCTCGGCACGATCGCCGCGCTCGGCTGGTCGCTGTGGGCGCTGTTCTTCGGCACCGCGGGCACTCCCGGGATGACGCACCCGTTCGCGTTCACCATCGAGCGCACCGACGGCTCGGGCAACATCTACCTGGAGGCCGCCGCCGGGGTCACCGCGTTCATCCTGGCCGGCCGCTACTTCGAGTCCCGCTCCAAGCGCCGGGCCGGAGCAGCCCTGCGCGCGCTGCTGGAACTGGGCGCCAAGGACGTCGCCGTGCTGCGCGACGGCGTGGAGACCCGCATCCCCAGCGACCAGCTCGTCGCGGGCGACAGGTTCGTCGTCCGGCCCGGCGAGAAGATCGCCACGGACGGTGTGATCGAAGAGGGCGCCAGCGCGGTCGACGCCTCGATGCTCACCGGCGAGTCGGTCCCGGTCGAGGTCAGACCCGGTGATGCCGTCACTGGCGCGACCGTGAACGCCGGCGGACGGCTGGTCGTCCGGGCCACCCGGGTCGGCGCCGACACCCAGCTCGCCCAGATGGCCAAGCTGGTGGAGGCGGCCCAGACCGGCAAGGCCCAGGTGCAGCGCCTGGCCGACCGCGTCTCCGGCATCTTCGTGCCGATCGTCATCGCGCTGGCACTCGGCACGCTCGGCTTCTGGCTGGGCACCGGCGACGGCGTCGGCGCGGCGTTCACCGCGGCGGTCGCGGTGCTGATCATCGCCTGCCCGTGCGCGCTGGGCCTGGCCACACCGACCGCGTTGCTGGTCGGCACCGGACGGGGCGCGCAGCTCGGCATCCTGATCAAGGGCCCGGAGGTCCTGGAGTCCACCCGCAGGATCGACACGATCGTCCTGGACAAGACCGGCACGGTCACCGAGGGCCGGATGACCCTCACCGGCGTCCACCTGGCCGACGGCCAGGACGAGGCCGAGGTGCTGCGCCTGGCCGGCGCGCTGGAGCACGCCTCGGAGCACCCGATCGCCCAGGCGATCGCCAAGGGCGCCGCGGCCAGGGTCGGCGAGCTGCCCACGCCCGAAGATTTCGCCAACGTCGAGGGTCTGGGCGTGCAGGGCATCGTCGACGGCCACGCCGTGCTGGTGGGCCGGCCCCGGCTGCTGGCCGAGTGGTCGCAGCACCTCACGTCCGAGCTGGAGCGGGCCCTGCACGCCGCCCAGGCGGCCGGCCGCACCGCGGTCGCGGTCGGCTGGGACGGTCAGGCCCGCGCGGTGCTGGAGGTGGCCGACGTGGTCAAGCCGACCAGCAAGGAGGCCATCGCCCAGCTCCGCGCCCTCGGGCTCACCCCGGTCCTGCTGACCGGCGACAACGAGCAGGTGGCCGAGACGGTCGCGGCCGAGGTCGGCATCGACGAGGTCATCGCCGAAGTCCTGCCGGCCGACAAGGTCGACGTGGTCAAGCGGCTGCAGGCGGAGGGCAAGGTGGTGGCCATGGTGGGCGACGGCGTGAACGACGCCGCCGCGCTGGCCCAGGCCGACCTGGGCCTGGCCATGGGCACCGGCACCGACGCCGCGATCGAGGCCTCCGACCTCACGCTGGTCAGAGGCGACCTGCGGGTGGCTGCCGACGCGATCCGGCTCTCACGCCGGACGCTGGGCACGATCAAGGGCAACCTGTTCTGGGCCTTCGCCTACAACGTGGCCGCCCTGCCGCTGGCCGCGCTCGGCCTGCTCAACCCGATGATCGCCGGGGCCGCGATGGCGTTCTCCAGCGTCTTCGTGGTCAGCAACAGCCTGCGGCTGCGTGCCTTCAAGTAGCTCAGCGGCGAGATGGCCCCGAACCCCCCGGTTCGGGGCCATCTGCTTTCCGCAAACAGGCCGGAATAGAAGAGGCGACCGGCCGGTTGAGCCGGCCGAGGAGGTGGGGACATGACGATCGATCGCGCCGCGTGGCTGCGCTGGACGGTGCCCTGCCCCGCCACGGTTCGCCGGCCCAGCCCGTCCGCCTGACCCTGACGCGCAGGTGGGCGGGGCGACACCGTCCACCCGTGGGGTCACGCCATGTCCAGCCTCTTCGTCCAGGCCTTCGTCACGCTGCTCGTCATCTTCGATCCGCTCGCCGCCATCCCCGTGTTCCTGACGCTCACCCGCGGTCAGAGCCAGGCCGCCCAGCGTCGTACCGCGCGGGTGTCCGTGCTGGTGGCGGCGGGGATCGTCACCGTCTTCGCCGTCGCGGGCAACCGCCTGCTCGACGCGCTGGGCATCTCGCTCCAGGCGTTGCAGGTGGCCGGCGGCGCGCTGCTCGCGCTGATCGCGCTCGACCTGCTCAAGGCCGACTGCGCACGTAACCGGGTGGACGCCGCGAGCGGCGCGGTGGCGTTCGTCCCGCTCGGCACGCCGCTGCTGGCCGGACCAGGCGCGATCGCCGCCACGATGTTGTACATGGAGCAGGCCGGCGACGCCGCGGCCGTGGCCTCGGTCGCACTCGCGCTGGCCGCCGCGCTGCTGCTGACCTGGCTGACGCTGCGTTTCTCGCCGTTCATCGGCCGCCTGCTCAAGGACAACGGGCTCAACCTCGTCACCCGCATCATGGGGTTGCTGGCCGCGGCCATCGCCGTCCAGCTCGTCGCCGGGGCGCTGCAGCACTGGGCGCGATGGGGAGTGTCCTGAACCCGGACCGAACGGTCACCAGGTGAGGATGGAGTGGCAGTGGTGCGCGAGGAACGCGCCGACCCCCGGCGCCGCGGCCACCGTGGCCGGGCCGGCGAGCAGTGAGGTCACCGCGAGCAGCCCGGCCAGGCGCTCCCGGCGGCCGAGCGGCGGCTGCGGGCTCAGCATCCTGCGCACCCGGGCCAGCGCGGTCTCGCCGCCCGCGCCCAGCGCGAACGCGGGCACCCGCCCGGTCGCCAGCCCCACCAGGGCGGCGGCGATGTGCACGCGGGGGTGCCTGCGGGCGGCCAGGTCGTCGGCCAGCAGTTCGACCAGCCGGGTGATCTCGGTACGGGCCCGCGCGAACAGCGGCACCCGGGGAAAGGCCGAGGCCAGGGTCTCGGCGGCGGCCAGCACCAGGTGATGGCGGCCGCGCAGGTGCGCCTGCTCGTGCGCGAGCACGGCCGCGACCTGCTCGGGGGCCAGCGAGCGCAGCGCGCCCGTGGTGATGACCGCGTGCCCGTTCCTGCCGGGCAGGCAGTACGCCAGGCGCTCGTCGTAGTCGACGACGACCGCGCCCAGCTCGCCGTCGTGCCGTCCGAGCAGGGACAACGCCTCGGCGTGCCGCCGTCGAGCGCCGCGCGCGCCGAGCAGCACCGCGGCGCTCACCCAGGTCAGCCGGACGGTGAGCAGCCCGGCGACGGCCAGCCCGGCCAGCGTGCCGGTGGCGCTCCACGTCACGCCGTCGCCGAGCAGGGCGGCGCAGGCCGCGAACAGCCCGGCCAGGCCGTGCCCGACGACCGACGCGGGCACGGCGGCGACGAACGCCGACAGCAGGGCCGAGACGATCACCGACGCGCTCGCCGCCTGCCACATCGCGATCGCCAGCCGGGGCGCGCGGTCGGCCCACGCCGCCCGGCGCAGCGCGCGGGGCAGGAGCACGGCCGCGGCCACGCAGTACAGAGCGAGGATCACCGCCACCGTCATGCGCCGCGCCCCTTCGGCGGGCAGACCAGCAGGGCGGCCTCCAGCGCGCTCGCCTCCTCCGGGGTGAGCCGTTCGAGGAAGTGCACGAGCGTGGCCGCCTGGTTGCCGCTGGTGGCCAGCGACTGGCGCATGACGTCGGCCGTGTACGCCTCCTTGGAGGAGATCGTCTCGTACACGTAGGCCCGGCCGACCGGCTTGCGTTTGAGCAGGCCTTTGGTGTGGAGCTTGTCCATCACCGTCATGACCGTCGTGTAGGCGAGGCTGCGGTCGCGCTGGAGGAATTCCAGCATGTCCCTGACCGACGCGGGCCGGTTGGTCGCCCACATACGATCCATGATCGTAGCCTCGAGCTCTCCCAAGCCCCGCACCATCTGCCCTGCCTTTCGGGTCGCGTCCACCTCATGCTACCGGCGGTCGTAGACGCGGGCAGGCCCTCTGTGCGGGGGAGTGCTCAGGTCAGGGCGTCGAGGTGGTCGCCGGCCGCGGTGGCGCGCTTGATCCGGATCAGGTCCTTCGGCGCGTTGACCGCCACCGCGCCCACCAGCCTGCCCGCCCGCGCGAAGGCGACGGCGAAGGCCCCGGCCGCGGGGTCGCCGGCGACGACGCGGGTCTCGTCGGCCAGGTGCGGCAGGCCGGCGGTCTGGACGCGGGCGCCGTGCACGTGCGTGGCGAACGACGGCAGCTCGGCGAACGGCTTGGCCGCCTCGGGCCCGGCCAGCAGGTTGAGCGCGGCGGCCGTGCCCTGGTCGTTGGCGTTCGACCAGTGCTCGACCCGAACGAGGTCACCGCCGAACAGCCCGTGCGGCCAGCGGACGACGTCACCGGCCGCGACCACGTCCGGCGCGACGGCCCCGGGATCCGGCGAGGCGGCGGCGTGCGGGACGGTCCTGGCGAACAGGGTCGCGTCGCAGACCACGCCGTCGTCCAGGACCAGGCCGCTGCCCGCCAGCCAGCCGGTGTTCGGCACGACGCCCAGGCCCGCGATCACCACGTCGGCGGGCAGCGTGCGGCCGTCGCTCAGGCGCACCCCGGTCACCCGGCCGGTGCCCGTCAGGCCGGTCACGCGCGTCCCGCTGACGAGTTCCACGCCGTTGGCGCGGTGGTGGTCCGCCAGCCAGCGCGCCGCCGTCGTGCCGACCACGCCCAGCATGGGGTACGGCGAGGCGTCCACGAGCGTCACCGACAGGCCCAGCGAGCGGACGGTCGACGCGACCTCGCCGCCGATGAAGCCGCCGCCGATGACCACCACGTTCGCGTGACCGGCGGCGAGCGCGGCACGCAAGTCCAGGGAGTCCTCGACCGTGCGGAGCGAGTGCACGCCGTCGAGGTGGCCGGGGAGCGTGCGCGGCCGGGCGCCGGTGGCGATGATCAGGCCATCGTAGGCGACCTCGGCGCCGTCGTCCAAGGTGATCCGCCGTTCTGCGGCGTCGAGCCGGACGGCGGCGCGCCCCTTCAGCCACGCTTCACCCAGCTCTTCCGCGCCGGGCAGGGTGATCTCGTCGTCGCCCTTGAGCATGCTCTTGGACAGGGGCGGACGGTTGTAGGGCACATGCCGCTCGGCGCCGATCAGGGTGATCTCACCCGCGAAGCCCTCTCGGCGCAACGCCTGCACGGCACGCAGCCCGGCCAGGGACGCGCCTACGACTGCTATCGAATTCATGGTCGTCGTCATGGCAGGAAAGATACCCGAAGGGGGTATCAGGGTCGGGGTGATTTAGATCTCAGGTACCGGTAGGGGGTACGGGTTGCCGCAGGCGGCTCGGGTGCCGTAGGGTCCATCGCGCCGATACCTGCCAGGGGTATCGTGGATCGAGGGGAGTGGGCATGAGCAGCAGCACCTACACCGTGAGCGGAATGACCTGCGGCGGCTGCGTCGGCACGGTGAAGTCCGAGGTGGCGAAGGTGGCCGGGGTCACGGCTGTCGAGGTGGAGCTCGGCAGCGGGCGGCTGACGGTGACGGGGGACGGCCCGATCGACGAGGCGCGCGTCAGGGACGCGGTGGAAGAGGCCGGCTACGAGCTGACCGCCGTCTGACGTCCCCCGCGACGGCAGTTCCTGTTCGACGAGGGCCTTCCGCTCGGCGAGGGATTCCTCGGGTCGGTGGCCCGCCGGAGGCGGCGACCGTGGTCACGGTCGCCGCCTCCGGGGTCAGGGCCGGTGGACGACGGTGAAGTCCTGGCCGGCGTTCTTGGACTCGTAGACGGTGCCGTCCATGGCGGCGGCCAGCAGGTGGTCGGCCGATACCGCGGTGAAGGCCACCGCCTGCATCGGCAGGCGGCCGGCCGGGCGCCAGGTGGCGGCGCCGTCCGAGCTGGTGTGCACCTGGCCGTCCGGGGCGATGCCGGCCAGCCGGCCCCGGCCCGTGACGTCCAGGAACGACAGCAGCGGCGCGGTCTGCACTGGTTTGAAGGTCCGGCCCGCGTCCGTGCTGACCCGCACGCCCGCGGGGGTGGTGGCGTAGAGCCGCTCGGGTTCGGACGCACCGGCGGCGAGGTCGAGCAGGTCGAGCCGGGCGGCCGGTTCCAGGTCACGTCCCCGGCCGCGCCAGATCTGGCCGGTCTGCGAGTCGTAGCCGTAGACGGTCGAGCCCGCGACCTGCAGCGCGTGGAAGTCCGCCGCGCCGGCCAGCGCCACCTGCTCCCAGGTGCGACCGGCGTCGGACGACCTGATCAGACCCAGATGCGGGGCCTGACCTGCGCCGATGTCGGCGGCGGACGGGTGGCCGCTGGCGTAGAAGGTGCCCGGCCCGGCGACCGTGAAGCCCATGTGGTCGGCGTCGCGGTCGCCCACCCTGGACAGCTTCCCGCCCTCCAGGGCGAACAGCCCGAAGTGTCCGGCCACGTACGTCCTGCCGGTCGCCGGATCGACCCCCAGGCCGTGCACGTGCCCGACACCCGGATCGGCGGACGCATCGGCGGCCTGCTGCTTCGCGCCAGGTTGTACCGGCTGCTGCCCGCTCGTCCCGCACGCGGTCAACATCAGGGCCAGAGCCAGGGGCAGAGTCGGCGTCAGTTTCTTGATCATGTCAGGCCTCGTAACCGAGGAGGCTCATCATCCCGGCCTCCGCGTGGTAGACGTTGTGGCAGTGGATCATCCACACGCCGGGGTTGTCGGCGTCGAAGTCGACGTCGAGGGTCTTGCCCGGCAGCACGATCGCCGTGTCCTTCCGCGCGCCGGAGGGCAGCGCGAAGGTGTGGCCGTGCAGGTGCATCGGGTGCCACATGAGGCTCCGGTTGACGAACGACAGCCTGACCCGCTCGCCCGACCTGATCGGCTCGACGACCTTCGGGTCGTACTTCCTGCCGTTGATCGCCCAGTCGTACTTGGCCATGGTGCCGGTGAGCGCGAGCTTGATCGTCCTGTCGGGGGTGCGTGGCGTCAGCCGTACGGCGGCGGCGGGCGTGAGCCGGTCGTAGCCGATCAGGCGGCCGTCCAGTTCGGCCGGCCGGGCGTCCGCCCTGGGCGCGCGGGCGGACGCGGCGGTCCTGACCAGGGCGCGGGCCAGGCCGCGCTTGCCCTCGGCCAGCGCCACCAGCGGGAACACCCCGTCCTTGACCGTCACCAGGACGTCATAGCGCTCACCCATGCCGAGCAGCACGGCATCGGTCTCGACCGGCTCGACCGGGAAGCCGTCGGCGTGCGTCACGGTCAGGACGTGGCCGCCCAGCGACACCCGGAACGCGGTGTCACCCCCGGCGTTGATCAACCTGATCCTGACGCGGGCGCCCGGCTTGACGGTGAAGGTCTCCGGCGCGGCCGGCACCCGGCCGTTGATCAGGAAGTGCGGGTAGTAGACGTCGCCCGCGTCGCCGCCGAGCAGGTCGCTCTCGGCGTTCATCATCATGTGCGGCCACTTGGGCGATGCGGGGGTGGTGGGGGC
>NZ_JABCPZ010000030.1 GCF_013283785.1 Nonomuraea antri
ATCGCCGCCGAGGTGGCGGGGTTCATGCTCAAGGACGCCGGCCCCGACGAGCTCGTCGCCGCCATCCGGACCGTGGCCGCGGGCGGCCGGGTGCTCGATCCGCAGCTCGCCTACGCCGTGCTGGGCGTCGTCCTAGATGATGCCCTCGAGCTCGCGAAGCAGCATGGCCTTCGGCTTGGCGCCGATGATCTGCTTGACGACCTCTCCACCCTTGTAGACGTTCATCGTCGGAATCTGGAGCACACCGTATTCACGCGGCACATCCGGGTTCTCGTCGATGTTGAGCTTGACGATCTCCAGCTTGTCGCCGTACTCGTTCTCGATCTCCTGGAGGATGGGCGCGACCTGACGGCACGGGCCGCACCATTCCGCCCAGAAGTCGACCAGCACCGGCTTGTCGCTCTTCAGTACCTCAGCCTCGAACGTAGCGTCGGTTACAGCCTTCACGGGTGCACTCCTTCAGTTCTCGTGGGTGGCGAGCCAGCGCTCGGAGTCGAGTGACGCCGCGCAACCGGTGCCGGCCGCGGTGATGGCCTGGCGGTAGGTGTGGTCGACCACGTCGCCGGCGGCGAACACGCCGTCGATGTTGGTCGCCGTCGACGGGGCGGCCACCTTGATGTAGCCGTTCTCGTCGAGGTCGATCTGGCCCTTGACCAGCTCGGTGCGGGGGTCGTGGCCGATGGCCAGGAACAGCGCGTCGGTGGCGAGCTCGCACTCCTCGCCCGACTTCACGTTGCGCAGCTTCACGGCCTCGACCTTGGTGTCGCCCAGGACGTCGGTGATCTCGGAGTCCCAGACGAACCGGATCTTCTCGTTCGCCAGCGCCCGCTCCTGCATGATCTTGCTGGCCCGCAGGCTGTCGCGGCGGTGCACCACCGTCACCATGCGGCCGAAGCGGGTCAGGAACGTGGCCTCCTCCATGGCGGTGTCGCCGCCGCCGACGACCACGATGTCCTTGTTGCGGAAGAAGAACCCGTCACACGTGGCACACCAGGACACGCCATGCCCGGACAGCCGCTTCTCGTTCGCCAGGCCGAGCTCGCGATAACCCGAGCCCATGGCCAGGATGACCGACTTGGCGTAGTAGGTGTCGGTGTGGGTCTTGACCACCTTGGGGTTGGCGTTCAGATCCACCTCGACGACGTCGTCGGCCACCAGCTCGGCGCCGAAGCGCTCGGCCTGCTTGCGCAGGTTGTCCATGAGGTCGGGGCCCATGATCCCGTCGGGAAAACCAGGGAAGTTCTCCACGTCGGTGGTGTTCATCAGGGCGCCACCGGCGGTGACGGACCCCTCGAACACCAGCGGCTGGAGCTCGGCGCGCGCGGAGTAGACGGCCGCGGTGTATCCGGCGGGGCCGGATCCAATAATGATCACGTTACGAACGTCGCTCAACGCTCCACGCCTTCCTCGTCTGCTGTTGCCACCGGCGTCAACAGATCCTAGGCCGCCCTGATTCCCAGCCCTACCCACAACGCTGGCACAAAACGAAAGAGCCCGCCGAAGCGGGCTCTGACGTGGGTTTTCGCTTACGTGCTCGTCACCAGCGGCCAAGACTCGGCTTGCGCAGGTTCTTGCAGTTGAACGGGTCGACGACGTCGAGCCGCACCTGCTGCTTCGCCTGGTTCTTCCAGGAGACCACGACGAGCGCCTCCTGGCCGTTGTACTGGCCCTGGTCGACGGCGAAGGGCTTGAGCTTCGACCGGTCGGACACCTGGGAGACGCACCGCTCGACCTTCGCCATGTCGGGCGCGGCCCCGCCCCAGATGGGAGCGGGAGCGAGGTAGCCCTGGAGCGGCTGGCGCAGCGCGGTGTCGCTGTAGTTGTAGTCGCTGTCGGTCAGCGCGTACGAACGAACCCGCGCATGACTCCTGGTCGGCTCCTGCGCGATCACGCCGCCGCCCTTGACGTCGGTCGTGCCGCTGGTGGTGCCGCCGCCCGAGGCCAGCAGCCCCGTGGAGACCGCCAGCGTGCCCACCACCGCGGCCGACGCGGCGGCGGCCACGATGGGCATCGCCCACCTGCGCCCTCGCGAGGCCCGCCGCCTGGCGGGGACGATGGTGCCGTCGTCGGAGACCACCCCGAGGCGCACCGGCTCCAGGACCGACCCGAGAACCGGCTCGGGGACCGCGACCGGCTGCTCCCACGGGGAGTCCCGCATGAGCTCATCCCAGTCAGGGGTTTCCGCCAGGCCGACACCTCCCCGGCGAGCTCCGCGAGTCTCCGCTTCGGCGGCCAATGCCTTGTCGATGCGCAGCGCGACACCCATCGGCATGGCCGGGGTCGGAGTCGCCGCGAGCACCTCTCGAACCGCCGCCAGGTCTGCCAGTAGCTCCCCGCAGGGGTCACAGACCGCGAGATGCTCGCGGACCTGGCGTGCCGTGCCGACGTCTAGGAGACCCTCGGCCAGCTCGGCCAGGATTTCCAGATCGTAGTGCGTATCACCCGTCACGAAGTTCTGCTCCCTTCGCGGATGAGACGCGGTTGAGGTCCGAACGGTTCCGCAGATGGGAAAGAATTGGGGCAAGTTTCGCGCGACCGCGCGCACATCGGCTCTTCACCGTGCCGCTGGGCACCTCCAGCACTTGAGCTGCGTCTTCGACCGAATACCCCATCATGTCGACGAGGACGAGCGCCGCCCGCTGGTCGGTGGGCAGCAGTTTCAGCGCGGCCGAGACCTCCATGGAGACCTCGCGCTCCACGGTCTGGTCGGGCAGCGGGGTTTCGCGTTCAGCGGCCTCGATGAGCTCGTCGTCGGCCACGGGACGGACGGACTTGCGCCGCATCCTGTCGAGACAGGCGTTGACCACGATCCGGTGCAGCCAGGTCGTGACGGCCGCTTCGCCGCGAAACGTGGCGGCCTTGCGATAGGCGGAGACGAACGCGTCCTGAACGGCGTCGGCCGCCTCGTCAGGATCGCCCAGCGTACGCAGGGCCACCGCCCACATACGGTCGCGGTGCCTCTTGACGATTTCACTGAACGCGTGTGGATCCCCGTTGATATGCGCGGTCAGCAGCTCGGCGTCTGTGACCGCCGGCCGCTCCGCTGATGAGGGTGTCTCGGGTGGGGAGTTCACAAGAGAGTTTCCTGATTATGCCGATCCGGGAGAGTGCACCACTACTTCATAGATGGTGCCATGAAACTTGCCTGCGTCCGCCGGAACACGCGTAAACCAGATCAAAACGTACTGGCCACTTGCCGCTCGCTCGGGGGTCAAGGTGATCTTGCCCGCCGCGTTCGTCTTGCTCGCCACGGTCTTGAGCGAGCCCAGTTCGGGGGAGTCGCCCACCTTGAGCTCGACGCTCGCGCCCGGAGCCTCGGACAGCGTCGCCACGACGTCGCTGATCTGCATCGACTTGCCCATGTCGAGCAGCAGCCCGACACCGGGCTTGAGATTGCCCAGGTCGGCGCTGTTGTAGTTGGTGGTCTTCCAGAACGTGCTCGGCTTGCCGTCGATGGCCAGCCTGGCCATCTCGGGGTGCTCTTCCCGGTCGTCGCCCAGCGGGTCGAAGCCCTGCGCCCCGGCCGCCTTGACGGTCTGCGGCTCGGCCGAGCTGGACTTCGACGTGGACGGCGTCGTGCCCGCCTCCGGTGGGGTGGGGCTGCCCAGGCTGCGGCCGATCGTCCAGGCGCCGACCCCGACCGCGGCGATGACCAGCAGCACCACCAGCGTCATCAGCACCCGGTTGAGCGTGCTGCCGCCGCCGTTCTGCACGCGTACGGGCGCCTGATGGATGGCCGTCGGCCGGTGCTTGACCTCCACGCCCTCGGCGTGCGAGGCCGCGGTGACGGCGGGCGGCGTGGCCGGGTAGGAGATCGGGATGGGCATCGGCCTGGCGACGTCGGCCAGCGACTCGGCCACGTCGGCCGGGCTGGTCAGCGCCCCCTGGCCCCTGCGCGACTCGGGCAGGCACGCGCGTACGGTGACCGTGTCGAGATAGCCGGGCACCCCGGCCGTCACCTGGCGCGGCGTGCAGAAATGCCCGTCGGTCATCGGGGCGGCGGGCAGCCCGCCCTCTTCCTCGTCGCCCGGCCAGTGGCCGGTCAGCCCGGCGTACAGCAGGCGGCCGAGGCCCTCGGCGTCCTCCAGCGCGGGCTGGTCGGTGGTGAGCCCGGCCAGCGCGGCGTCGACCGCCACGCCGAGCACCTTGACCGTGTTGCCCGTCGTCCAGACCAGGTGGGCCGGGCGCAGGCACAGGTGGTACAGGTCGGCGTCGTGGGCGTGCGCGATGGCCTCGGCGGCCTCGGCCACCAGGCCGGCGGCGCGCTCGGGCTCCAGCGGGCCGGCCGCGAGCAGGTCGGTCAGGGTCTCGCCGGTGACCCACTCGCTGACCACGTAGGAGTGGTCGTCGTCTTGGGCCGCGTCGAACACCTGGGTCAGGCGCGGGTCGGTCAGCCGGCTCGCGGCGCGGGCGGCGGTGACCACCTCGTGCACGCGGGGGAAGTCGGGGGCGAAGGTGTGCACCGCCACCGGCCTGGCCAGGATCTCGTCGATGGCCTTCCACAGGGTGGCGCCGTCGGACTCGCTGACCCGGTCTTCCAGCCGGAAGCGTTCGGCGAGGCGCGTGCCTGGCTCGACCGCAGACGTGCTCACTGGATCACTCCGCTCGGCCGATCGGGCGTGCTCATGACTCGACTCACCTGCGTGGCCGTGTCCCACGTAGGCACGCTATGCCGGGTGGATCCGCCCACGCCCCTCCTGCTTCCATTCGCGCGTGTCGGGCACCATGGTAGTGCCGAGTCGATTCCGCCCGCCTCCTAACGACCTACCCGTCCCGCAACCATCCCAACGATCGAGTTGACCTCCGGGATGCGCATCTTGTGCGCCACACCCAGGTAGAGCAGCATGCCGAGCCCGCCGCCGACGGCCAGCGTGATCAGCGAGTTGAGGAACCCGGGCCGGCCGAAGATCTCCTGAACCAGCCACACCGAGGCCAGTGCCAGCGCGGCGGTGGGCAGCGCGGCCAGGTACATCCTGGTCAGCCCCGACCCGATCGACCAGCCGCCCAGCCCCCGTATCCGGCGCGCGGCCAGGTTCCAGGCCAGGACCGCGCCCAGCGCGTACGCCACGGCGTAGGCGAAGGCCAGGCCCATGACCACGTACGCGGCCGGCAACGTGAAGTACAGGATCACCATGAGCGCCGCGTTGACGGCGGTCACCCCGGCGCCGACGTACACCGGCGTGCGGGTGTCGCCGAAGCTGTAGAAGACCCGCAGCAGCAGCTGGAAGATCGCGAACGGCATCAGCGCCAGCCCGTAGACCTGCAGCACGTTGCCGATGTAGACGGCGTCGGGGACGGTGGTGTTGCCGTGGGCGTAGATCGGCACGGTGATGGCCGGGCCGAGCACCATCAGCAGCAGCGACACCGGCACCATCACCGAGCTGATCAGCCGCACCGCCGACTGGAACTCGCCGCGCACGTCGTCGAGCCGCCCCTCGCCGTACGCCCGGCTCATCCGCGGCAGCATGGCCGTGATCACCGAGACGCCGATGACCCCGTAGGGGAGCTGGAAGAGCTGGAAGGCGAAGGTGTAGGGGGTGAAGCCGTGGTTGGGCACCTCGTCGCCCGCCGACGTGGCCAGGTTGGTGGTCACCAGGAAGCCGAGCTGCGTGATCACCACGTAGCCGATGGTCCACACGCCCATCCTGGCCATCTCGCCCAGCCGCGCGTTACGCAGGTCGAAGCGGGGCTTGAAGGAGAAGCCGATGCGCTTGAGCGAGATGATCAGCACGATGGCCTGGGCCACGATGCCGGCCGTGGTGCCCAGGCCGAGCAGCGCGAGCTGACCGTCGGTGACCTTGTCGACCTCGCTGCCGTCGGGGCCGGCGATCGTCGCGAACGCGAACATCGTCGCGATGACCACCAGGTTGTTGACCACCGGCGCCCACATCGGGGCGGCGAAGCGGTCGCGGGTGTTGAGAATCGCGCCGGCCACCGCGCCGATGCCGAAGAAGGCCAGCTGCGGCAGGATGAACCTGGCCAGCAGCACCGCGACCTCGAACTTGGCGCTGTCCGGCGCCCAGTTGGTGGTGTAGAGGTCGATCAGCAGCGGCGCGGCCCACACCGACAGCGCCGCGACCACGATCAGCGCGATCGTGACGAGCGTCATCAGCCGCTGCTCGTAGGCACGGCCGCCGTCGGGGTCCTGCTGCTGCGCCCGCACGATCATCGGCACCACGACGCTGCTCAGCACGCCGAGCAGCAGCAGGTCGAGGATGCTGTACGGGATCGCGTAGGCCGCGTTGTAGGCGTCGCCCATGGCGGCGGTGCCGACGGCGTAGGCCAGGACCATGGTGCGGACGAAACCGGTGACTCTGGACACCATCGTGCCCGCGGCCATGATCGCGCTGGCCCGCAGGATGCGGCTCATACGGCCTCACTCTCCCGTAGTTTCGCCGCCCGCGCGAGCCGTCGTTCCGACCTGCGGCGCAGGATCCGCAGCACCACGGCGGCCAGCATCACGGTCAGCGCCGCCCCGACGATCACCAGCGCGATGCCGGTGTAGCCGGTGGTGCGGATGGTCAGCTTCTCCGCCTCGCCGTACGGCTGGCCGTCGGCGGTGAGCAACTGGACGGACACGGTCGCGTCGCCGCTGTCGCTGGTGCCCTCGGGGACCTGCATCCGCACCTGGATCGTGCCGCTCTGCCCGGGTTCGATCGTCAGCTTCTCGACGATGTCGACCGACAGCAGTTCGGGATTGTTCGACTTGACGTCGATCTTCAGCGTGACCCTGGAGTCGAGGCCGTTCTTCACGCTGATGGGGACCTCGCCGTTGCGGCCGGCCAGGGTCCGCGGCCGGTCGGGGCCGACGCCGGTGATCTGGATCTTGTCCGTCCTGGCCTCGACCACCGAGTCGACCAGCTTGGTCGCGCCGCGTCCGGTGCGGGTGCTGGTGCGCCAGGCCGACGAGGTGAGCCTGAGCACCGCGGTGTCGAAGCCGGAAGCCCGCTTGTCGGCGGTGATCAGCGAGGTGAGCTGCGCCTTCCAGGCGACGTCCTTGACCGGCTCCAGGTATTTCGCGCTCAGCTCGTCGCCGCGGTTCTGGTCGGTGTAGACCGGGCCGGAGCGCGGGACCGAGGCCTTGCTCGGCTGGAGCTCGTTGAGCGGGGTCAGCGTCAGCCAGGGCAGCCGGGCCGCGGTCCGCAGCAGGCCGCTGACGAGCGTGGGGTTGGGGTTCCAGCGCCGGGACGGCGCGACGACCAGCGACCTGGGCAGGGTCTGCCCGGGCTCGGTGGCGATCATCGCGGTCTCGGCGATGAAGCGCTGGGTGCTGAGCAGCGTCGTGGTGGGCGCGGTCGGCTCGAACAGCCGGCTCAGCTCGGGGTCGGCGACCAGCGCGGTGACCGGGCCGTTCACGGTGTCGATCGTGGACGCGGCGTCGGGCGTGGTCGCGGTGGGGGTCTGCGGCGGCAGGTTCGTGGCGTTGAGCAGGACCCGGTCGACCCGGTCCTTGCTCACCGCGAGCAGGTCGAGCGCGTCGGCGTCGAGCACGCCCGCGGGCGGCCAGTTCGTGGTGGTCTGCGCGTTGCGGTTGAGCAGCGAGCGTGCGGTCTGCCCGCCCAGCTCGATCGCCCTGCTGGTCTGACCGTCGAGCCCCTGGTGCGCCAGCGCGGTGATGTCGGGGTCGGCGTACGGCGTGGCCACCACCGGGGAGGCGGCCAGCGAGGTGCGCATGCTCTGCAGCCACTGCGCGGCGTTGGGGTCGGCCGGCTTCTCCTGCGTCTCCTTCTTCGTCTTGACCGTGTATTTCCTGGTCATCGCCTGCACGTCGTCGAGCAGGGCGGGCTCGAAGAACCAGGTGACGGACTTGGGCGCGGTCTGCGCGATGCGAGCCAGGTCGGCCAGCCGGCCCTTGCCGGTCAGGGACTGGCTCAGCTTGTCGTCGAAGAAGGTCGAGCCGTCGGCCCGGTGCGGCTGGTCGATCACCGGCAGCGCGATGGCCAGGCGGTTCTTCGGCAGCGCGGGCGTCATGGGCGGGGCGTAGGTGAGGAAGGTCTTCTGCGCGACGACGCCCACGCCGCTCTGCGCCACCTCGACCGCGACCGGGTAGACGCCGAACGAGGTCAGCCCGAGCTGCGCGGGCGTCCTGACGATCTCGAACGGGACCGAGGCGCCCGCGGCGAGCGCCTGGATGGGCACGAAGGAGGACTCGGAGACGAGCGGCGGCTTGGCGTTCGGGTCGTCGTGGTAGGCCGCCATCGCCGTGCGGTCGGCGAACCGCTGCGAGGTGTAACGCAACTGCACTCTCAGCCACGACAGCGGCGCTCCGGTGTCGTTGCGCACGACACCGGAGATCTTGATCTCGTCGTTGGGCGTCTTGGGCACCTCGGGTGTGATCGAGGTGATCGAGACGGCGATCGACTGCCTGTTCGCCTGGGTGACGGCCGGCGCGTTCGCGGCAGCGGTGGTCGGCGTCGCCGCCACCAGAGGGGCGAGCAACGCTGCGGACAGTGCGGCGAGCAGCGCGGCCTTACGGATCACGCGTCTGCCCGGGCTGGAGTACGACGACGCACGCCCGCAATGGTACGGGCTCAGTGCCGCGGCGCGACCGCCTCACGGGATCCTCGCGGCCGCGGCACCCGTAGGTCCACCATCTTTCCGGTCAGCAGAGTGAGCAGGTCGAGTGCGCCGAGCATGAGCGCCGTGTGGCGTTCGCCGGTGGCGGTGAACACGGGTTCGTCGTCGACGACCAGCCGTTCGTCGATGAGCACGGGCAGCGATTCCGGCAGCAGCAACGGGCTGACCAGCCCGTCGGCGTAGTCGGTCGCGGAGTTGACCAGGAACGCCGGCGCCGGGCGCACCTGCCGCGCGCCGAGCAGCCCGCCGACCGCTCCCGGCCTGGGTGGCGCCGCCGCCGTGGACACGACCGCGACGACGACCTCGCGGCCGATCCTCATGGCGACCTCGAACACCGTGACCACCACGCACCGCTCGGGTGCCGCGGAGACCGTCTCTGGCAGCTCTTCCGCGCATGTCATGGGGCGCGGAAGGCGTACGATCTCATGATGGACCTGGTGTGCGAGGAGCCAGCGGTGGAGCGCGAGGGCGTCCTTCATATGTCCTCCTTGCCTCGTTCCATGGCCCCGACGGTCCTCTGACCGACGGTAACCCGGACCTGGTGTGGCTCGGGGGATATGTTCCGGGAATAGAAGAAGGACCTACCGAGCTTGTCCGACTCAAATCTGACCGAAACCCAGCAGCGGGCCATGACTGATTTGTTCCGCAAGATCGCGCCGGTGGCCGACGAGCTCGGCCGGCTGTTCGCCGATCAGGGCCATGAGCTGGCCCTCGTCGGCGGCCCCGTGCGCGACATCCTGCTCGGCCGTATCGGCAAAGACCTCGACCTGACCACAGACGCCCGTCCGGAACGGGTGCTGGAGCTCGTCAGGGACTGGGCCGACTCGGTCTGGACGATCGGCATCGATTTCGGCACGGTCGGCCTGCGCAAGGCCAACTTCCTGATCGAGATCACCACCTATCGCAGCGAGTCGTACGACCCGAAGTCGCGCAAGCCCGAGGTCATGTACGGCGACACCCTCCAGGCCGACCTGGAGCGGCGCGACTTCGCGGTCAACGCGATGGCGGTGCGGCTGCCCGGCCACGAGTTCGTCGACCCGTACGGCGGGCTGAGCGACCTGGCGGCCAAGGTGCTGCGCACGCCGGGCCCGCCCGAGCGCTCGTTCGACGACGACCCGCTGCGCATGCTGCGTGCCGCCAGGTTCGCCTCGCAGCTCGGGTTCACCGTCGACGCGGCGGCCATGGCGGCGATGACGTCGATGGCCGAGCGCATCGAGATCGTCTCGGCCGAGCGCATCCGCGACGAGCTCGACAAGCTGGTCTGCGGCCGGTACCCGCGCGAAGGCCTGCGGCTGCTGGTGGAGTCCGGGCTGGCCGCGTACGTGCTGCCCGAGCTGCCCAAGCTGCGCCTGGAGATCGACGAGCACCACCGGCACAAGGACGTCTACGAGCACACGCTGACCGTCCTCGACCAGGCCATGGCGCAGGAGGAGGACGGCCAGTGCGACCGCATCCTGCGCTGGGCGGCGCTCATGCACGACGTGGGCAAGCCCAAGACGCGCCGCCACGAGGCGGGCGGCCGGGTCTCCTTCCACCACCACGAGGTGGTCGGCGCCCAGATGACCAAGAAGCGCATGACCGAGCTGAAGTTCCCCAAGGACGTGGTGTCCGACGTCTCCCGCCTGGTGGAGCTGCACCTGCGCTTCCACGGCTACGGCACGGGGGAGTGGACCGACAGCGCGGTGCGCCGCTACGTCCGCGACGGCGGCCCGCTGCTCGACCGGCTGCACAAGCTGACCAGGGCCGACTGCACCACCCGCAACAAGCGCAAGGCCGCGACCCTGTCGCGCACCTACGACCAGCTCGAAGAGCGCATCGCGCGGCTGGCCGACGAGGAGGAGCTGGCCAAGATCCGGCCCGAGCTCGACGGCAACGAGATCCAGGCGGTTCTCGGGGTCGGCCCGGGCCCGGTGGTCGGCCAGGCGTACAAGTTCCTGCTCGACCTCAGGCTCGACAAGGGCATGATCGGCAAGGAGGCCGCCACCCAGGCGCTACTCGACTGGGCCAGAGCGAACTCGTAGCGCCGAGGCGGTGATCATCCGGTAGGCGAGCCCGGCCAGCGGGTAGCCCACCGCGATGATCGCCACCGCCAGGTACGACTTGCCGTTCGCGGGCAGGATCACCGCCGCGGCGGCCGCGGCGGCCACGTAGACGCCGTTGAACAGCATGTCGTAGACGGAGAAGGCACGGCCGCGGTAGGCGTCGTCGACGTCGCGCTGCACGGCGGTGTCGGCGCAGATCTTGACGCTCTGCCCGGCCACGCCGAGCACGAACCCGGCGATCCACAGCCCCCACTCCTGGAACGGCAGGACCAGCACGGCGGAGATCAGGCCGGCCGCCGTCAGCGCGATGGGCACCCAGCGTTCCAGCGTGAAGCGCTCGGTCGCCCACGGGGTGAGCACCACCGCGACGGCGAAGCCGACGCCCGAGGTGGCCACCACGACGCTGATCCCCTCCAGCGCGGCATCAGGGTCGTTGCTGGTGAAGTAGTAGCGGAACAGGATGATCCCGAGCGCGGTGAGCAGGCCGTAGAAGAACCGGTGCGCGGCCATCGCGCCCATCGTGGCGGCGGCCACGCGGTGGCGGGCCAGGTGCTTGGCGCCGTCGACGAGGCCGGCCACCACGTTGCGCACGGCCTCGCGCGCCTGCGGCTGGTCGGGGTCGAACCACGGGCCGAGCAGGTCGCGCCTCATGGTGCGGGCGACCAGCGCGCTCAGCGCGAACAGCACGCCCGAGGCGGCGAGCAGCACCGCGATGCCCAGGTCGTCGCCGCCGACGAGCTTGCGCAGCGCGTAGCCGACGCCGAAGCCGGCGAACGTGACCACGGTGCCCGAGGTGGGCACGACCGCGTTGGCCGACAGCAGCCGGTCGGTCGGCACCACGTGCGGCAGCGAGGCGCCGAGCGCGGCCAGGAAGAACCTGTTGACCGCGAGCACGCCGAGCGCGGCGGCGTAGAACGCGGGATCGGGCACGTCGAGCGCGACCAGCGTGGCGGCCAGGAGCAGCGCCCCGCCGCGGACGAACGGCGCGATCACCAGGATCTGCCGCCGCGACCAGCGGTCGATGAACACGCCCACGAACGGGCCGAGCAGGCTGTACGGCAGCAGCAGCACCGCCAGCCCCGCGGCCACCGCGAGCGCGGTCGTCTGCTCCTCGGGCCGGAAGAAGGCGAAGTTCGCCACCGCGAACTGGAAGATCCCGTCGGAGAACTGGGAGACCAGCCGGGTGCCGAACAGCCGTCGGAAATCCCTGCCCTGGAGTACCACGCGCAGGTCGGCGACAAATGACACGCAGTCAGCCTAGCCCGGCGGGCCCCATGGACGACGCGGTGCGCGTCCGCCGGGATGAGCCGGGATGAGCCGGGATGAGCCGGGATGAGGCAGAGGTTGGTGCAGCAGGTGGGCCAACCGTTCCTCCTGGTCATCATGATCACGTACGCTTCATAGCGTGACGACTGAGGAACACGTTGTACTGGTTGATCCTGAAGGCCGCGCGCTGGGCACCGCGCCCAAGTCGGCCGTGCACCGCCAGGACACCCCGCTCCACCTGGCGTTCTCCAGCTATGTCTTCGACCACGACGGTCGCGTGCTGCTGACCAGGCGGGCCGCGCACAAGGTCACCTGGCCCGGCGTGTGGACCAACAGCTGCTGCGGGCACCCGCTGCCCGGCGAGCCGGTCGACCAGGCCGTCCTGCGCCGGCTCTCCTACGAGCTCGGGCTGGTCGCCGACCACGCCGACCTGATGCTGCCGACCTTCTCCTACCGGGCCGTGATGGGCAACGGGATCGTCGAGCACGAGCTGTGCCCGGTCTACCGGGTCACGGTCGACGCCCCGGTGCTGCCGAACCCCGACGAGGTGGGCGAGGTGCGCTGGATGCCGTGGAAGGAGTTCGCCGATGGCGTGCGCAGCGGCCTGCTGGCGATCTCGCCCTGGTGCCGCGAGCAGGTCCCGCTGCTCATGGAGCTGGGCGCGGACCCGCTCGGCTGGGCGTCCGCCACCGACGAGCGGCTGCCCCAGGCCGCCCGCGCGTGACAACGGCGCCGCACGCACCGCGCGCGACGCCGTTTCACGTGAATCACGAGGCCGGGGAAGCCGTCACCGCTCGACTTCGCCGCGGATGAACTTCTCCACGTACTCGCGCGCCTCGTCGTCGGAGTGCTGGACGGGCGGCGACTTCATGAAGTACGACGACGCCGACAGGATCGGCCCGCCGACGCCCCGGTCCATCGCGATCTTCGCGGCCCGGACGGCGTCGATGATGATGCCGGCCGAGTTCGGCGAGTCCCACACCTCGAGCTTGTACTCCAGGTTCAGCGGGGTGTCGCCGAACGAACGGCCTTCGAGCCGGACGTAGGCCCACTTGCGGTCGTCCAGCCACGGCACGTGGTCGGACGGGCCGATGTGCACGTCGGCCTTGCCCATCTCGTGCGGGATCTGCGAGGTGACCGACTGGGTCTTGGAGATCTTCTTGGACTGGAGGCGGCTGCGCTCCAGCATGTTCATGAAGTCCATGTTGCCGCCGAAGTTGAGCTGGTAGGTACGCAGCAGCTCGACCCCGCGGTCCTCGAACAACTTGGCCATCACCCGGTGCGTGATCGTGGCGCCCACCTGCGACTTGATGTCGTCGCCCACGATCGGCACGCCGGCCTCGGTGAACTTCTCCGCCCACTCGGGGTCGGAGGCGATGAAGACCGGCAGCGCGTTCACGAAGCCCACCTTGGCGTCGATCGCGCACTGCGCGTAGAAGCGGTCGGCCTCCTCCGAACCCACCGGCAGGTAGGACACCAGGACGTCCACCCGCTGGTCCTTCAACACCTGGACCACGTCGACGGGTTCCTCGTCGGACTCCTCGATGATCTCGCGGTAGAACTCACCCAGGCCGTCGAAGGTATGACCACGCAGCACGGTCACCCCCGTGGGCGGCACGTCGGTGATCTTGATCGTGTTGTTCTCGCTGGCGACGATCGCTTCCGACAGGTCGCGGCCGACCTTCTTGGCGTCCACGTCGAAGGCCGCGACGAACTCGACGTCGCCTACGTGGTACTCGCCGAACTTCACGTGCATCAGGCCCGGGACCCGTGTGTCCGGGTCGGCGTCCTTGTAGTAGTGAACGCCCTGGACCAGCGACGACGCGCAGTTGCCGACACCGACAATGGCCACGCGAACCGAACCCATCGCACTCGCTCCCTTACTCATCAGTTGACGTGGTATCTCTTTCGGGCCCCTCAGAGGCCCGTCTCTCCGTTGCGATCAACTCGTTCAGCCAACGCACCTCGCGTTCGACCGACTCCAGCCCGTGGCGCTGCAGTTCGAGCGTGTAGCTGTCGAGACGCTCCCTGGTCCGCGCCAGGGCCGTGCGCACGGCGTCGAGTCGCTCTTCCAACCGGCTGCGCCGGCCTTCGAGGATGCGCAGGCGCACCTCGGCCTCGGTGTGCCTGAAGAAGGCGAAGTGCACGCCGAAGGATTCGTCCTCCCAAGCGGAGGGACCGGCCTGGGTGAGCAGCTCTTGCAGGCGCTCCTTGCCCTCGGCCGTCAGCTTGTAGACGATCTTCGACCTGCCCCCGACGATCGCGGGTTGTTCCGGCTGCTCTTCCGTGATGAGGCCCTGCGCCAGCAGTGATCGCAGACAGGGGTACAGCGACCCGTAGGAGAACGCACGGAACATCCCCAGCAGGGCGTTGAGCCGTTTGCGCAGCTCATAGCCATGGAGCGGCGTCTCGTGCAGCGACCCGAGCACGGCGAGTTCCAGTACCCGGCCCTGTCCGCCGGCCATGGGAACCGCCCCCTCTCGCGTCGATGTATCGAGCCGATACATCCTGAGGATACGTCGCTCCGCTATATCGCCGCAATTAAGGGTTTGACCAAGCCGTTGGGATGAATCGGTAAAACGCCGTAGTCTGGCGCTCATGTGGTCACAGCGAAGGGTGGTGGACTACGGCCTCGCCAAGCGGGCGGTCGTCCGCTCCCTGCGTACCGGGCGGGCCTCGCGCGGTGACGTCTGTGACGCACAGCCCTACCTCCTCCGCGCGGCCCGTTTCTTCGGTGAACCGACCGAACGTCTCTGCCCGGTGTGCGAGAGGGAGAACGTCACCAACGTGACCTATGTCTATGGGGATTCGTTGGGGCGGCATGCCGGTCAGGCAAAGGTCACATCAGAGCTCGCCGAGATGGCCCATGATTACGATGAGTTCCGGGTGTACGTCGTCGAGGTCTGCCAAGGTTGTTCCTGGAACCACCTGACGGTCTCGTTCGTCCTCGGAAACGGACCGCCGGACCTCGTCGGCCGAACCTGATGACCGAGGGCGGGAAACCTCACGCCCAACGCCGTTTTATCCGTCGACGATGCGAGGACGTGTGAGTAACAGCATGAATGAGGGGGCGGCCCATCCGCCTCGCCCTGGGCGGCGCCGTCGCTCCAGCTCATCCCGTTCTGTGCCCCCAGGTTCTCCCGCTCAAACCGGTGACGCGGGTTGGGGCGCGGCGCAGCCGCAGCGGCGGCCCGAGGCCGCCTACGAGCAGACCGGCGCCATGGCCGCGCAGCAGTACGAGGAGCCGTCCGGCCGGCAGCGCAACTCCGGCCCGCAGCGGCCCCAGCAGCCCGGCCCGCAGCAGCCCGGCCCCCAGGGACCGGGCCCTTACCAGCAGGGTCCGCAGGAGACCGCGATGACCCAGCGGCATCCCGCCGCGTCCGAGCCCGCGCCCACGCAGCGTCAGCCGCGCGCGCGTTCCAGGCAGGACGGCGGCGGCAGGCGAGACGGGGGCCGCCAGGACGCGGGCAGGCAGGACACCCGCGTGGTCGGCAGCCAGGAGACGATCGTCAGCGACGCGCCGCCGCGGCGCGGCCGCAGGGGCGGCGCCGGCGCCCCGCCGGACCCGCCGGGGCCGCCGAAGAAGACGCGCGGCGGCTGGCGCAGGTTCGTGCCGAGCTGGAAGATCGTCGTGGCCGGCTTCGTGGTGCTGGCGGCGGGCCTGTTCGGCATGGTCATGGTCGCCTACTCGCTCACGCCCCTGCCCGACGAGGATTCCGCGCAGGCCGCCGCGGTGGCCCAGCAGAGCATCATCTACTACAACGACGGCAAGACCGAGATCGCCAGACTGGGCACCAAGCGGACGATCGTCCGCTACGACCAGCTGTCCGATTACCTCAAGGACGCCACGGTCGCCATCGAGAACGACACGTTCTGGACGGACTCCGGCATCTCGATCTCCGGCATGTTCCGCTCGGTCTGGATGACGGCGACCGGCCAGCAGCTCCAGGGCGCCTCGACCATCACCCAGCAGATGGCCCGTAACTACTACGACGGCCTGAGCAGGGACGTCTCGGTCACCCGTAAGGTCAAGGAGATCTTCGTCGCGGTCAAGCTCGACCAGCGGCTGACCAAGGAAGACATCCTCAGGAACTACCTGAACACCGTCAACTTCGGTCTCGCCTACGGCGCCGAGGCCGCGGCCAGGGAATACTTCGGCAAGAAGGCCACCGCCAAGAACCTCACGCCGTCGCAGGCGGCCTACCTGGCGGCCAGGATCCAGCAGCCGAACTGGAAGCCCGACGCGCCTGAGCTGAAGTACCGGTGGAAGACCGTCATCGACTACATGGCCAAGCAGTGGCCGCAGAAGTACGGCGACCTGCCCGCCAAGGCGGAGTTCCCCAAGACCGCCAAGCGCAGCCAGTCCCAGGACCTGGGCGACCTCAAGGGCTACATGGTCAAGGAGGTCATGGCGGAGCTGGCCGACCGCAACGTGACCGACGAAATGGTGCGCAGCGAGGGCTACAAGATCGTCTCCACCTTCGACAAGAAGCTCATGGAGGACGCCAAGAAGGCCGTCCACACCCACATGGACCAGATGTCGTCGGAGTTCCACACCGGTCTGGCCGCCGTCGACCCGAAGACCGGGCGCGTGATCGCGTTCTACGGCGGTGACGACTACGACAAGGACCAGTTCAACGAGCCCTTCGACGCGGAGAAGCAGGCCGCGTCGGCGTTCAAGCCGTACGTGCTGGCCGCCTGGCTGCAGGCCGGCTACTCGCTGCAGAGCTACGTGCCGGGTAACAAGACCGTGCCGGAGAAGATCCCCGGCCAGGCGAAGACGGGCTTCAACAACAGCCACAACGAAGACCCCGCGATCGACGTGATCAGGGCGACCGCCCAGTCGGTCAACACCGCCTACGTGTCGATGGCGTTCAAGCTGCCGAACCAGCTCGAGGACGTCAACGATCTCGTCAAGCTCGCCGGGTTCAACGCCGAGCGCATGGACGAGGACGTGCGCGACCACCAGTTCCAGTTCTCCATCGGCAGCGCGCTGGTGTCACCGGTGGAGCAGGCGGCCGGCTACTCGATCTTCGCCAACGGGGGCAAGTACACCCGTTACCACGTGATCCAGAAGGTCACCAAGGACGGCCAGGTCGTGCTGCCCGAGCTGCGCAACGTCAAGAAGGTCATCGACCCCGACGTGGCCGCCGACGCCACGATCGCCATGCAGGAGGTGCTCAAGAGCGGCACCGCGCGGGGTCAGGGCCTGGGCGCCCGGCCGGCGGCCGGCAAGACCGGTACGAACAACGACGAGAAGGAAGCCTGGTTCGTCGGTTACACGCCGCAGCTCAGCGTGGCCGTGGGCATGTACAGGGAGGTGTGTTACACCAAGACGGGCAGGGTCGTGCCGCCCAGGAACTCGGCCTGTCCCGCGACGCCAGGCGGCAAGGCGAGCAAGAAGTACGGGCCGCATAACCCGTACAGCACGGCCAGGGAGGCCTCGCTCGGCTTCGAGGGCGCGGGTCCGCCCACCCGCGTGTGGCGCACGTTCATGATGCTCGCGCACGAGGGCAAGGAGATCGAGCAGTTCCCCGCGCGGGCCGACGTCGGCATCGCGGAGAACATCGTGACCAAGCCGACGCCCACGCCGACCCCGACCGACCCGTTCGGCGACCCGACCGGCGACCCGGACTGCGGCCTGCTCGGCTGTGACGACATCGGCGAGGACGTGACCTCCGACCCCGACGTCGACCAGGGCATCCCCGACTCCGAAGACCACGGGATCATGGGCGGCGGCACGGCTCCGCAGCCGGGATCGTCCGGTCCGACGCCCGTGCCGAGCAGACCCGAGGACCGGTGACCACCGACACCGAGGTCCGCGCCCCGCTGATGGCGCGCGCCGTCCCGTACCTGCCCCTGGGCCTGTTCGCGGCCCTGGGGGCGGTGCTGGCGTACGTGGTGAGGCTGCCCTGCCGCTCCGGCGGCTGGGGCGACCAGGTCACCATCTACACGAACTTCTGCTACACCGACATCTACCCGCTGTACTTCGACCGCCAGCTCGCCACGCAGAACCCGTACTTCGCGGACGTGCCGTTCGAGAAGCAGGTCGAGTACCCGGTGGTGCTGGGCGAGGTCATGCAGGCCATCGCCTGGGTGGTGCGCGAGCTGGCCATCGACCCGGCCGCGCAGGCGGTGAAGTTCTACGACCTCACGGTCATCCTGCTCGGCGTCTGCCTGGTGGCCGGCGTGCTGCTGATGGCCGCGGTGGCCGGGCCGACCAGGCGGTGGGACCCGCTGTGGTACGCGATCTCGCCCGTCGTGGTCTTCGCCGCCTACATCAACTGGGACCTGGTCGCCGGCGCGCTGTCGATGGGCATGCTGCTGGCCTGGTCGCGCCGCCGGCACGTGCTGGCGGGCGTGCTGCTGGGGCTGGCGATCGCGACCAAGTTCTATCCGCTGATGTTCATCGGCGCGTTGTTCCTGCTCAGCCTGCGTACGTTGAAGTGGCGGCCGTTCCTGGTCACGGTGGGCTCGGCGGCCGGCGCGTGGCTCGCGGTGAACCTGCCGTACATGGTGTTCGCCTGGGAGGGCTGGAAGCGGTTCTACGTCTTCTCCCAGGAACGCGGCATCGACTGGGGCTCGGTCTGGCTGTTCTTCCAGAACAAGGGCTGGCCGATCGTGGGTGCGTCCAACGTCAGCATCCTCGGCATGACCTCGCTGGCGCTGTTGTGTGTGGGCATCGCCGTGCTGACGCTGGCCGCGCCGCGCCGCCCGCGCCTGGCGCAGATCTGCTTCCTGGCGCTGGCCGCGTTCATGATGACGAACAAGGTGTGGTCGCCGCAGTTCGTGCTCTGGCTGGTGCCGTTCGCCGTGCTGGCCAGGCCGAACTGGAAGCCGCTGGTGCTGTGGCAGCTCGCCGAGCTGTGGTACTTCTTCGCGATCTGGCTCTACCTGCTCTCGCAGGGGCCGGTGAGCCGTCCCGATCTGGGCATCGGTGACGACACGTACTTCACCGCCGTGTGGGGACGCGTCATCACCATCGGCATCATGATGGCCTTCGTCGTCCGCGACATCCTGCGGCCGGAGAGAGACCTGGTGCGCCAGGACGGGATCGACGATCAGGTGGGCGGCGTGTTCGACGGCGCCCAGGACCGCTTCTCGCTGAACACCGTACGATGATCACCCGCTCGGCCCGCCTGGACGCACTGTTGCTGTGGTGCGGCTCGCGGGCCGGGCTGCTGGTCGCCACGCTGCTCGGCGCGTCGCTGGCCGGCTACCTGGAACGCTGGCGGCGCTGGGACGCCGAGCTGTTCGTCACGATCGCCCGCCACGGTTACGACGGAGACCCGGGACGGCCGATCGACGACGGGCTGCCCGCGTTCTTCCCCGGGATGCCGCTCGCGCTGCGCCTGGTGAACCTGGTCGTGTCGGACTGGGCGGCGTGCGGGCTGCTGATCTCGCTGGTGTCCGGCGCGGTGGCGGTGGTGGCCCTGGCCAGGCTGGCCGAGCTCGAAGGCGCCGACGGGTGGATCGCGGTGACCGCGCTGCTGCTGTTCCCCACGGCGGTGTTCCTGTCCGCGGGCTACAGCGAGTCGCTGTTCCTGGCCTTCGCGATCCCCGCCTGGCTGGCCGCCAGGCAGAAACGCTGGCCGCTCGCCGTCGCCCTGGCCGCCGGCGCCTCGTGCGTGCGCATCACGGGCCTGTTCCTGGCGCTCGCGCTGGTGGTGGAGTTCCGCACCGGACGCTCGCCGCTGCGCCAGGCCGGCTGGCTGGCCGTGCCGATCCTGCCGGTGGTGGCGTACGCGTACTACCACTTCACGCGTACCGGGGACTGGCTGGCCTGGAAGCACGCCCAGGAGGCCGGATGGGGACGCGAGTTCGCCTGGCCGTGGGAGGCCTGGCGAACCACGTGGGGCTCGGCCATGGGCACGGACGAGTTCGCGATGGCGTTCCGGATGGAGATCGCCGGGGCGGTGCTGGCCGTGGCCGCGCTGGCGTGGTTGTGCGCGCAGCGCAGGTGGAGCGAGGTCGTCTACACCGGCACGCAGGCCGGCGCGCTGATGACCTCGGCCTACTACCTGTCGATCCCGCGCTCGCTGCTGCTGTGGTTCCCGCTGTGGACGGCGATCGCCAGGCTCGCCACCCGGCGGCGCTGGGTGATCGTGCTGTACGTGGCGATCAGCGGACCGCTCATGCTGCTCGACACGTCCAGATTCCTGTCGGGCGCCTGGGCGGGCTGACCTCTATACCCGTTTCGGCGCTTCGGTAATCCAGGGAAGTTATCCACAGGCTGTGTATTTCCCGAGGCTTGTGCGCGGGCCTAGAGGTTCTTGCGGAGGAACGCGATGTCCTCGGCCTGGCCCTCGCCCGGCGTCTCCACCACGATCGGGGCGTTCGCCGCCCGGCACACCGCCAGGATCAGCTCCGAGTCGATCTTGCCCTTGCCCAGGTTGGCGTGGCGGTCGGCGCCGGAGTCGAAGTCGTCGCGCGAGTCGTTGCAGTGGATCAGGTCGATCCTGCCGGTGATGGCCATCACCCGGTCGACCAGGTCGAGCAGCTCTTCGCCGCCGGCGTGCGCGTGGCAGGTGTCGAGGCAGAAGCCCACGTCGAAGCCGTCGAGGGTGTCCCAGAGCCGGGCGATGCTGTCGAGCCTGCGCGCCATGGCGTTGTCGCCGCCCGCGGTGTTCTCGATCAGCACCGGGATCGGGCACTCCAGCCGCTCGAACACCTTGCGCCAGTTGTCGAAACCGGTCTGCGGGTCGTCGTTCTTGTTCAGGTGGCCGCCGTGCACGACCAGCCCCTTGGCGCCGAGCCCGGCCGCGGCCTCCAGGTGCTGGGCCAGCAGCTTGCGGCTGGGGATCCTGATGCGGTTGTTCGTGGTAGCCACGTTGATCAGGTACGGGGCGTGAATGTAGATGTCGACGCCCTCGACCGGCTTGCCGGGAAGCACCGGCTTGTCGTAGCCCTGGGGATTGCCGAGGAAGAACTGCACCACTTCCGCGCCCACCGCGGCGGCGTGGGCTGCGGGGTCGTCCTGGTCGACATGAGCTCCGATGCGCACCATGTCACGGAGCTTATCCGTTTGCGTGCGGTGGGTCAGGGCAGTTGCCGATGCGCCCCCTGATCGAGGAGAGCGACATGGCACCTTGGCGCTGGCGCGCGCTGATCTTATTGATCTACGTGGTGGTGGGTATCTACGTGGCCTGGGTCTACGACTACATCACGCCCGGGCTGCTCAAGGACCTGGCGGAAGCGCTGCTCGCGGTCTTCCTGTGGTTCCTCGTCCTGCTCGGTGTGGATCTGCACATCGGCGGCTGACATATCGCCGAGAACGGCCCCAGGCACGCGCCGGGGGCCGTTCTTCGTGGCCGTGGATCTTCGTGCCGTGAATCTTCGTGGCCGTGGATCACGGATGCGGCAGGAAGCCGCCGTGCGCGATGCCGAGCGCGGCGCCCACGAACGACGCCACCAGGCCCACGATGTTCAGCGACCGCTGCGGAGTGGTCGCGGAGATGTACTGCGAGTAGAGACCGACCCCGAATCCCAGGGTCCCGAACCACGACGAGATCATGTGCGCGGCGGGGAAGAACGTCGCGACGAACGCCACCAGACCGCACACGAGCGTGGCGACGGCCAGGATGTTCTCCACCGGATGCGGATGCCCATCGCTGTTGAGCGTGAGCCTGAACCGCTCGTTCTCGGAGGGCTGAAGCACATGCGGCACAGCCATCACCCCCTTGGTTCTTCTCCATGCCTTCCCACCTGCGAGCGGCTGGTAACCTAGTCAGGCTGCGTTGTGATGGGTGATCCGTCACTCCGGGGCGCCGAAAGGGGCGCGCCGGCCGAAACGTCAGCGTCCTCCTGTCACGGCAGAGTGTCGTGACCGCAAGAGTCCAGAGGAGGTTGGAGTCCCGCATGCGTCGTTACGAAGTAATGGTCATCCTGGACCCTTCGCTCGATGAGCGCACCGTGGCGCCGTCCCTCGACCAGTTCCTCACCGTGGTCCGCAACGACGGCGGCACCGTGGAGAAGGTCGACGTCTGGGGCCGTCGCCGTCTCGCCTACGACATCGACAAGAAGTCGGAAGGCATCTACGCCGTCATCGACCTGTCCGCGGAGCCCGCGACGGTCAAGGAGCTCGACCGGCAGATGAACCTCAACGAGGGCATCATGCGCACCAAGGTCATCCGTCCGGACGTGCACTAAAGCCCGGCTTTTTGTCGGGGCACACCCGTACTCTGAGCCGTAACCCAAGCGAAGGCGTGCAGGAAGGCGAGCGCTAGCCATGGCAGCAGGCGACACCGTAATCACCATCGTCGGCAATCTGGTCGACGACCCGGAGCTGCGCTTCACCCCCACGGGTCAAGCGGTGGCTCGATTCCGCATCGCGTCCACTCCGCGGTTCATGGATCGCCAGACCAACGAGTGGAAGGATGGCGAAAGCCTCTTCCTGACCTGCAACGTGTGGCGGCAGGCGGCGGAGAACGCCGCCGAGAGCCTCCAGCGCGGCATGCGGGTCATCGTGCAGGGGCGGCTCAAGCAGCGGTCTTACGAGACCAAGGAAGGCGAGAAGCGCACGGTTTACGAGGTCGAGGTCGACGAGGTCGGCCCGTCTCTGCGTAACGCGACCGCCAAGGTCAACCGCACCTCCCGTCAGGGTGGCGGCGGTGGTGGCTTCGGCGGCGGTCCGGCCGACGACCCGTGGGCCTCGGCCTCGCCGGCCCCGCCCCAGGGCGGCGGCTTCGGTGGTGGCGGCGGTGGCGGCTACCAGGGTGGCGGCCAGCAGAGCGGCGGCGGCGGCGGTTTCGGCGGCGGCGGCAACGACTTCAGCGACGAACCGCCTTTCTAAATCCAGTTCACAAGCCCGAGTCCATTCCCGCTTGACGGCGGGGCTCTGAAAGGAGCACCACGATGGCTAAGCCGGCACTGCGCAAGCCCAAGAAGAAGGTTTGCCTGTTCTGCCACGACAAGATCTCCTACGTCGACTACAAGGACACGGCGCTGCTGCGGAAGTTCATCTCCGACCGCGGCAAGATCCGTGCGCGCCGGGTGACGGGCAACTGCACCCAGCACCAGCGCGACGTGGCGACCGCGATCAAGAACGCGCGTGAGGTGGCTCTGCTGCCTTACACGAGCACCGCGCGCTAAGGGAGGTTTGTCGACATGAAGCTCATCCTCACCAACGAGGTCTCCGGCCTCGGCGCCCCTGGCGACGTCGTCGAGGTCAAGGACGGCTACGGCCGTAACTACCTCATCCCGCGTGGCTACGCCATGCGCTGGACGCGCGGCGCGGAGAAGCAGATCGAGACCATTCGCAAGGCTCGTGACGCTCGCGAGATCCGCGACCTGGGCACCGCCAAGGAGGTCGCCGGCCAGCTCGGCGCCCTGCGCGTGCGCCTGGCCACGCGCGCCGGCGAGTCCGGCCGCCTGTTCGGCTCGATCACCACGGGCGACATCGCCGACGCGGTCAAGGCCGCCGGTGGCCCGCTGCTCGACCGCCGCCGCATCGAGATCGTCAACCCGATCAAGAGCGTCGGCTCGCACAAGATCAGCGTCAAGCTGCACCCCGAGGTGTCCGCTTCCGTGGACGTCGAGGTCGTCGCGGGCTGATCCCCTGCGCAACGAAGGCCCCTCACCGTTTCGGTGAGGGGCTTTTCGTTTCCCCGGGCCCTGAGCGAGTGAATGGGACGGGCGGTGACATATTCCCTATTCGGGCAGCGTAGAATGCCGTAGTTCTCTCGCACGTCCCCCTGGAGGCCCGCCATGGCCCGTCCGTCCCTCCTGCTCGCGCTGGGTGCCCTCGCGGCGGCCACCGTCGCGTGTGCGCCCGTCGACAACACGGCGACCACGACGGCAGCTCCCACCACGTCCACCTCGTGCACGAAGGAGCAGCTCAAGCTCGTCACCGCGGGCAAGCTGACGATCGGCACGGACAAGCCGGCCTTCTCGCCGTGGTTCAAGGACGACGACCCCACCAACGGGCAGGGGTTCGAGAGCGCCGTCGCCTACGCGGTGGCCGGTGAGCTCGGCTTCGACCGCAGCGAGGTGCAGTGGAGCACGGTCAAGTTCGACTCCGCCTTCGCGCCCGGGGCCAAGCAGTTCGACTTCGACGTCAACCAGGTCTCGATCACTCCCAAGCGCGCCGAGGCCGTCGACTTCAGCAAGGGCTACTACACGGTCAAGCAGGCCATCGTGGCCATCAAGGGCAACAAGTTCGCCTCGGCCAAGAGCCTGGCCGAGCTGAAGGACGCCAAGATCGGCGTGCAGGTGGGCACCACCTCGCTGGCCGCCGTCAAGGACGTCATCAAGCCCAGCGCCGAGCCGAACGTGTACAACGAGCAGATCGACGCCGTGAACGGCCTGAAGAACGAGCAGGTCGACGCGTTGGTGGTGGACCTGCCGACGGCGTTCTACGTAACGGCCGCCCAGGTCGACAACTCCGCGATCGTCGGCCAGTTCAGCTCCACCGGCGGCACGCCGGAGGAGTTCGGGCTGGTCATGGAGAAGGGCAGCGAGCTGAAGTCCTGCGTGGACAAGGCGATCGACACGCTGAAGACCCGGGGCGACCTGGCCAAGATCGAGCAGGAATGGCTCGGCTCGGCGGTGGGCGCGCCGGAGCTGAAGTGAGCATGCGCACCGAGTCCGGCGAGGTGCGGTGGTGAGCGAGACCGACTGGGTCAAGTCCGACCGGCAGCGGGAGCGCGAGCGCCTGCGCCGGTCGCAGGGCCGCCGCTCCGCGTCCGTCGCCACCACCTCGACGATCATCTTCCTGGTCCTGGTGGTGTGGCTGGTCACCAGCGCGCCGGGCTGGACGCGCGTGCGCGAGACGTTCCTCAGCTGGGAGCACTTCACCGAGGCGCTGCCCGACGTGCTCGACGGCTTCCTGCTCAACATCAAGATGTTCCTGATCGCCGAGCCGCTGATCCTGATCGTCGGCCTGCTGGTGGCGCTGGCCAGGGGCATCAAGACACCCGCGTTCTTCCCGATCAGGGCGCTGGCCACGCTCTACACCGACCTGTCGCGCGGCGTGCCGACGATCCTGGTCATCTACCTGGTCGGGTTCGGCCTGCCCGCGTTGCGGCTGCAGGGCGTCCCGGTGGACCTGGTGACGCTCGGCATCATCGGGCTGACGTTCTCCTACGGCGGGTACGTGGCGGAGGTGTTCCGCGCGGGCATCGAGTCGGTCCACCCCAGCCAGGTGGCGGCGGCCCGCTCGCTCGGCCTGAGCCACGCCAAGACCATGCGGTTCGTGGTGCTGCCGCAGGCCACGCGGCGGGTGGTGCCGCCGCTGCTGAACGACTTCATCTCGCTGCAGAAGGACACCGCGCTGGTGGCCACCATCGGGCCGATCGAGGCGCTCAGGGCGGCCCACATCCACACCGCCAGCTCGTTCAACTACACGCCCTACCTGGTGGCCGCGTTGCTGTTCATCCTGCTCACCGTGCCGATGGCCAGGTTCACCGACTACCTGGCCGCGCGTACCCGCAGGAGGCGAGGAGCATGAGCCTGCTGACCATCGACGGGGTGTGGAAGAACTTTCACGGCCACAGCGTGCTGCGCGGCATCGACCTGGAGGTCGGCAGGCACGAGGTGGTGTCGCTGATCGGCGCGTCCGGCTCGGGCAAGTCCACGCTGCTGCGCTGCGTCAACCTGCTGGAGACCGTCGACGACGGCACCATCCACCTGGACGGCGAGGAGATCACCGACCCCCGGGTGAACGTGGACGACGTGCGCAAGCGGCTCGGCATCGTGTTCCAGGCGTTCAACCTGTTCCCGCACATGAGCGTGCTGGACAACGTCACGCTCGCGCCGCGCCAGGTGCACAAGACGTCCAAGGAGCAGGCGGAGGAGGAGGCCCGGGAGCTGCTGGCCAGGTTCGGGCTGCGCGACAAGGCCGGCGCCTATCCCGACCAGCTCTCCGGCGGGCAGCAGCAGCGGGTGGCGATCATCCGGGCGCTGGCCACCAAGCCCATGCTCATGCTGCTGGACGAGGTCACCTCGGCGCTCGACCCCGAGCTGGTGCGCGAGGTGCTGGAGATCATCAGAGAGCTGAAGAACACCGGCATGACGATGATCCTCACCACGCACGAGATGAGCTTCTGCCGCGACATCTCGGACACGGTGTGCTTCCTCGACGGCGGCGTCCTGCTGGAGAAGGGGCCGCCGGAGAAGATCTTCAGCGATCCCGAGCATCCGCGTACCAGGGACTTCCTGCGTACCGTGCTGGAGTCGGGCCGGTTCTAACGGCGGTGGCGGCCGCCGCGGACGGGCTCGGCCTGGGGCCTGGGCTTGGCCAGCAGGCTGTTGCGGTGGCCGTACAGCAGGTAGACCAGCAGGCCGAAGGCCATCCACAGGGCGAACCAGGCCCAGGTGAGCACCCGCAGGTTCACCATCAGCCAGAGCGTGGCGACCAGCGACAGCGCCGGCAGCAGCGGTGACAGCGGCACCCGGAACCCGCGCTCCAGATGCGGCATGCGGCGGCGCATCACGATCACTCCGGCCGCGACGAACAGGAACGCGAACAGGGTCCCGATCACCACGAGCTCCTGCATGGTGAGCACGTTCACGAACTCGGCCAGCAGGATCGTGGTGCCGCCGATCACCAGCGTCACCAGCGAGGGCGTGTGGTACCTGCGGCTGACCGTGGCCAGCGCGCGCGGGATCAGCCCGTCGCGGGCCATCGAGAACAACACCCGCGTCTGGCCGACGATCAGCACCAGGATCACCGTCGTCAGACCGAGCACCGCGCCGAAGTCGATGACGTGCACCATCCAGTCGACGCCGGCCAGCCGGAACGCGCTCGACAGCGGCGCCCGCGACTCGATCTTGTTGTACGGCACCATGCCCACCATGACCAGGGCCACCGCGATGTAGATGACGGTCGCGATGACCAGGCTGCGGATCATGCCCTTCGGCACGGCCTTGGGCGCGTTGACGGTCTCCTCGGCCGAGGTGGCCACGATGTCGAAGCCGATGTAGGCGAACGCGATCGCCGAGGCCGCGGCGAAGATGCCGAACCAGCCGAAGACCTGGCTCTGCCCGACGAAGACGTCGAGCACGGTCGCGGGCGGGGTGGCCAGCGTCTCGGGCGCGACGAAGAAGTCGCCGAAGTTGGCCACGTCGACGTGCTGGACGCCGACGACGATCACCGCGCCGATGGCCACCAGCTTCGCGGTCACCATGATCCACAGGGCGCGCAGCCCGATCCGCGCGCCCGCGGCCACCACACCGGTGATCGCGACCAGGATCACCACCACCAGGATGTCGCCGATCAGCTCCTGGTCGGACAGGGTGACGCCGAAGTTCTTGATCGCGCCCACCGTGATGCCCGCCCACGCCCTGGCGACCACGGCCGCGGCGAGCTGCAGCTCCAGGATCAGCGCCCAGCCGATGATCCACGCCCACACCTCGCCGAAGATGACGTACGTGAAGGTGTAGGCGCTGCCGGAGGTCGGCATCGTGGAGGACAGCTCGGCGTAGCACAGGCACGCCAGCAGGCAGGCGATCCCCGCGATCATGAAGGACAGGATCACGCCGGGGCCGGCGGTGTTCGCGGCCTGGTCGCCGGCGATGGAGAAGATGCCGGCGCCGATCATCACGCCGAGACCCAGCACGACCAGGTCGGCCGGTCGGTAGAGCTCGGCCAGGCTGTGGCGGGCGCCCGTGCGTAAGCCGGTCGCCTCACCAGGTGGCAGTCGTCGCGTAATCGTGGACAAGACACACCCCGCTCAGGGAACTCGCCCACAATGTCTCACCACTTGGACAACAGCAAGCACGAGACGATTACATTGGCGTTCACCCCGGGATGTGGCGGTGTCTACGCTCCGGTAACCAGCCAGGCGGTTCCCGCGGCCCGGCGGGTGAGGGTGATCAGGCGCGCCGCCATCCACACGCCCAGCGCGCCCCACAGCGCAACGATCCCGAAGTCCGCCGCGACGAAGGCGGCCGGCAGGTACGCCAGCGTCGTCCACACCCCGGCCCACGCCAGGTACCGCTGGTCGCCGGCCCCGATCAGCACGCCGTCCAGGACGAACACCACCCCGCAGATCGGCTGGAACAGCGCCACCGGCCACAACACGGCCAGCAGCTCCGCGGTGACCAGCGCGTCCGCGTCGAACAGCCCGGGCACCAGCGGCCTGGCCACCACCACGAGTGCGCCGAGCACCACGCCCGACCACAGGCCCCACTGGACCATGCGCCTGGTCGCGGCCCTGGTTGCGGCCGTGTCGCCGGCGCCGAGCGAGCGTCCGGTGATGGCCTGGCCGGCGATCGCGATGGCGTCGAGCGCGAAGGCGAGCAGGGTCCAGACCTGGGTGGCGATGGCGTAGGCGGCCAGCTGGGGCTCGCCCATCCTGGTGGCGATCACGGTGGCCACGAGCAGCACGATACGCAGGCAGACCGTACGGATGAGCAGGGCGAAGCCGGCCGTGCCCGCCTGCCTGACGCCCGCCAGGTCGGGCCTGAGCGGCGTACCGAGCCGCCGGGCCCCCCGGACCACCGCGACCAGGTAGACGGCGGCTCCGAGCGTCTGAGCGGCCACCGTGCCCCACGCGGAGCCGGCGATGCCCCAGTCGAGCCCGAGCACGAACCAGGCGTTCAGCGCCGCGTTGAGCGCGAACGAGCCCACGGCCACGACCAGCGGGGTCACGGTGTCCTGCAGGCCGCGCAGCACGCCGGTGCCGGCCAGCACGACGAGCATGCCGGGCGCGCCGAGCAGGCTGATCCGCAGGTAGGTCACGGCCGCCTCGGTCTGTCCCGCGCTGGCCCCGAACAGCTCCACCACGGACGGCGCCAGCGGCCAGCAGATCACGATCAGCGCCAGGCCGATGCCCAGGGCCAGCCAGATGCCGTCCACCCCGTTGCGCATGGCCCGCTCGTGGTTGCCGGCCCCCGTCTGCCTGGCCACGGACGCGGTCGTACCGTAGGCGAGGAAGACGCAGAGGTTCACCAGGGTCGTCAGCACCGCCCCGGCCACGCCCAGGGCGCCCACCGCGGTGGTCCCGAGCCCGTGGCCGACGATCGCGTAGTCGGCGAGCAGGAACAGCGGTTCCGCGACCAGCGCGCCGAACGCGGGCACGGCGAGGCGCAGAATCTCCCTGTCCTGGCGCGTAATGAGCATTCGTCCATTATGCGCATTACGCCGCGTGTCGCGGTAACTTTCTTTCCTCCACAGTCGGTGGACACTGTTTTGCCTGGTCAGAGGCGGTTGGGTGGATAACAATGTGAGTTATCCCCAGGCTCGTCCACAGGCCGTTCACACCTTGGGCGCGCTCGTACACAGCTTGACCACAGCGTTGTCCACAGGTCGCGTTGCCGTTGCCTGCCGAACCCGCGAAACTGTCACACCGGTCGACTACAAGTGGGGGTGGTGCGACCGCCTGCGAGTGTTCGAGGGGGCGCGGTGAGCATTGACGACGAGGCCGGTGGCGGCCCTGGGTTCGAACGCACACCACCCAGCAACATCGAGGCGGAGCAGTCGGTGCTCGGCGGCATGCTGCTGTCGAAGGACGCCATCGCCGACGTGGTGGAGATCCTGCGTTCCGACGACTTCTACCGTCCCGCGCACCAGATGGTCTACGACGTCATCACCGACCTGTACGGCAGGGGCGAGCCCGCCGACGCGGTCACCGTCTTCGACGAACTGCAAAAACGCGGCGAGATGGCCCGGGTGGGCGGCGCCGCCTACCTCCACACGCTCACGGCGGTCGTGCCCACGGCGGCCAACGCCGGCTACTACGCCAAGATCGTCCGCGAGCAGGCCATCCTGCGCCGCCTCATCGAGGCCGGCACCCGCATCGTCTCCTTCGGCTACGGCGGCAACAACGAAGAGGTCGACGACCTCGTCGACCGCGCCCAGGCCGAGATCTACAAGGTCACCGAACGGCGCACCTCCGAGGACTACCGGCCGCTGTCGGAGATCATGCCGGGCGCACTCGACGAACTGGAGGCCATCGGCAGCCGCGGCGGCCAGATGGTCGGCGTCCCGACCGGCTTCCAGGACCTCGACCAGCTCACCAACGGCCTGCACCCCGGCCAGATGATCGTCGTGGCCGCCCGGCCCGCCATTGGCAAGGCACTGGCGCTCGACACGCCGCTGCCCACGCCGACCGGCTGGACCACGATGGGCGAGGTCCAGGTCGGCGACCGGCTCATGGGCGCCGACGGCAGGCCGACCAGAGTCGTCGCGGCCACCGAGATCATGTACGACCGGCCGTGTTTCGAGGTCGAGTTCAGCGACGGAACGGTGATCGTCGCCGACGCGCAACACCAGTGGCGCACCTCCACCCGCGCGTCGAGGAGGGCCGCGAAGGCCGGCTCGGCGCTCCACTGGCCGCAGGAGGCCGTCAGCCGGGTGGGCGAGGCCTACGCCGCCGCGCTGGCCGAGCCGAGCCGGCTCGTCACACACCGCCAGGCCCTCACGCTCGTGGGCGAGGAGTTCCGGCACGTCCTGCACACCGTGCAGCGGAACATCGGTTCTGTCGACAAGGTGCCCGTGCTCGTCGGCGGCCCGACCCGCAGCCATGTCTGGACCGCCCCCGCCTATCCCGCCGCGGAACTCCTCGGCGCCCTCTACGAACGCATCACCACGCCGAAGAACGCGGCCACCACCGCACGGCACAAGAGCGTGGTCACCACCGAGGAGATCGCCGCGACCCTGCGCTGCGCGAGCGCCGACGGGCGGGCCAACCACGCGGTCGAGGTGGCGTCGGCGTTCGAGCTCGACGAGCGCGACCTCCCGCTCGCGCCGTACGTCCTGGGGATCTGGCTGGGCGACGGCCACAGCGCCACCGCACGGTTCTCCACGACCGACCCCGAGGTCATCGCCGCGGTGGCGGCCGAGGGCATCGACGTCAAGCAGGTCGGATCTTCGATCGCCTACCAGATGACACTCCCCGCGCCCGCCCCCGCCTCCACGACGACGTGCCCGGACTGCGGCCGGCCGTCAGGCGCCAGGGCCCGCTGCGCCGCCTGCCACCGCGGGCACGGCAGCGTCCAGGGTCTGCTGCGCACGCTCGGCGTGCTGGAGAACAAGCACATCCCCGCGGCTTACCTGCGCGCCTCTCAGCGGCAACGCCGGGAGCTGCTGGCCGGGCTGCTCGACTCCGACGGATACGTGAGCAGCGCCGGCCAGATCCAGTTCGCGGTGACCGACCGGCGGCTGGCGTACGACGTGCACGAGCTCATCCTCAGCCTCGGCTACCAGGCCACCATGCGCACGAAGCCCGTCAAGGGCAGGTCGGAAGAGACCTCCACCTGCTACATGATCAATTTCACCACGCCCGACCCGGTCTTCCGCCTGCCGCGCAAGGCCGCCAGGCAGGTGGCGACGGCTCACCCGACCACGCTGGTCCGCTACATCGTCGACGTGCGCCCCATCGCCTCCCGTCCGGTTCGCTGCGTCGAGGTCGACAACGCCGACCACATGTACTTGGCCGGCCGGACGTGCGTGCCCACGCACAACAGCACGCTGGGTCTCGACTTCGCGCGGTCGGCCGCGATCAAGCACGGGATGACCACCGTCATCTTCTCCCTGGAAATGTCGCGCAACGAGATCACCATGCGTCTGCTCTCCGCCGAGGCACGCGTCGCGCTGCACGCCATGCGCTCCGGCATGATGGGCGACGACGACTGGACCAGGCTGGCCAGGCGCATGAGCGAGGTGGCCGAGGCGCCGCTGTTCATCGACGACTCGCCCAACATGTCGATGATGGAGATCAGGGCCAAGTGCCGTCGTCTCAAGCAGCGCAACGACCTGCGGTTCGTGGTCATCGACTACCTCCAGCTGATGAGCTCGCCGAAGAAGACCGAGAGCCGCCAGAACGAGGTCTCGGAGATCTCGCGTGCGATCAAGCTGCTGGCCAAGGAGCTCGAGGTGCCGGTCATCGCGATCTCGCAGCTCAACCGTGGTCCGGAACAGCGTACGGACAAGCGTCCCCAGGTGAGCGACCTGCGTGAATCCGGGTCGATCGAGCAGGACGCGGACATGGTGATCCTGCTGCATCGGGAGGACGCCTACGAGCGGGAGTCGCCCAGGGCGGGGGAGGCCGACCTGATCGTGGCCAAGCACCGTAACGGTCCCACGGCCACCGTCACCGTGGCGTTCCAGGGTCACTACAGCCGGTTCGTGGACATGGCCCAGCACTAGCGCCGGGTCTTTTGTAGGGTCCGCGCTTTGATGTCCCTTTCCGCGTCACCGTGTCCCATAGATGGCCCTTAGGACACCATTCGCGGACTCGCAGGTCTACAGGGTCGCACTATGTAGTGATGTTCTTGGCGTTTCTGGTGACGGTGGGGTCATTGGAACCCATGATGAGGGCACCTGCCAGGTCTCCATGAGGGGGGTCGAGGTGCTCTTGTCGGATGCTGATGTCGTAGGTACGGCCGAGGTTCGCGCAAAGTCGCCGAACGGGACCGCGGCGGTGTCGTGCCGGTTCATGGATGCGCCGGTGCAGGAGATGCTCGCGGCCGGGCCGTGGCGGACGTTCCGCTGGCACCATGGTCAGAAGCACTATTCGGGTGCTTTCTGGTCTGCTACCGAGGGCTCACATGTGATCTACGAGTCCCGGCTTGAGCTGGCGCGGCTTCTTTTTGCCGACTTCGACCGGTCGGTCTCTCGGATCGTGGCTCAGCCGTTTCTGATGACGGCCCAGGTGGAGGGCGCTGAGCGTCGACACATCCCCGATTTCCTGCTGATGACCGAGTCCGGTCCGCTGGTGGTAGATGTGAAGCCGGCACGGCGGTTGGCGCGTCCGGAGGTCGCGTTCACCTTCGCCTGGAGCAGGCAGGTGATCGAGTCGCGAGGCTGGGGTTTTGAAGTGTGGAGCGAGCCGGATCCGGTCGAGACCGAGAACATCCGGTTTCTCGCCGGATACCGCAGACCCTGGTTGTTCTCACCCGATCTCGTGGCCGCGTTGGAGGCAAGCCTGACGGACGGGGTGACGTTGCGAGAGGCCTTCGCAGCGGCGTCGAGCTTCGATCGGAGGCTGGTACGGGCGGCTGTCCTCCACCTGCTCTGGACCGGACAGTTCAGGGCTGATCTGAGTATCCGGCTATGCCCAGGCACCGTTCTCAGGAGGTCGTCATGAGCCATGGCACAGCGCGGCTCGGCATTGGGGCGCGCCCCGTCTACGACGGGGAGGCCGTCGAAGTCGTCGAATTCGCGGCTACCGGTGCGGGCAACGAGGTAGTGCTCAAGGACTGCAGGGGGCGGATGCTGCGAGTCTCGGTCAAAGACCTGTTGTTCTCCGCTCGGGCCACGGTTGTTCCCGAGGAGCCCGGAGCCTGCTCGGGGGATGTCGAAGATGTCGCCTCGGTGGTGCTCTCGCGGCTTGACCGTGCTGAACAGGAACGTGTGGCGGACCTGGTGGGACATGTTCGAGAGGTGCGGTTCGGCTACTGGTCGGGCAGTTCCGAGCTGCCAGCGCCCGGTGAGCCGAGACCTGAGTACGACCCCGGTTTGCCGAAGATGACCAGATATGCGGCCAAGGCGCGGGAGTTGGACGTCTCAGTACGCACCATCAAGCGGTGGATGGCCGCGGTTGAGGAACGAGGAGCGGCCGGGCTCGCGCCCCGCGCCCGCAGAACGACGCTGCTCGACCGTCTCGACCCGCGGTGGGTCGAGACGGCGCTGGAGGTGATGGTCGAGCACACCGACCAGTCCAAGCCGCAGCGCAACGAGGTGATCGAACGCACGCGGGCACGCCTGGTCGCAAGGTTCGGTGAGGGTGCGGTGGACATGCCCGGCCGGTCCAAGGCATATGAGGCGCTGGAAGCGCTGGAACGGCAGCACCCGACGTTCCGGCTGAGTACGAAGCGGAACCGGGACATCGCCGGACGGCCCCGGGAGGTGTTCGGGCGGCTGCGTCCGACCCGGCCGGGTGAGTACCTGCTGATGGACACCACCCGGCTGGACGTGTTCGCGCTGGATCCGGTGACTCTGCGGTGGATCAACTGCGAGCTGACCGTCGTGATGGATTGGTACACCCGCTGCATCGTGGGGATCCGGCTGACGCCGGTCTCCACCAAGGCGGTGGACGCGGCCGCGGCTCTCTTCCAGGCATACCGGCCATTGCTGGTCGCGGCGCACTGGCCGCCTGAGGCGGTCTGGCCCGAGCACGGCATCCCCCGTTCGGTGCTGATCGACCCGTCGGTGATTGATGGGCCGATGGTGAGGGCCGCTGGGCCGGCGCTGGTGCCCGAGACCGTAGTGATCGACCACGGGAAGATCTACGTCTCGGAACATCTGCGCAGCGTCTGCGCCCGGATGGGCATCTCCATCCAGCCGGTCCGGCTCCGGACAGGCCGGGACAAAGGTCCGGTCGAGCGGTTCTTCAAGACGTTGAGGGAAGGGCTGCTGCACGCCCTGCCCGGCTATAAGGGCCCAGACCTCTTCTCCCGAGGCGAGGCGCCTGAACGGGAGGCGTTCTACTACATCGACGAGTTGTTCGATCGGATCCGGCAATGGGTCGCGGCGACCTATCACCTCACGCCCCATTCGAGCCTGGTCGATCCGGCGGTCCCGGGGCTGCGCATGTCGCCTGCGCAGATGTTCGAGCACGGGATGGCCAGGGCCGGATACATCGAGGTTCCACGGGACAGATTCCTGGCGCTGGAGTTCTTGGAGACCAAGTGGCGCACCATCCAGCCCTACGGGGTCGAGATCGATGGTCGGCGCTACAACGGCCCTGGTCTCTACCTCGACGGGCGCCCGAGCCCGTATCTGGGCGGCAAGTGGCCGATCCAGGTCAACCCGGACGACATCGACCACGCCTACTTCCGTGATCTGGACCGGACCTGGCACCAGCTGGATTGGGAGCACGCGGCCAGCCGCAGTTTCCCGCTGAGCGAGGACGCTCTGGAGTACGGTCGCAAGCTCGCCGCGACGAAGCACCCATACCCGAACGACCGCCTGGCCGTGTCCGAACTGCTCGAGCGGTGGCAGTTGGGGCTGGGCATGACGCTGGCCGAGCGGCGCATCGCGCTGCGTGCCGCCCGAGAACAGATCGCGTTCACCGTCGAGTTGGACAAGCAGGCCCCGCGCGAGCTTGTGAGAGAGTCCGCCGACATTGGCGGGGACGACGACGCCGCGGATGCCGATGACTTCGAGGGCGGGGTGCTTGGCGAGGATGCCGAACTCGACGAGGAGTCCTTCTACGCCGATGCTCTGGAGGATCTGTGATTCCGTCTGAGGTCCAGGCACCGCTGGAGGATGATCCCGCGTGGCGGAGCCTGGCACTCGACGATCTGACCCTGACCAGGAAGGAAGGCTTCGCGGCGTTCGCTGAGGCGCCGGACTTCCCGCGCCCGCCGGACATAACCGCGCACGGCCTCAAGGCGATGAAGCCGGAGGCGAAGGCCGAGCACGATCTGTGGCGCCGCAGGTTCCTCGCCAATCTGCGTCCGATCAAGACGATCCAGGCAAGTCAGCTCGTCGAGGACCTGACTGACATCCTCGAAGCTGGCCTGGACCAGCCGAACTGGGAGGCCAAGGGGATGGCCGCCGTTGACGCGTTCCCCGGCCTGGGCAAGACCACGATCGGGCTGTCGTTCGCCAAGCGCGTCCACAACGACCTGATCCGCCAGCACGGCCGATTCACCGCGGCCGGGCACGAGCGGTGGCCGGTGATCCGGGTCGGAATGATGGGCGACACCACGATCAAGGACTTCAACTGGGCGATGCTGGAGTTCTTCGCCCACTCCGGGCGCAACAGCGGGACCGCGAACTCGTTCCTGTCCCGCGCCCTGGACTGCGCCCTGTCTTGCGAATCACGGCTCTTGCTAGTCGATGACCTTCAGTTCCTTCGGTTCCGGTCGATTCGTGGGACCGAGCTGGCCAACCAGTTCAAGACGATCGCCAACGAGTTCCCGCTGATGATCCTCTTCATCGGGTACGGCCTGGAGGACAAGGGCCTCTACGACGATCCGCAGCTCGAACGCCGTATTACCCCGCTCGCTCTGGATCCGTTCACGATCGACGACGACGCTGGACGCACGCCATGGCGAAACTTCCTGCTCTCTCTGGAACAGCGTCTGGTACTGGCCGACAAGCATCCAGGCATGCTCGCCGACGATCTGTCCGACCACCTCTACGCCCGCTGCAGCGGGCACATCGGCTCCCTGATGACGTTGATCAAACGAGGGTGCCTGCGGGCGATCCGAACCGGGGAAGAGCGTTTGACCCTCGAGCTGATGACCATGGTCAAGCTCGACCGGGCCGCACAAGAACGGCAGGCGCAGTGGGAGGCTCTGCTGGCCGCCGGCAAGAAGACCAGCAAGCCACAGCGGTCCACGAGGCGACGAGCGTGACCGCGATGCGGACGCTGCCGATCCGGATGTCACCGTTTCCCGGAGAGCCTCTGGACTCCTGGTTGGAGGCATACGCGCACCGGACGCAGATTCGCTACGGCGATGTGCTCACCAGCCTCGGCCTCTTGACGAAGGCCAAGAGCCAGGACCTGCGCCACCCCCGCCCCACCGACTGGACCATTGCCTTGAGCGAGCGCGAAGCCGACAACATCGCCTTCGTCACTGGCCTGGACAAACAGCGAGTTCATGCCATGACCCTGGCGCACTTCCACGGACGAGCGCTGTTGATCGATCATGAGAAGCGACAGGTCAACCGGCATCGACTCTGGGGCCGAGGCGCCGGATCGCGATACTGCCCCGACTGCCTCGCAGACACCACCGGACGATGGAAACTGGAATGGCGCCTGGGTTGGTCGTTCGCCTGCACCCGCCACTCCCTCCTCCTCGCGGACACCTGCCAAGGATGCCGACGCCTTACACGAGCACGCCCCTTCTCCCGACACAGCCTGCCGATCCCAGGACGCTGCGGCGCACGACCGGCACGAGGCGCTGACCTCGCCGCTCCACGCGGATGCGATCAGGACCTCACCCAAGCTGAGGTCCTCCGCCTGCCCGCCAGCCATCCCGTGATGGAGGCCCAGCACCTGATCATGAACATGATCGAGACGGGCCGCGCGGACTTCGGCCAGTATGCTCGCCACCCCCAGCCTTCGACCGTGGTGCTCTCTGAACTACGCGCAGTCGCCAGCCGGATGCTCACACACCTGGACCCTGACGACCTGGCGGCAAGGGTTCCCGCCGAGACGCTCAGCGCCTACCTGACTCTCCAACCCAGCGACGATCCAGGGCGACGGGCCACCACGACGGGCCGTCCAGGCTCCATGGCACCGCCGACCGCTGCGATGACCGCAGTCGGAATCATCACCGCACTGCAGGTGCTCGGCGAAGAACGACTGGACACAGCGGCCCAGGCTCTGCGCACGGTGATCGGCAAGGCCCGCGACGGATCCGAGAAGACCACGGCTACCACCATCCGGAGTTGGGGCCGTGGCACCGGCCCCGTCCTACAGACCGTTCAACTGGCCGCGCTCGGACCTCTTCTCCGCCCGAGCGATCAGCTGCGATATCAAACCGTCGCGCTTCCCTCGCCTCCGTCCGCCACCGCCCGGCAGATCCGCCGCCGCTCGCACAAGCTCCCTGCCACGCTATGGCCGTCATGGGTCGTGCGGCTGAGCCCCCCGAGGGGCGCCTACCAGCGGATCCTGGCCCCCGTTCTGGCCTCGTCAGTGCTCATGGTCGGCGCCAAGCTCGAGCTCGATGAGGCCGCGTCGATCCTCGGATATGCCAGCGACGGAGGATCTCTCTCGCGTGTCCTGCAGATGCTGCGTGACCGGCAGTGCTGGGAACCCATCGCCACGGCCCTGGTCCGTCTCGCGCACTACTTGGACGAGAACGACATTCCCATCGATTACCACCGACGCCGCGCCCTGGACTACTCGAACCTGCTGCCCACCGAACAATGGGTGGAAGTATGCCGTCGAAGCCGCCAATCTCCGGGAACTGGGCTACGTGCTCGCATCGCGCGATGCGTGCTGTTCAGCTGGATCAGCGGCATGCCCCTCGACCGAGCGCCAGATTTCCCCACTACTGGCGTGAGTACCTTCCGCGCGGAAGCCGCACGCTTCACGGAGGTGTGGTCGCTCCAGTTCGCGAACGAGCTGAGGCATGTCGCACGCGACTTCGTCGACGGACGTGGACTGCAGAGCGAACCGGTGACCTGGTGCCCCCCATCTGAAATGCTCGAGGGCCTCGACCTGCACGGCACCGACCCGTCGACCATCGACATCGATCACCTGCATGAGATAACTCGCGGACACCGCTACCCAGCCGGATCAGCAGCCCAGGAGCTCGGCGTCAGCATCGAGACCGTCCGTCTCCTCCTCGAAGAGCACCCAATTCCGTCTTCTCCGCTCAGCATTGCCCAAGCCCGCGCCCTCGGACAGGTGAGCCACGCCGCTCGCCAAGTGCTCACCGAAGAGGAACTTCGCCGCCGCTACCTCGACGAGCACCAGTCAGCGCGCGCCATCGCGCTCGACGTCGGAGTATCGAAATCCACCGTTACCAGGCTCGCAGCGGAGTACGGCATCGAACTGCGGAAAGTCGGACGTTACTTCAAGCAGCACAACGTTATCGACCGAGACTGGCTCTACGAGCAATACGTCACCCGCCGCCGGACCCTGGCAGACATCGCACGCGAGAAGGGCACCAGCACCACCTACATCATCCACCGAGCCCACGACCTGGGCGTCCCGCTCCGCCCAAGCGGCGGCGCCAGCACCCGCAAAGCAATGGACGCTAAGACCGACTCCACCGGAGCTGCCTCGCCGACGGACGCCGAGGAAATGACACCAAGCGTGGAACGATCAAGGTGACACGGAGCATGGATTCAGCAGAACGCGCAGCTCACGGAGTCGACGTGTGACAGCCGAACGCGGATCCTACATCTTTTGTAGGGTCCGCGCTTTGATGTCCCTTTCCGCGTCACCGTGTCCCATAGATGGCCCTTAGGACACCATTCGCGGACTCGCAGGTCTACAGGGTCGCACTATGTAGTGATGTTCTTGGCGTTTCTGGTGACGGTGGGGTCATTGGAACCCATGATGAGGGCACCTGCCAGGTCTCCATGAGGGGGGTCGAGGTGCTCTTGTCGGATGCTGATGTCGTAGGTACGGCCGAGGTTCGCGCAAAGTCGCCGAACGGGACCGCGGCGGTGTCGTGCCGGTTCATGGATGCGCCGGTGCAGGAGATGCTCGCGGCCGGGCCGTGGCGGACGTTCCGCTGGCACCATGGTCAGAAGCACTATTCGGGTGCTTTCTGGTCTGCTACCGAGGGCTCACATGTGATCTACGAGTCCCGGCTTGAGCTGGCGCGGCTTCTTTTTGCCGACTTCGACCGGTCGGTCTCTCGGATCGTGGCTCAGCCGTTTCTGATGACGGCCCAGGTGGAGGGCGCTGAGCGTCGACACATCCCCGATTTCCTGCTGATGACCGAGTCCGGTCCGCTGGTGGTAGATGTGAAGCCGGCACGGCGGTTGGCGCGTCCGGAGGTCGCGTTCACCTTCGCCTGGAGCAGGCAGGTGATCGAGTCGCGAGGCTGGGGTTTTGAAGTGTGGAGCGAGCCGGATCCGGTCGAGACCGAGAACATCCGGTTTCTCGCCGGATACCGCAGACCCTGGTTGTTCTCACCCGATCTCGTGGCCGCGTTGGAGGCAAGCCTGACGGACGGGGTGACGTTGCGAGAGGCCTTCGCAGCGGCGTCGAGCTTCGATCGGAGGCTGGTACGGGCGGCTGTCCTCCACCTGCTCTGGACCGGACAGTTCAGGGCTGATCTGAGTATCCGGCTATGCCCAGGCACCGTTCTCAGGAGGTCGTCATGAGCCATGGCACAGCGCGGCTCGGCATTGGGGCGCGACTCGTCTACGACGGGGAGGCCGTCGAAGTCGTCGAATTCGCGGCGACCGGTGCGGGCAACGAGGTAGTGCTCAAGGACTGCAGGGGGCGGATGCTGCGAGTCTCGGTCAAAGAGCTGTTGTTCTCCGCTCGGGCCACGGTTGTTCCCGAGGAGCCCGGAGCCTGCTCGGGGGATGTCGAAGATGTCGCCTCGGTGGTGCTCTCGCGGCTTGACCGTGCTGAACAGGAACGTGTGGCGGACCTGGTGGGACATGTTCGAGAGGTGCGGTTCGGCTACTGGTCGGGCAGTTCCGAGCTGCCAGCGCCCGGTGAGCCGAGACCTGAGTACGACCCCGGTTTGCCGAAGATGACCAGATATGCGGCCAAGGCGCGGGAGTTGGACGTCTCAGTACGCACCATCAAGCGGTGGATGGCCGCGGTTGAGGAACGAGGAGCGGCCGGGCTCGCGCCCCGCGCCCGCAGAACGACGCTGCTCGACCGTCTCGACCCGCGGTGGGTCGAGACGGCGCTGGAGGTGATGGTCGAGCACACCGACCAGTCCAAGCCGCAGCGCAACGAGGTGATCGAACGCACGCGGGCACGCCTGGTCGCAAGGTTCGGTGAGGGTGCGGTGGACATGCCCGGCCGGTCCAAGGCATATGAGGCGCTGGAAGCGCTGGAACGGCAGCACCCGACGTTCCGGCTGAGTACGAAGCGGAACCGGGACATCGCCGGACGGCCCCGGGAGGTGTTCGGGCGGCTGCGTCCGACCCGGCCGGGTGAGTACCTGCTGATGGACACCACCCGGCTGGACGTGTTCGCGCTGGATCCGGTGACTCTGCGGTGGATCAACTGCGAGCTGACCGTCGTGATGGATTGGTACACCCGCTGCATCGTGGGGATCCGGCTGACGCCGGTCTCCACCAAGGCGGTGGACGCGGCCGCGGCTCTCTTCCAGGCATACCGGCCATTGCTGGTCGCGGCGCACTGGCCGCCTGAGGCGGTCTGGCCCGAGCACGGCATCCCCCGTTCGGTGCTGATCGACCCGTCGGTGATTGATGGGCCGATGGTGAGGGCCGCTGGGCCGGCGCTGGTGCCCGAGACCGTAGTGATCGACCACGGGAAGATCTACGTCTCGGAACATCTGCGCAGCGTCTGCGCCCGGATGGGCATCTCCATCCAGCCGGTCCGGCTCCGGACAGGCCGGGACAAAGGTCCGGTCGAGCGGTTCTTCAAGACGTTGAGGGAAGGGCTGCTGCACGCCCTGCCCGGCTATAAGGGCCCAGACCTCTTCTCCCGAGGCGAGGCGCCTGAACGGGAGGCGTTCTACTACATCGACGAGTTGTTCGATCGGATCCGGCAATGGGTCGCGGCGACCTATCACCTCACGCCCCATTCGAGCCTGGTCGATCCGGCGGTCCCGGGGCTGCGCATGTCGCCTGCGCAGATGTTCGAGCACGGGATGGCCAGGGCCGGATACATCGAGGTTCCACGGGACAGATTCCTGGCGCTGGAGTTCTTGGAGACCAAGTGGCGCACCATCCAGCCCTACGGGGTCGAGATCGATGGTCGGCGCTACAACGGCCCTGGTCTCTACCTCGACGGGCGCCCGAGCCCGTATCTGGGCGGCAAGTGGCCGATCCAGGTCAACCCGGACGACATCGACCACGCCTACTTCCGTGATCTGGACCGGACCTGGCACCAGCTGGATTGGGAGCACGCGGCCAGCCGCAGTTTCCCGCTGAGCGAGGACGCTCTGGAGTACGGTCGCAAGCTCGCCGCGACGAAGCACCCATACCCGAACGACCGCCTGGCCGTGTCCGAACTGCTCGAGCGGTGGCAGTTGGGGCTGGGCATGACGCTGGCCGAGCGGCGCATCGCGCTGCGTGCCGCCCGAGAACAGATCGCGTTCACCGTCGAGTTGGACAAGCAGGCCCCGCGCGAGCTTGTGAGAGAGTCCGCCGACATTGGCGGGGACGACGACGCCGCGGATGCCGATGACTTCGAGGGCGGGGTGCTTGGCGAGGATGCCGAACTCGACGAGGAGTCCTTCTACGCCGATGCTCTGGAGGATCTGTGATTCCGTCTGAGGTCCAGGCACCGCTGGAGGATGATCCCGCGTGGCGGAGCCTGGCACTCGACGATCTGACCCTGACCAGGAAGGAAGGCTTCGCGGCGTTCGCTGAGGCGCCGGACTTCCCGCGCCCGCCGGACATAACCGCGCACGGCCTCAAGGCGATGAAGCCGGAGGCGAAGGCCGAGCACGATCTGTGGCGCCGCAGGTTCCTCGCCAATCTGCGTCCGATCAAGACGATCCAGGCAAGTCAGCTCGTCGAGGACCTGACTGACATCCTCGAAGCTGGCCTGGACCAGCCGAACTGGGAGGCCAAGGGGATGGCCGCCGTTGACGCGTTCCCCGGCCTGGGCAAGACCACGATCGGGCTGTCGTTCGCCAAGCGCGTCCACAACGACCTGATCCGCCAGCACGGCCGATTCACCGCGGCCGGGCACGAGCGGTGGCCGGTGATCCGGGTCGGAATGATGGGCGACACCACGATCAAGGACTTCAACTGGGCGATGCTGGAGTTCTTCGCCCACTCCGGGCGCAACAGCGGGACCGCGAACTCGTTCCTGTCCCGCGCCCTGGACTGCGCCCTGTCTTGCGAATCACGGCTCTTGCTAGTCGATGACCTTCAGTTCCTTCGGTTCCGGTCGATTCGTGGGACCGAGCTGGCCAACCAGTTCAAGACGATCGCCAACGAGTTCCCGCTGATGATCCTCTTCATCGGGTACGGCCTGGAGGACAAGGGCCTCTACGACGATCCGCAGCTCGAACGCCGTATTACCCCGCTCGCTCTGGATCCGTTCACGATCGACGACGACGCTGGACGCACGCCATGGCGAAACTTCCTGCTCTCTCTGGAACAGCGTCTGGTACTGGCCGACAAGCATCCAGGCATGCTCGCCGACGATCTGTCCGACCACCTCTACGCCCGCTGCAGCGGGCACATCGGCTCCCTGATGACGTTGATCAAACGAGGGTGCCTGCGGGCGATCCGAACCGGGGAAGAGCGTTTGACCCTCGAGCTGATGACCATGGTCAAGCTCGACCGGGCCGCACAAGAACGGCAGGCGCAGTGGGAGGCTCTGCTGGCCGCCGGCAAGAAGACCAGCAAGCCACAGCGGTCCACGAGGCGACGAGCGTGACCGCGATGCGGACGCTGCCGATCCGGATGTCACCGTTTCCCGGAGAGCCTCTGGACTCCTGGTTGGAGGCATACGCGCACCGGACGCAGATTCGCTACGGCGATGTGCTCACCAGCCTCGGCCTCTTGACGAAGGCCAAGAGCCAGGACCTGCGCCACCCCCGCCCCACCGACTGGACCATTGCCTTGAGCGAGCGCGAAGCCGACAACATCGCCTTCGTCACTGGCCTGGACAAACAGCGAGTTCATGCCATGACCCTGGCGCACTTCCACGGACGAGCGCTGTTGATCGATCATGAGAAGCGACAGGTCAACCGGCATCGACTCTGGGGCCGAGGCGCCGGATCGCGATACTGCCCCGACTGCCTCGCAGACACCACCGGACGATGGAAACTGGAATGGCGCCTGGGTTGGTCGTTCGCCTGCACCCGCCACTCCCTCCTCCTCGCGGACACCTGCCAAGGATGCCGACGCCTTACACGAGCACGCCCCTTCTCCCGACACAGCCTGCCGATCCCAGGACGCTGCGGCGCACGACCGGCACGAGGCGCTGACCTCGCCGCTCCACGCGGATGCGATCAGGACCTCACCCAAGCTGAGGTCCTCCGCCTGCCCGCCAGCCATCCCGTGATGGAGGCCCAGCACCTGATCATGAACATGATCGAGACGGGCCGCGCGGACTTCGGCCAGTATGCTCGCCACCCCCAGCCTTCGACCGTGGTGCTCTCTGAACTACGCGCAGTCGCCAGCCGGATGCTCACACACCTGGACCCTGACGACCTGGCGGCAAGGGTTCCCGCCGAGACGCTCAGCGCCTACCTGACTCTCCAACCCAGCGACGATCCAGGGCGACGGGCCACCACGACGGGCCGTCCAGGCTCCATGGCACCGCCGACCGCTGCGATGACCGCAGTCGGAATCATCACCGCACTGCAGGTGCTCGGCGAAGAACGACTGGACACAGCGGCCCAGGCTCTGCGCACGGTGATCGGCAAGGCCCGCGACGGATCCGAGAAGACCACGGCTACCACCATCCGGAGTTGGGGCCGTGGCACCGGCCCCGTCCTACAGACCGTTCAACTGGCCGCGCTCGGACCTCTTCTCCGCCCGAGCGATCAGCTGCGATATCAAACCGTCGCGCTTCCCTCGCCTCCGTCCGCCACCGCCCGGCAGATCCGCCGCCGCTCGCACAAGCTCCCTGCCACGCTATGGCCGTCATGGGTCGTGCGGCTGAGCCCCCCGAGGGGCGCCTACCAGCGGATCCTGGCCCCCGTTCTGGCCTCGTCAGTGCTCATGGTCGGCGCCAAGCTCGAGCTCGATGAGGCCGCGTCGATCCTCGGATATGCCAGCGACGGAGGATCTCTCTCGCGTGTCCTGCAGATGCTGCGTGACCGGCAGTGCTGGGAACCCATCGCCACGGCCCTGGTCCGTCTCGCGCACTACTTGGACGAGAACGACATTCCCATCGATTACCACCGACGCCGCGCCCTGGACTACTCGAACCTGCTGCCCACCGAACAATGGGTGGAAGTATGCCGTCGAAGCCGCCAATCTCCGGGAACTGGGCTACGTGCTCGCATCGCGCGATGCGTGCTGTTCAGCTGGATCAGCGGCATGCCCCTCGACCGAGCGCCAGATTTCCCCACTACTGGCGTGAGTACCTTCCGCGCGGAAGCCGCACGCTTCACGGAGGTGTGGTCGCTCCAGTTCGCGAACGAGCTGAGGCATGTCGCACGCGACTTCGTCGACGGACGTGGACTGCAGAGCGAACCGGTGACCTGGTGCCCCCCATCTGAAATGCTCGAGGGCCTCGACCTGCACGGCACCGACCCGTCGACCATCGACATCGATCACCTGCATGAGATAACTCGCGGACACCGCTACCCAGCCGGATCAGCAGCCCAGGAGCTCGGCGTCAGCATCGAGACCGTCCGTCTCCTCCTCGAAGAGCACCCAATTCCGTCTTCTCCGCTCAGCATTGCCCAAGCCCGCGCCCTCGGACAGGTGAGCCACGCCGCTCGCCAAGTGCTCACCGAAGAGGAACTTCGCCGCCGCTACCTCGACGAGCACCAGTCAGCGCGCGCCATCGCGCTCGACGTCGGAGTATCGAAATCCACCGTTACCAGGCTCGCAGCGGAGTACGGCATCGAACTGCGGAAAGTCGGACGTTACTTCAAGCAGCACAACGTTATCGACCGAGACTGGCTCTACGAGCAATACGTCACCCGCCGCCGGACCCTGGCAGACATCGCACGCGAGAAGGGCACCAGCACCACCTACATCATCCACCGAGCCCACGACCTGGGCGTCCCGCTCCGCCCAAGCGGCGGCGCCAGCACCCGCAAAGCAATGGACGCTAAGACCGACTCCACCGGAGCTGCCTCGCCGACGGACGCCGAGGAAATGACACCAAGCGTGGAACGATCAAGGTGACACGGAGCATGGATTCAGCAGAACGCGCAGCTCACGGAGTCGACGTGTGACAGCCGAACGCGGATCCTACATCGGCGTCAGGCCGCGGCTTCGTCCTTGGAGTCGGGGGTGGGGGCCAGGCGCATGCGGCCGGGCCGGGCCTGCTCCTTGGGGAAGACCCACTTCTTGAACGCCCAGAAGCGGAAGACCATGGCGACCAGGGTGCCGATGACCTGGGCGCTCACGAAGTCGGCGATCTCCTGGGTGACCAGGCTCACGTCCGGGGTCTCCAGGCGGAACACGTATCTGGAGATCCACAGCGGTGCCGAGCTGAGCACCAGGCCGATGCCGCTGACCAGGAAGAACAGCGCCGCCTCGTGCCGGCGTTCGCGGCCGCCCCTGGTGCGGAACGACCATTCGCGGTTCAGCACGTACGACACGATGGTCGCCACGAGTACCGCGATGATCTTCGCGGTGACCGGTTTCGGTTCCAGGACGGTGAGCTTCAGCGCGTAGAACGTCGCGTTGTCGACCAGGAACGCCGTTCCGCCCACTACCCCGAACTTCAGCAGTTCGTGGTGCTTCTGCACGAGTGCGTGCAGCGGTGCCGGCAATCTCGCGAGTACTGCGTTCGCTATTCGGAGCACCCCCGATCTTCTCACCGGTCGTTCACACTGGTAACAAGATTCACGGACATGGCTGGAACCGTATCCGACGCCGGGGGAGGGGTCGCGCGTGGCCGAGACGTCGCCACGGCCGGAGGACGACGGTGAGCAGGTGCTCAGGCTCGACCGGTGGAAGGGCGAGTGGGCGCGGGACGACCCGCACGCCGCCTTCAAGGCCGAGGTACAGCTCTACGGCCTGCTCGATCCGCTGGTCACGTTGCGGGGGATGTCCGCGGACCTGGACGTCCCGGTCGGCGCGATCGCCAGATACGTGCTGGCCAAGTGGGCCACCGGCGGCAGCGGCGGGCTGCTGGAGCTCGGTCCCGAGATGGTGCCCAAGTTGTGGGAGCCCATCGCGGCCGCCGAGGAGGCCGACAGCGACGAGCAGCGGCTGGCCGCCTACCATCGGCTGCGGCAGATGATCTCCTGGCTGAAGGTGCCGCTGGACGACCCCGAGGTCTACCCGGCCCAGGGGCAGTCCGCGGCCTACCCGCCCCAGGCGCAGGAGGAGGAGGCGGGGTAGTGCCCGCACTACCTTGAGGTCTCGTTCTCGCGCCCGTGTGCCGGGGGAGCGTGGCCGATTCACTGGTCGGTATGACTCAGCAGGTGTTTCCCCAGCGCGTCGGCCAGTGGATCGAGGGGCTCTGCGCGGTGCTCGGGCCGCCGCTCCTGCTCGCGGGCGTGCTCGTCCGGGCCGGAACGGACGACTTCTTCCCCGGGCAACTGGCCGCCTACGCCGCCGATCCCGGCCGGATGGTGGTGTCGTACAGCCTCTTCGCGGCCGGTGTCGTGCTGCTGTGGCCGGCCGTGGTCGCGCTGGGCAGGCGGGTGGCCGTCACTCATCCCGGCTGGGCCCGGTGGGGGGTGACGCTGGTGGTGCTCGGGCTGTTCGGACGGGTGTTCCACGCCGGGGTGAGCCATCTGGCCTTCCACCTGGTGGACGTGCTCGGCCTGGAGGCGGCGCAGCGGGCGGTGAGCCGGACGTACGGGGCCTTCCACCTGTTCAAGGCGGTCAATCCGGCCATCATGGGCGGCTGGGTGGTGCTCGCTGTCGGGGCCTTCCGCGCCAGGGCGTTCGGGGGCGGGGCGGCCGGGGTGGCGCGGTGCGTGGCGCTGGGGCTGGCCGCCGCGTTGCCGCTGGGGGTGCTGAAGGGCAGTGGCGATCCGGTGTCGCTGGTCGTGTTGGCCGGGCTGGTGGTGGCGCTGGTGCCGATGGGCGCCGCCGTGCTGCGGACGGCGCCCAGGCCCCGGTGGTGGGCGGCCGCGCTCACCCTGGCGCTGATCCCGGCCGCCTTCGCACTGGGCGTCCTCGGCTGAACGGCGTCCTCGGCTGAGCGGTGCCGTCGGGGGAGCGGCGTCCCCGGAGGACCTGGCGGCCGACGCACGAGGGCGAGCGCGGGTCAGAGGCGGGACGATCGGGCCGACAGGGCGGGGATCACCGTGGCGAGCACCGCGAGCGCCGTACACCCCGCCACCAACGCCCCCAAAGTCGCCCACGGCAGGCTCACCGCCACCGGCCCCGCCACCTGCGCGAGCGCCACCCACAGCCCGCCCAGGCTCAGCCCGGTCGCCCCCGCGGCCAGCACCACCCCGACCGCGACCACCAGCACCGCCTCGCCCATCACGTACCTGAGCACCTGGCCGCGCGTGGCGCCGAGCAGGCGCAGCGAGCCGCGTTCTGCCGCGCGGTCGCCCGCGGCCATCAGCAGGGTGTTGACCATCGCGATCACCGTGTAGGCCAGCATGATGTACAGCACCACCATCAGCCCGAGCCGGCTGGCCGAGTTGCGGCGCTGCTCGGCGTCGCCGCGCCATTCGGCCTTGCTGACGGCTCGCGCGTTGTGGCCTTCCGTGGCCCGCGCGAGTGCCGCTTCCGCCGTGGATGCGGAGGTGCCGGGCTTGAGCGTGACGTACGCGGCGGCCGGCCGCGCGGAGAAGGCGTGCGCGGCGGTCACGTACGCGTCGGCCGGCGCCGAGGCCGCCATCACGGCCGCCACCTTGAACGTCGCCTCGCTGCCGTCCGCGCGCCACATCCTGGCCGTCTGGCCGGCCGTCAGCTCCCAGGTCTCGGAGACGACGATGGTGTCGTCACGCAGGTCGTCCAGGGAGCCGGACAGCACCGGGATGTCCAGGTCGGCGCGCAGCGCGGCGGGCTCCACCGCCTCGGCCGGTCGCTGGATGAGCGCGGTGTCGCCTTCGAGCGTGTAGACGCTGGTCGGGGTGGTGGTGGTGACGGTCACGCCGGGGATGCGGCCGAGGCGGCCGACCAACTCGCGGTCGAGACCCGCGGCCCCGGACGGGAGCACCAGGTAGTCGGCACGCACCGGGCCGGTCTGCACCGCGGACTTGGCCGCGTCCGTCATCGCCGCGCCGCCGAGCAGCGAGGCCGCCAGCGCCACCGTCACGAGCACCGGGGCGGCGGTGGCCGCGGTCTGCCTGGCCGAGGCGATGGCCCCGGCGGCGACCACGGTCCCGCCCGCGCCGCGCAGCCGGGCGACGGGCAGCGTCAGCAGCCGCGTGACCGGCCGCACGACCACCGGCGCCAGCAGCCCGGCCGCCGCGATGAGCAGCATCACCAGCGGCATGAACGACTTGTTGTTCATCGCCGACGACGGGTCGCCCACCGCGGTCACGGCCATGCTGACCAGCGCGGTCCCCAGCACGCCCAGGCCCATCACCCACCGTCCCGCGGTCATGGCCCGCGGCTCGACCGCGGCCTCACGCATGGCCTCGGACGGACGCACCCGCCCGGCCCGCCTGGCGGCCACGGCCACGCCGAGCAGCGCGACCAGCACCCCGGAGCAGAACGCCACCCAGGACGGCACGTTCGACGTGCTCGGCACCAGCCATGCGGGCGCCATCCTGAGGCCGGCCAGCCAGTCCAGGATCGGCCGCGTGCCCAGCGGCCCGGCCAACGCCCCGGCCGCCGAGGCGGTGACGGCGACCAGCGCGGCCTCGGCGTACACCATGCGCCTGACCTGGCGTACGGTCGCGCCGACGGTACGCAGCAGGGCGAACTCGCGGCGGCGCTGCCCGACCGCGAACGCGAACGTGGACGAGACCACGAAGACGGCGACGAAGGCGGCGAACCCGGCGGCGATGCCGACGATGGTGTTCGCGTTGTTCCTCGCCTCTTCGTCGGCGGCCCTGTTCGGGTCGATCAGGGCCCGGTCCTGCCCGGTCAGAACCCGGGCGGCGGCACCAACAGCGGCACCGACGGCGGCACGGACCTCCGGGGCCGGGCTCCACAACGCGAGCGCGTCCACCCGGGGGGACAGGCGGGCGGCGTGGGCGTCGGTGAAGAACACGGCCGGCTGCGGCCCCGGCGTCGTGACGCCGACCACGTCATACTCCTTCGACCCGGACGCCGTGACGACCAGCACCCGGTCACCGGCCGCGGCGCCCGCCGAGACCGCGATCTCGCCTGCGGAGGCGGGCGCCCGCCCGGAGACCAGCGAGTACGGCGCGGTACGCGCGGCCGACCAGGGCCGGCCCACCGCGTCGGGCCCACCGGCGAGCTGGGCGGGGAAGACCCGGTCGACCACGGCGTCGGGGAAGCGGGCGACCAGCTCGGCGGGCAGGCCGCGCGGCTCGGCCAGCGGCCGGCTCTCCGCGCCGCGCCAGGTGTTCACGGTCAGCCGTTCGTCCGCGGCGACCACGACGGGGGCCGCGGCGTAGCGTTGCGGACCCCGGTCGGGCGCGGTGACGGTGGTGGCCAGCACCTGGCCGAGCGCGGCGATCAGGGCGGCGCCGAGCGCGAGCGCGACGAACGTGCCGGCGAAGGACAGCAGGCGGGTGCGCAGCGTGGACCAGGCGATGCTCAGCACGACGCCTCCAGCTGCAGCATCCGGGTGGCGACCAGCTCAGCCGTGGGGTCCTGCAGCTCGCCGTAGACGCGTCCGTCGGTCAGGAAGACCACCCGGTCGGCGTAGGAGGCGGCCACCGGGTCGTGCGTGACCATGACGATGGTCTGCGCGTGCTTGTCGACCAGCGTGCGCAGCAGGCGCAGCACGTCGCGGCTGGTGTTGGCGTCGAGCGCGCCGGTCGGCTCGTCGGCGAACAGCACGGCCGGTCTGCTCACCAGGGCCCGCGCGATGGCGACCCGCTGCTGCTGGCCGCCGGACATCTCGCCGGGCCGGTGGTTCATCCGTTCGGCCAGGCCGACCGCCGCCAGGCTCTGGCGGACCAGCTCGGGGTCGGGACGGCGGCCGGCCAGGCGCATCGGCAGCCCCACGTTCTGCGCGGCGGTGAGCGAGGGCAGCAGGTTGAACGCCTGGAACACGAAGCCGATCCTGTCGCGCCGCAGCAGGGTGAGCTTCTTGTCGCTCAGCGTGGCCAGGTCGCGTCCGTCCACGACCACCCGGCCGGACGTGGGCCGGTCGAGCCCGGCCGCGCACTGCAGCAGCGTGGACTTGCCCGATCCCGAGGGTCCCATCACGGCGGTGAAGGTGCCGGGCGCGAAGCCGATCGTCACGTCGTCGAGCGCGGTGACCCCGTGGGCGTACTGCTTGGTCACGGAGTTCAGCTCGACTGCTTCCAGGAGATTCACGGGACAGAACGCTACGAACTCCGTGATCTCCGCGATATCGGACATCTGACTAGGATTCGGGGGTGCTGCGGGGACGAGACGACGACCAGGACACCGTCGAGGCGCTGCTGGAGGCCGCTCGCGGCGGCCGCAGCGGGGTCCTGGTCATCAGCGGCGACGCGGGGATCGGCAAGACGTCCCTGCTCAGGTACGCCGAGCAGCGGGCGACCGGCCTGACCGTGCTGCGCGGCACCGGCATCGAGACCGAGGCCGAGATCCCGTTCGCCTCGCTGCACCTGCTGCTGCGCCCGGCGCTCGGCCGGCTGGACGCCCTGCCGGGGCCGCAGGCGGCCGCGCTGAAGGGCGCGTTCGGGCTGGCCCAGGCGACCAGGGACGATCAGCTCCTCGTCGGCCTGGCCGTGTTGTCGCTGCTGGCCGAGCTGGCGGAGGACGGGCCGCTGCTCTGCCTGATCGACGACGCGCACTGGCTCGACCAGTCCTCGGCGCACGCCCTGCGGTTCGCGGCACACCGGCTGCACGCCGAGGGCATCGCCATGATCTTCGGCGCGCGCGACGGCTTCGACCCTTCCGGGCTGCCGGTGCACCGGCTGGCCGGGCTCGACCAGGTCAGCGCCGCGCAGCTGCTGTCCGACACCGCGCCCGGGCTCGGCGAGCCGTTGCGCCGCCGGATCATCGAGGAGAGCGGCGGCAACCCGCTGGCCCTGCTGGAACTGCCCAAGTCGGCGGGTGACGCGCACAGTCCGCTGCCGCTGCCGGAACGCCTGCGCCGGGCCTACAGCGTCCGCATCGCCGCGCTGCCCGCGGCCGCCCAGACCGCGTTGCTGGTGGCGGCGCTGGCCGACGGCGGGGAGCTGGACGTCGTCCTGCGGGCGGGCGAGCGCCTGGGCGCCGGGCCGTCGGCGCTGGCCGCGGCCGAGGAGTCCGGGCTGGTCACGATCTCGTCCGGGCAGGTGAGCTTCACCCATCCGCTCATGCGGGCGGCGGCCGCCCGGCTGGGCACGTTCGACCTGCGGCTGGCCGTGCACAGGAGTCTCGCCGAGCTGGTGGCCCAGCCCGACCGGAGGGCCTGGCACCTGGCTGCGGCGGCCACGGGCCCGGACGAGGACGCGGCGCTGGCGCTGGAGGAGGCGGCCGAGCGGGCCCGCGAGCGCAGCGGCCACGCCGGTGCCGCGGCCGCGCTCGAGCGCGCCGCCGAGCTCACCCCCGATCCCGGGACCAGGGCGCGGCGGCTGACCGCCGCGGCCGTGGCGGCGGCCGACGCCGGACGGCCCGACCGGGCCAAGGAACTCGGCGAGCAGGCCCGCCGGCTGGTCACCGATCCGCTGCCGCTGGCCAGGCTGGCTGAGCTGCGGGCCCGGGTGGCGTTCGACGAAGGCGCGCCGCACGAGGCGCACGACCTGCTGGTGTCGGGCGCCGAGCGCGTGGCGGGCCTGGACCGGGTCGCGGCGGGGCTCATGCTCATCGACGCCGCGCGCAACGCCTGGCAGCTCAGCGATCCCGCCAGGGTGGCCGAGGCGGCCGATCGCCTGTACGCGCTCGGCCTGCGTCCCGAGGACGGGCTCGGCCCGGCCGTCGAGGCGGTCGCCGGGGCGGCGGCGTTCCTGGCCGAGGGACCCGCCGGGGCGCTGCCCGTCATGCGCGGCCTGGTCGCCGCCGGTGGCCGCATCGACAGCGGCGCGCACGCCACGCGGGTGAACGCCGCGTTCGTGGCCGGGCTGGTGGGCGACTTCGAGTCTTCACGCGCGATCTCCGCCGCCGTCGCCGGCGAGTGCCGCGCGAACGGCGAGATCGGCCGGCTGCCGCTGGCGCATCTGACGCTGGCCGCAGCCGAGCTGTACCTGGGACGGTTCACCGACGCCGTGGCGACCGCGACGGAGGGGCTGCAACTGGCCGCCGACACCGGCCAGCCGAACCGGGCCGGCTACCTGGAGGGCATGCTCGCCTGGATCGCGGCGGTACGCGGGGACGCCAGGGAGTGCGCAGAACTGGCCGCCCGCTGCCTCGGCCGCTACGACACCAACGGCATCGTCAACGGCCTGGCCTGGGCCGAATGGGCGCTGGCCATGCTCGACCTGGGCCAGGGCCGCTTCGTCGAGGCCCTCGACCGGCTCGACGCCGCCATGGCGGGCCCGGTGCGCCACCAGATCCAGGCCGTGTACTTCGCGCCCGACCAGATCGAGGCGGCGGTACGGCTCGGCCTGCCCGCGCACGAGCCGCTGCGCCGCTTCGCCGAGTGGGCCGGGGCGGCCGAGCTGGACTGGGCCGACGCGGTGCTGCATCGCTGCCTGGCGCTGTCGGAACCCGACTGGGACACCGCGCACGAGCACTTCCGCACCGCCCTGGCCGGACACGCGACCAGCGGCAGGCCGTTCGAGACGGCGCGTACCAGGCTCGCCTTCGGCGAACGGCTGCGCAGGGAACGTCACAAGGGCAGCGCACGCCCGCATCTGCGCGCGGCGCTGGAGATCTTCGACCGGCTCGGCGCCCGTCCCTGGGCCGAGCGGGCCAGGACCGAGCTGCGCGCGGCCGGCGACACCAGCTCGCCCGCCTCGGCCGGAGAGGCCGCGGCGAACCTGTCGCCGCAGGAGCTGCAGATCGTCAAGCTGGCGGCGGAGGGGCTGACGAACAAGGAGATCGGCGCGCAGCTCTTCCTGAGCCCGAAGACCGTCAGCTACCACCTCTACCGGGCCTTCCCCAAGCTCAACGTGGCCAGCCGGGCCCAGCTGGCCGGACTCGGCCTGGTGTGACCAAGCAGACAGCCGGTACGGGATGAACGGTGATCAACCGGATGCTCTAGCCAGTGAGCGAAGGGGGAACACCATGACCATCCTTGTCGCCTATGACGGCTCGGCGGACGCGCGCGCCGCGATCGAGTTCGCGGCCAAGAACCTGGCCGCCGGGCCGACGGTGGTGCTGACCGTCTGGGAACCGCTGCTCGTGCAGCTGAGGAAATACCCGCTGGCGGCCGCCGGCCTCGGCCCCGACACCGAGGACGAGGCCAGGGCGCACGCCGAGCAGCACGCCAAGGAGGGCGCCGAGCTGGCGATCGCCTCGGGCCTGAGCGAGGTGAGCCACCGGGCGGTCGCCGACAACGAGTCGATCTGGAAGACCATCGTGGACGTCGCCGACGAGATCGACGCGGCGGTGATCGTGACCGGTTCGCGCGGGCTGGCCGGGGTCAGATCGGTGCTGCTCGGCAGCGTCTCCAACCACGTGCTGCATCACGCGCACCGGCCCACGCTCATCGTGCCGTCGGCGAAGAACGCTAAGGAGTGAGGCAGCCGGCCGACTGGGGCGGGCACAGCCGGGTGTCGATGCGTCGGGCGCCCGGCCCCTCCTCGCCCAGCCGGTCGTAGGGGTTGGCCAGCGCGCACCGGTCGAGCGACAGGCAGCCGCAGCCGATGCAGTCGGTCAGGTCGTCGCGCAGGCGCTGGAGCTGGATGATCCGGTCGTCCAACTCGCTGCGCCAGGCGGCGGAGAGCCTGGCCCAGTCCTCGCGGTTGGGCGTGCGCTCGCCCGGCAGCTCGTCGAGCGCGTCCTTGATGGTCTTCAGCGGGATGCCCAGGCGCTGCGACAGCCGGATGAACGCCACTCTGCGCAGCGTGTCGCGGTGGTAGCGGCGCTGGTTGCCGGCCGTGCGGCGGCTGGAGATGAGCCCCTTGGCCTCGTAGAAGTGCAGCGCGGACACCGCGACGCCGCTGCGTTCCGCGAGCTGCCCGACCGTGAGTTCCTTGGAGTTCCAGGCGACCTTCGTCATAACCTCAACAATAGTTGAGAGTCAGTCGGCCCGGGTCGGGCGCTCGAAGAAGGTCTCCAGCACCACCACGGTCTGCGTGCCGGTCACGCCGTCCACCTCGAAGACCTGGCGCAGCACGTCCTGCAGGCGTTTCGTGTCGCGGGTGCGGACCTTGAGCAGCACCGAGGCCGGGCCCGCGATGACGTGCGCCTCCTCGACGTCGGGGATCGCCGACAGCCTGGCCGCGCTGTCGCCCATCCAGCTGCTGCCGTCGACCAGCACGTACGCCGTCACCGGCCGCCCGAGCGCCGCCGGGTCGACCTCGATCGTGGTGCGCCTGATCACGCCGCGCTCGCGCAGCTTGCGCACCCGCTCGTGCGCGGCCCCGCTGGACAGGCCCACCGCCTTGCCGAGCGCCGCGTACGACTGCGTGGCGTCCTCCTGCAGCAGGCCGACCAGCATCTTGTCGATATCGTCCACGACAGGATGCTATCTCACGATTCATCAAGATGACCGAACGATGTATGGTGAGGGTCATGACAGACACGATCCCCACCGAGTTCGAGGTGCTCGACGAGCGCTTCGCCATGATCGGCGGCGACGACCGGATCGAGATCCTGCACACCGGCACCCGCTGGGCCGAGGGCCCGGTCTACTTCCCCGCCGGCCGCTTCCTGGTCTGGAGCGACATCCCGAACGAGCGGATGTTGCGCTGGGACGAGATGACCGGCGCGGTGGGCCCGTTCCGCGTGCCGTCCGGCTACGTCAACGGCAACACCCTCGACCGCGAGGGCCGGCTGATCTCCTGCGAGCAGGGCAACCGCCGCGTCACCCGCACCGAGCACGACGGCTCCATCACCGTCATCGCCGACCGCTGGGAGGGCAAGCGGCTCAACAGCCCCAACGACGCGGTCGTCCGCTCCGACGGCTCCATCTGGTTCACCGACCCCCCGTACGGCATCATCAGCAACTACGAGGGCGAGGTCGCCGAGCAGGAGATCGACGGCTGCCACGTCTACCGCGTCGACCCGGTGAGCGGCGAGGTGCGGGTGGTGGCCGACGACTTCGTCCGGCCCAACGGCCTGGCCTTCTCCCCGGACGAGCGGCTGCTCTACGTCGCAGACACCAGGGCCGGGCACGTCCGGGTCTTCGAGGTGCACGACGACAAGCTGAGCGCCGGTCGGGTCTTCGCCACCGGCGGCCCGCACGAGAAGTACGACGGCCTGCGGCTCGACGACACCGGCCGCCTCTGGGCCGCGGCAGGCAAGGGGCTGCTCTGCTACGACCCCGACGGCACGCTCATCGGCCGGCTCAAGCTGCCCGAGTTCACGGCGAACCTGGTCTTCGGCGGCCGCAAGCGCAACCGCCTGTTCATCGCCGCCTCGTCCTCGCTCTACTCGCTCATGACGAACGTCACGGGCGCGCGCCCGGTATGGGCTACTCCCAGCGGAACAGGCGGATCGCCAGCCCGGTGAACACGGCCAGCCCCGCCGTCATCACCAGCAGGCTCATGAGCTGCGGCGGCTGCCCCGACCAGGTGTCGCGCAGCGCCTGCACGAACGGGCCGACCACCGAGTAGTCGCTCACCGTGCGCAGCGCGTCCGGCATGACCTCGCGGGGCAGCCACATGCCGGCCACGAACAGCAGCGGGAACATCACCGCCGAGCCGATGCCCGGCGCCGACCTGCCGGTGCGCGCCACCGACGCCACCACCAGGCCGAGTGCCAGCAGCGCCGCCGTGCCGAGCAGGAAGACCAGCACGAACCCCAGCAGGTTGCCGGGCAGCGGCGAGCCGTGCACCAGCTTGGCCGCCACGATGAGCAGCACCGCCGCCAGCGTGCCGACGGCCAGGTTGATCAGGAGCTGCACGACGAGCAGCCGGCCCGGATGCACCGGCGTGGTGGACATCCGCCTGAGCACCCCCTGCTCCCGGTAGGTGGCCAGGGCCCCGGGCAGCACGGTGAAGGCCACGGTGGCCAGCGCGAGCAACACCATCGTGGTGGGCAGCTGCGTGTCGACGAACCGCTCGCCGCCGAACTCGGGGGACGGCTTGCTCATCGTGGGCAGGCTGCCGATCACCAGCAGCAGTGCCAGCGGCAGTGCCAGGGTGAACACGAGCGCGGGCCATTCCCGCAGGTAGAGCTTGGTCTCTACGAAGAGGATCCGCTTCACGTGAGCTTCCTTCCGGTCAGGGCGAGAAAGGCGTCGTCCAGCGTGGCCTGCTCGATCCGCAGGTCCCCCGGCACGATCTGGTTGTGTGCCAGCGCGAGCGTGACGGCGTGGGCGAGGTTGCCGCCGCCGGTCACGACGACCTGCTCGCCGCTCCTGGTGACCTCGCGCACCTCGGGCAGGGCGAGCAGGACGGAGTCATCGAGCGGCGCGGACGGGCGGAAGCGCAGCCGCTGCTCGCCGCCCACCTGGGCGATCAGCCCGGCCGGCGTGTCGATGGCGGCGACCGTGCCGGCGTCGATGAGCGCGATCCTGTCGCAGAGCCGCTCGGCCTCCTCCATGAAGTGGGTGACCAGCACGATCGTCACGCCCGAGTCCCTGATCTGCTCGACCAGTTCCCAGGTGTCCCTGCGGGCCTGCGGGTCGAGGCCGGTGGTCAGCTCGTCGAGAACCGCCACGCGCGGCCGGCCGATCAGCGCCAGGGCGACCGACAGGCGCTGGCGCTGGCCGCCGGACAGCTTGCCGAACGCCGCGTCTCGCTTGTGCCCGAGCCCGACCCGCTCCAGCAGCTCGCGCCAGTCGGCCGGCTCGGGGTAGAAGGAGGCGTACAGCTCCAGGGCCTCCCACACCTTGATCTTCTCCGGCAGCGCCGCCGACTGCAGCTGCACGCCCAGCACCTTGCGCAGCTCGGCGCGATCCTTCTGGGGGTCGAATCCGCTCACGCGGACGCTGCCGCCGTCCGGCACCCGCAGCCCGGCCACGCACTCCACGGTGGTGGTCTTGCCGGCGCCGTTCGGCCCGAGAATGCCGAAGATCTCGCCCTCGGCGACCTCGAACGAGACGTCACGCACCGCCACGTGGTTCGGATACCGCTTGTGAAGGTTCCTGACCTCGATGACTTTCATGGGATAGACGCTAGAAATCAGCGGGTTCACGGAGAATCCGGCTGGATGCCCGGCAAGGGTGTACCTAGGTGCAGTGACGGCATGCGTCGAGCTCGCGCACACTGGAGGCATGCTGCGGAAGTACGGCCAGGTCATGGCGCTGCTCTTGCTGATCGCCGTGCAGGTGGCGGCGATCTTGCTGTCGGCCGCGATGTTCGTCCTGGCGTTCGGGCTGGGCGCGGTGCCGCTGTTCCCGCCCCAGGTGCGGATGGTGCGGGCGCTGGCCGAGCAGAACCGGCGGCTGATGCGCCGGTGGGCCGACGTCGCGATCGAGGCGCCCTACCTGCCCAAGCCGCCGCCCCCGGTGCCGCAGTCCGACGGCATGTACCGCTCGGACCGCACGCTGTACAAGACCCCGCGCATCCCCGCCTGGAACGACCGGTGGAAGTGGATGATCACCGACCCCGGCACCTGGCGCGACGACCTGTGGCTGGTGCTCGACCCGCTGGTGAAGGTCGGGCTGCTGCCGATCCTGCTGCTCCTGCCCGGCCGCGGGCTGCGCGTGTACGCCGTCTGGAGCAGGCTGCTGCTCGACGCGACCGCGGCCAGCCGCCTGGCCGGCCAGGTCACCCACCTGCAGAAGGTCCGCACGCTGGCGGTCGACTCCCAGGCCGCCGAGATGCGCAGGATCGAGCGCGACCTGCACGACGGCACCCAGGCCAGGCTGGTGGCCATCGGCATGACGCTGGGCGCGGTCGAGCAACTGGTCGACACCGACCCGGCCGCGGCCAAGGCCCTGCTGACCAAGGCCAGGGAGGCCTCCGCGGAGACGCTCACCGAGCTGCGCACGGTCATCCGCGGCATCCACCCGCCGGTGCTGGCCGAACGCGGGTTCGCCGACGCCGTGCGCGCGCTGGCCATGGACAGCCCGATCCGGGTCACCGTCGACGTCGACCTGCCGCACCGGCCCGAGGCCCCCGTCGAGGCCGCGGCCTACTTCGCCGTCAGCGAGCTGCTGTCCAACGCGGCCAGGCACGGCGAGGCCACGAACGCCGCCATCGACATCAGCACCAAGGGCGCCGACCTGCGCATCACCGTGACCGACGACGGTCTCGGCGGCGCCGACCCGAGCAAGGGCAGCGGCCTGGCGGGCATCGAACGCCGCCTGGCCGCCTTCGACGGCGTGCTCGTGCTGCACAGCCCGCCCGGCGGGCCCACCACGGTCATCATGGAGCTGCCGCGCGTGCTGCCCGAGCACTGGGCCGGCAACCTGCCCAAGCTGCCCAGGTGGAAGGCCGCGCTGGTGGGCCTGCTGTGGGTGACGGCCTGGTGCCCGATGTTCCCGCAGGGCATCGTGGCCGGCGTCTTCAAGACCTTCGACATCGAGGAGAAGACCTGGTTCCTGGCCCTCTACCTGCCCCAGCCCTGGCAGTGGCCGACGATCCTGGCCATGATCGCGATCGGCATCACCATGTACGTCCTGGCCATCAGGATCCCCGCCTGCCACGACAGCAGTCGCTGGTGGGCGGAGGTCACCCCGAGGCGTCTATGGTTCAGACGATGAACCGCGTCCTGATCGCCGAAGACCTGTACCTGCTCAGGGACGGGCTGGTGCACCTGCTCCAGGCGCACGGCTTCACCGTCGTGGCCGCCGTGGAGAGCGGCCCCGAGCTGCTCAAGGGCCTGCTGGAGCTGCGCCCGGACGTCTCCATCGTGGACGTGCGCCTGCCCCCCACGTTCACCGACGAGGGCCTGCAGGCCGCGCTGGCGGCCAGGAAGCAGATACCCGGCCTGCCGATCCTGGTGCTCTCGCAGCACGTCGAGCAGCTCTACGCGCGCGAGCTGCTGGCCGACGGCTCAGGCGCGATCGGCTACCTGCTCAAGGACCGGGTGTTCAACGCCGAGCAGTTCATCGACGCGGTACGCAGGGTCGCCGGCGGCGGCACCGCGATGGACCCGGAGGTGATCGCCAAGCTGCTGGCCAGCAACGCCAGACGCGAGCCGCTGGCCGAGCTCACCCCGCGCGAACGCGACGTGCTCGAAGCCATGGCGGAGGGCCGGTCCAACGCCGCCATCTCCCAGCGGCTCTACCTCAGCGAGAGCGCCGTGGCCAAGCACACGGCCGGCATCTTCGCCAAACTCGGGCTCGCACCGTCCGACGACGACAACCGGAGGGTGCTGGCCGTACTCGCCTACCTCAACAGCCGGTAGCAGGCTTTGTCGGTAACACCGGCTATTTTTCATAGAGGCAGGCGAGACGAAGGGGTGGATCAGGTGAAGATCCGGGTTGACCGCGATGTACTGGCGGACGCGGTGGCGTGGGCTGCCCGTGTTCTGCCCAGCCGCCCGGTGGTTCCGGTGTTGTCCGGGCTGCTGCTGGAGGCCGGAGACGAGCTGAGCCTGTCCGCGTTCGACTACGACGTCTCCGCGCGGGCGCTCGTCGACGCCGACGTGGCCGAGGAGGGCCGCGTGCTGGTGCCGGGCCGGCTGCTGGCCGAGATCAGCCGCAGCCTGCCCGCCGAAGACGTCGAGATCGTCACCGAGGGCCAGGAAGCCGTGCTGACCTGCGGCACCGCCGAGTTCGGCCTGATCACGATGCCGGTCGAAGACTTCCCGACCATGCCCACCATGCCGCCGAGCATCGGCGCGATCGGCGGCGGCGTGTTCGCCTCCGCCGTCGGCCAGGTCGCGCCCGCGGCCAGCCGCGACGACACCCTGCCCATGCTCACCGGCATCAGGGTCGACATCGACGGCGAGAACGTGGCCATGGCCGCCACCGACCGCTACCGCATCGCCGCCCGCGACTTCACCTGGCGTCCCGCCGCCCCCGACGTGGCCGTCTCGGCCATGGTGCCCGCCCGCGTGCTGGTCGAGGTGGCCAAGTCGCTGCGCGGCGGCGAGGTGTCCGTGGCCATGGGCGACGGCGTGGCCGGCTTCGAGAGCGTCGGCCGCAGCACCACCGTGCGGCTGCTCGATGAGCAGTTCATCGACTACCGGGCCAGGCTCACCTCCGACTGGTCGATCAGGGCCGACGTGCGCGTGGCGCCGTTCGTCAACGCCATCAAGCGGGTGGCGCTGGTGGCCGAGCGCAACACCGCGATCAGGCTGACCTTCAGCCAGGGCCAGGTGCTCATCCAGGCCGGCGGCGGCGACATCGGGCGCGGCACCGAGGTCGTGGAGTGCGAGCTGCGCGGCGACGACATCCAGATCGCCTTCCAGTCGCAGTTCCTGCTCGACGGGCTGACCGGGCTCGAGAGCGAGTTCGCGCGCATCAACATGGAGTCGCCCACCCGGCCCGCGCTCATCCAAGACGTTCCCGGCGATTCCGAGCCCGTCTTCCGCTACCTCGTCATGTCGCTTCGTCTGGGCTGACCCCGCCGCCCGCCTGCCGCTCGGCCACCTGCGCGAACACCTGCTTGAACGCCGCGTACGCCTGCTCGCCCACCGCGGCGGCGTGCGCGGACTCCACCTCGGCGACGATGGCGTCCGACCTGGCCATGTGGTCGAGCCCCTTCTCGGTGGGCACCACCAGCTTGGCCCGGCGGTCGGCCGGGTCGGGCTGGCGTTCCACGTATCCCAGGGCCACGAGTTCGTCCACCAGCGTGCCGATCACCTGCTTGTGCTGGCCGGACTGCGCCGCCAGGTCGGTGGCGCGGCTGCCGTCGGCGTCCAGGTAGGCCAGCACCGCGCCGTGCCGTGGCCGCAGCCGCGGGTGCCCCTGCGCGGCGAGCCTGGTGAACAGCTCCCGCTGGAAGCCGAAGAGCGTCCTGGCCGCCAGGATCCCGAGATCCGGCTCCACCTGCTTCTGCTCGCTCCTGCGCACCCTTCAGCCCTCCAATTAGTCACTGATCTTGACCATCACTAATCATTACTATATCGTCATCCGCATCGGCGCCGCGAACGAGTGGCGCCTCTCGACCGAGAGTGTGGGCTGACATGACCATCTTGATCACCGGTGCCAACGGCACCGTCTCCAGTGCGGTGCTGAAGTCGCTGGGTGACACCGAGGACGTCCGGGTGCTGGTGCGTGACGCGGCGAAGGCCCCGTCGGGTGTGGACGTGGCGGTCGGCGACCTCGACCGTCCTGAGACCCTTGAGCGGGCCTTCCGCGGTGTCGACACGTTGTGGCTGCTGACCCCGTTCGGCCCGCAGGCGCCGCACGCCGCCATGAACGGCCTGTGGGCGGCCAGGAACGCCGGCGTGCGCCACGTGGTCCGCCTGTCGGCCATCGGGGCCGCGCACGACGCCCCCACGCGCAACGGCCGCCTGCACGCGCTGTCGGAGGCCGAACTGGCCGCCTCCGGCCTCGGCTGGACGATCATCCGCCCGGCGTTCTTCATGCAGAACCTGTTCGGCTCGGTCAACGGCACGACGCTCTACGGCGGCATCGGCGAAGGCCGGATCGGCATGATCGACGTCAGGGACATCGGCGACTTCGCCGCCAGGGTCCTGCGCGATCTGGCCGCGCACGACGGCAAGACCTACACCCTCACCGGCCCGGCCAGCATCTCCCTGCACGAAGCGGCCAAGGAGCTGGAGACGGTCTACGACCTGCCGATCACGTATCAGCCGGTCGAGCCGGACGACGCGCACCGCTCGATGCTGGAGTCCGGCATGCGGGAGTGGGACGCCGCGGTCACGGCCGAGTACCTCAGGGCCTACTCCGGCGGCTGGGGCGACTACGTCACGCCGCACTTCGCCGACGTGGTCGGCCGGCCGGGCACCACGTTCGCCGAGTTCGCCCGCGACCACGCCGACAGCCTGCGTCCTTGACCGACCAGGCCCAGGCTGCGCCCGTGACGGATCGGGGCCATGACGCGCTCTTGACTGATCGGGCCCACGACGCGAAGAACCCACCTCACGACGTGCGAGAGGTGGGTTCGGTCGGCTCCGGTGGCTCAGGAGTCGGTCAGCGCGATGAGGATGTGCTCCATGCAGGCGTGCCCGGCCCGCTCGGCGGCCGAGGCGTCGCCCGCGGCGATCGCCCTGGCGATCGCGTCGTGCGGGATGTAGCTCTTGTTGAGCGACGTGCCCGCCGCGGTGATGCTGGCCCGCAGCGCCGCCGAGAAGTCCTCGTACAGGTCGATGAGCACCAGGTTGTGCGTGGCGTGCGCGACCGCCATGTGGAAGGCGAGGTCCGCCTCCACGAACAGATCGGGGTCGTCGACCTCCCAGGCGCGGTCGCGCTCGGCCAGCGCGGCCTCGATGCGCACGATGTCGTCGTCGGTGCGCCGGGTCGCGGCCAGGCGGGCGGCCTCGATCTCGAGCGCCCGCCGGACCTCCAGGATCTCCAGCTGCTCGGCCTGCCTCAGCCGGCGCAGCATGGCCCCTGAGAGCTCGCTGGTGGCCCGGACGTAAGTCCCGTCACCCTGACGGCACTCCAGCAGCCCCGCGTGCGTGAGCGCGCGCACAGCCTCACGAACGGTGTTGCGTCCCACTCCGAGCTGCTCGGCGAGCACGGTCTCGGTGGGGATCTTGCCGTTCATCTGCCACGACCCTGAGGTGATCTGCTCCTTGAGCTGATCGATCACCTGGTCGACGAGCGAAGCCCGCTGCGCCGTACGCAGACTCACAGTCCGCCTCCTCCGGGGAAACCAATCATCCTATGAGTCAATGACTGGTAGACCCTAATTATTCCAGACTCAAAAAGCCAAATCTGGAGCTCACGGAGGTTGGTTCAGCGGGAAACTGTGGTGTCAACCGTCACCCCGGCCATGGCCGAGTGAACTCCGGCGGTTTCGAGTGCCTTACGATAAGCGGCCGACTGGAGTGCCCGTGACCCGGCCCGGCCGTACAGGTCGCCGAGCTCGCGCCAGCAGCGCGCGGTCTGCCTGTCGAAGCCGAACACCGGCCGGTCGAGACCTTCGAGCAGCGTCTGCGCCTTCCGCAGCAGCTCGGCCGCCTCGCCCGCGCGTTCGAGCACGGCCGTGGCCAGCACGAGGTGCGCCTCGGCCGGGGTCGTGCTCGCGCCGTCGTGCGGCAGCTTGAGCGCCTGCCCGGCCAGCTCCTCGGCCCGCGCGCCGGCGCCGGCCCGCAGCAGCACCCTGGCGTGCACGATCAGGCTCTCGCCGTGCTCGCGCGCGGTCGCGGGTGAGGCGGCGAAGGCCCGGGTCGCGGTGGAGATCAGCCGCTCGGCCTCGTCGGGGGCGACCGAGCCCAGCCTGGACCAGTGCATCGCGGCCCTGGCCAGCTGCAGCGCGAGCCGGGTCTGGCGGCCCACCATGATGGCGTCGTCGGCCAGCCGCACGGCCAGCGCGGAATCCTCGCCCGCGGCCGCCTCGGAGCTGGCCCGCCACAGCGCGTGAACCTCTCCGGAACGGTCCACAACCTCAGGCGTGCCACTCACGTCGAGGACCCGCTTGACGTAAGCGAGCCCGGCGGAGTCGCCGGCGTGCTCGTCGCGGGCCTCGGCCAGCGCGGCGGCCAGGTCGATGGCGATCTCGCCCTGCGTGATGGCCAGCCGCTCGGCCTGCTCCAGCGCGTACGTCGCCAGGTCACGGGCGCGCAGCCGGTCGCCGGCCCGCTGGTAGCAGCGGCTGAGCGCGATCGTCAGCGGCAGGTCGGCCAGCCGCTCCGGGTGCGCGGCCGCCTCCCTGCGCAGGCGCTCGAACGCCTCGACGGCCTGGCCGAGCCGGCCCTGGGCCTCAAGCGCCCGGGCCCGGCCGAAGCGCGCGTGGGCGGTCAGCATGGCGTTCTCCTCGTCGGCCGCCTTCACGATCTCCGTGAAGCGGTCGGCGGCGGCGGAGGGGTCGCCGTGCTGCAGCTCGAGCTCGGCATGACGCAGCCCGAGCTCGGTGTCGATGCGCTGCCGAGGCTCGATCCCATGCAGGAGGAACTCGGTCGTGCATCCCAGCCGTTCGGCCAGGAGGCGGGCGACGACGGGAGTCGGCGTGCGCTTGCCCGACTCGATGAGCGAGACATAACTGTCAGACAGGTCGGGTCCGGCCAGCTGGGCCTGGGACATCCGCCTGTTCAGCCGCAGTCCGCGGACGCGGTCACCGATGGTTCCCTGACTCGGCATCTCATCTCTCAAGGCGGGGAAGGGTCAACAACACGCAATGATTGCATGAAGTAGCCGAATCTGGTATCCCCAGGTGAAGAATTCCCGCCCCAGAGATTAATCGTCGCCGTCGTCCTTGCTGGGAAAAAGCATCTGGCAGACTTCCAGGTACAGCGTCTCCGGGTACGGAATGTACTCGACCGTTGACAGTGCCTGATCCTGACCGGCCGACTCGAGGATGAACTCACCGTAACCGAGCATGCGCCCAAGCAGAGATCTTTGGAAGCTCATGTCCGTGACCTTGCCCAGGGGCATCATCGCGACCTTGCGCGTGATCAACCCCGTAGTCAGCAACATCCGCTTCGAGGTCACCACAAAGTAATCGACCGACCACTCCGCGACTTTCCACACGAAACGGATCAACAGCAGCAGCCAGAGCCACCAGACGACGACCAGCAGGGTGCTGCTGTTGGCGTTCCCGCCGAAGAACCTGCTGAGCAGGCCGGCGATGATCAGGCCACCGAAGACCTCGGCAACGGGGCGCAGCAGCACCGCGGGGTGCCGCCGCACCATGATGACCTGTTGTTCGTGGGGGAGGAGGTAACGGTTGACCGACGAGGGCGCAGAGTCCCCATGGGTCACAAGTCTCATGCGAGGTTGTTCACGAATTGGGCCAACGAGTCGGCCGCGTTGAAGACCGTGTCGAACGCCCCTCTGACCGCGTCCGCGGCATCAGCTGGTCGCGCGAACAGGTAGTACGCCACAAAAGCGATACCACCGTATGTGAGGACTTTTTTGACCTGCACTGTCGCCTCCGTACCACTTACCCACTCCACCCGCCGTATACATTACCCACCCCGTTGCCGGGGTAAAGGTAACTTCGCGGGATAGTTTCGATCTTGCTAGCCACGTTCACTGGCCACCAGGGCCAGTACGTGAAGGTGCTTGCGCGCGATCCGCTCGACGAGGCTGGGATGGGCGAAGCCGGTGACCTCCAGCGCGCCGTAATGCGCCGCTTCGACGCAGCGCGTCACCGTGGCCGCGGAGTGCACGCCGGCGAACTCGTCGCACAGCGCCGTCTCCACCTCCGCGTACGGAGTCGGGTCCGCCTCGGTGTGCTCGCTCACGAGAACACCTCGGCCGTCGGCATGTCGCTCATCGTGCTCCCCCAAGGCGCATGCGGAAGTTGCCTTCCTGTCTCTACGTACCCACACAAACACAGTATGTAACGAAGTGGAGACAGAGCGTGAACCGGAGGGGAAGGGCGGAGAGGTCAGGCGGCGCCGTAGAGGCGGTCGCCGGCGTCACCCAGGCCGGGGACGATGTAGCCGTTCTCGTTGAGCCGCTCGTCGAGCGCGGCCGTGACCAGGCGGATCGGCTTGCCGGAGTTGGCGAACACCTTGTCCATGTACGCCAGGCCCTCGGGGGCGGCCAGCAGGCAGATGGCGGTCACGTCGACCGCGCCACGGTCGAACAGGAACTGCACGGCCGCCGCCAGCGTGCCGCCGGTGGCCAGCATCGGGTCGACCACGTAGCACTGGCGCCCGGACAGGTCGTCGGGCAGGCGGGTGGCGTACGTCTCCGCCTGCAGCGTCGACTCGTTGCGGATCATGCCGAGGAAGCCGACCTCGGCCGTGGGCAGCAGCCTGGTCATGCCGTCGAGCATGCCGAGCCCGGCCCGCAGGATCGGCACCACCAGCGGGTACGGCTTGGCCAGCCGCACGCCGCGGGCCTGGGACACCGGGCTGTCGACCGTGACGTCGGTGACGCGGACGTCACGGGTGGCCTCGTACGCGAGCAGCGTCACCAGCTCGTCCGCGAGCCTGCGGAAGGTGGGTGAGTCGGTGCGGACATCACGCAGCGTGGTGAGCTTGTGTGCCACGAGCGGATGGTCGACGACGAGGGTTTCCATAAGGGACAACGGTAGCCGGTGGGGAAGGTGACGGCACCTCGCGTCTTTGGTTTTGATCACAATTTGGCCGGAGAGCCACACGGGGGGTGGTCGATTCTGGAACGATTGGAATCCTGGAAACTCTGTCGTGTCAGAGGTCGGGTGGGGATGGCGATGACAGACGAGGACGCGCTTGACTTCGCCGTCGTGGTCTACCGCGAGGACGATCGCTGGGATGCGGGGCTGCTGCCGGTCACGCTCACGTCCGATCTGCACGGGCTGATCAAGGCCCTGCGGCAGCAGCCGAGCGAGAGCGGCACGATCGGCCTGGTGGCCGTCGGCGACGAGTTCTTCGTCGCGCTGCGTGTCCTGGGCGAGCGGGTCGACGTGTTCCTGTCCGACATCGCCGCCTCGTGGGACTTCCCGCTGGCCAGGCAGGTTCTCGACTACCTGGACGTGCCGGTGCCCGACGAGGACGAACTCGACGAGATCCTCCAGGACGAGGAGACGGTGCTGCCGGCGGGAGATCTCTCGATCTTCGCCGATCTCGGGTTGGACGAGATGGAGCTGGGAATCCTCTCCGGCGACATCGACCTGCTGCCCGAGGACGTGCTGTCCAGCATCGCCGCGCGGCTCGGATTCTCCGAGCCGTTCGAGCGTGCCATCGAATCGGTCTTCGGCTGACCCCCCTGGAGCGCGGACATGGCGTCCAATACCTTCTCTGCTGCTTTCGTGCGGACATCCAACGGCTGGAGCGGCGCCGAGGTCGATCTGACCGGCGCGGAGATCGTCGACGATCTCGGTGACGCGGTCATGGAGACGCTGGGCCTGTCGGGCGACGAACTGGCCCTGCTGTGCGTCGAGGTCGAGGACGAATGGTTCGCCATCGCGCGATACCGGGGCGAGGAGGAACCGCGGGTCTTCCTGTCCGACGCGCACGCGATCTTGTCCAACAACCTGGGCGAGCTGTTCGCCGAGTTCGCCGGCGTGGCGCCCGACAAGGAGAGCAACGGGCTCGGCGTGCGGCCGGCCGGTGACTTCGAGCTGCTCAGCGACCTGGGCGTGAGCTCGGAGGAACTGCTCGAACTGAGCATGGAAGAGGGCCTGCCCGCCGACATCCTGTCGGTCATCGCCGAGCGGCTGTCCTTCGCCGACGAGCTCGACCGGCTGCGTTGACCCCCGGCCCGGCCTCCGATCCCCCTTCCGATCCAGCCTCTGAGTCGGCTGCCGATCCGGCGGCTGTCCCGTCGGCGTTCGCGTCGGCCATGCGGCTGGCGCTGGCCGAGGCGGTCGCGGCGGGGGCCAGGGACGAGGTGCCCGTGGGCGCCGTCGTACTCGACGCCGACGGCGGCGTGCTGGCGGCGGCGGGCAACGACCGCGAGGCGAGCGCCGACCCCACCGCGCACGCCGAGGTGCTGGCGCTGCGGCGGGCCGCGCGGGCGCGCGGCGAATGGCGGCTGAGCGGCTGCACCCTCGTCGTCACGCTGGAGCCCTGCACGATGTGCGCGGGCGCGGCGGTGCTGTCCAGAGTCGACAGGATCGTGTACGGCGCCGTGGACGACAAGGGCGGCGCCGTCGGCTCGCTCTGGGACGTCGTCAGGGACCGCAGGCTCAACCATCGGCCCGAGGTCGTGATGGGCGTGCTCGCCGGAGAATGCGCCGCGGTGCTCAAGGAGTTCTTTGCTACTCGGCGGATCCGGTAAGCTCATCCGCGGTGGTGTCGCCTAGTGGCCGAGGGCGCACGCCTCGAAAGCGTGTGATGGGGCAACTCATCCGTGGGTTCAAATCCCACCACCACCGCCATCTGGGCCTCCGAGCGATCGGAGGCCCTTTTGTTTGCCCAGCTCAGCTCAGGGTCCACTGGCTTTTCTGCGCGGCCGGGTCGGCGGCGAGCTGGAACGCGGCCGGCGTCGCCGTTTGCGGCAGCTCGAACACCAGCATCCCCGGCCTGCTCTCCCCGACGTTGACCGTCGCGCCGGCGCCGAAGCCCTGGCCTTCGCTCACCTCGGCCGGGGTCGGCTGGTACTGCTGCCCGGCGGCGTCGACCAGGACGGCGCCGAGTCCCGGCAGGCCGGTGTAGACGGACTGTCCTTGGTTTACCAGCGTCACCTCGACGGCCACGAACCTGTTGCCCGGCTGGGGGCCGATCAGCGCGTTGGCCGGGGTGGCGGGCGCGACGACCCGGGTGACCGTGGCGGCCAGCCTGGTGGCGGGGTCGGCGCTCTGGAGAATG
>NZ_JABCPZ010000310.1 GCF_013283785.1 Nonomuraea antri
GAAGTGGGCTGATCGTGTTGGTGGCGACCGGGTGGGACGGGTACTGGGGGACCGAGGAGTACCCCCGGCATCCGTACCTCACCGAGGAGGCCGCGCGGCTGCTGGTCGAGCGGGGAGTCCGGACGGTCGGGATCGACGCGCTGAGCGTCGATCCCACGCCGGCCGAGGACTTCCCCGCGCACCGGGTCCTGTGCGGCGCGCACGCCGTGATCGCCGAGAACCTGCGCGGCCTGGACCGGCTCCTGGACGCGCAGCAAGCAGGCAGGCGCGTCGAGGTGTCGCTGCTGCCCATCAAGCTGGCCGGGGCCGACGGCGCCCCGGTCCGGGCCGTGGCGCGGATCGGCTAGCGCGTGCCCCAGGAATACGTCTGCTTACGCAGCTTGAGATAGACGAACGACTCCGTGGCCCGCACCGACGGAATGGCGCGGATCTTGCTGAGGATCTCCAGCAGGTGCGTGTCGCCCTCGCACACCACCTCGACGATCACGTCGAAGGACCCGGCGGTGAGCACCACGTAGTCGATCTCCTCGATCGCCGCCAGCTCGTCGGCCACCGATTCCAGATCGCCCTCGCAGTTGACCCCGATCATCGCCTGACGGGGGAAGCCGAGGGTGAGCGGGTCGGTGACCGCGACGATCTGCATGACGCCGGCGTCCTGCAACCGCTGGACCCGCTGGCGGACGGCGGCCTCGGACAGGCCCACCGCCTTGCCGATGGCCGCGTACGGCATGCGTCCGTCGGACTGGAGCTGCTCGATGATCTGCTTGGAGAGATCGTCGAGAACGAACTGGCCCGGAGCGGCACCGTTGCTTCTGCGTACGCGGGGCGGCGTCGTCATGGCAGAGGAGTCCTCCCTAGCGGTCCGGCGTTACGGGGGCGTTCCCGCTTTGTTGCCGTCCTGGTGCGACATGTTGTCAGTTCTTGGCGCTCTGTCAAGCGAATTCGTAGCAATTTGATATCTTCACCACGAAATCCCTTGTCCTGATGCAACTGCTCTGTAAGAGTCGCGGCATCTCAGCCACCTCACGAGGAGGTCATGCCTTGACCACCCGTCTGCAGAACTACGTTAACGGCGAGTTCGTGGACGCCAAGAGCGGCCGATTCTCTGACATCATCGACCCGTGCACGGGTGAGGCCTACCTGCAGGCCCCCGTCTCCGGTGTCGAGGACGTCGATGCAGCGTTCGCCGCCGCGGCTGCCGCGTTCGAGTCGTGGGGGCAGACCACCCCGGGTGAGCGGGCGAACCTGCTGCTCAAGGTCGCCGACGCGATCGAAGCCCGAGCCGACGAGATCAACGAGGCCGAGTGCCGCAACACTGGTAAGCCGCGCGCCCGCATGGCCGAGGACGAGACGCCGGTCGCCGCGGACCACTTCCGCTTCTTCGCCGGCGCCGCCCGCACCCTGGAAGGCCCCACCGCCGGCGAGTTCCTCGCCGAGCACACCAGCGTCATCAGGCACGAGCCCGTGGGCGTGATCGGCCAGGTCACCCCGTGGAACTACCCGATGATGATGGCCGTGTGGAAGATCGCCCCGGCGCTGGCCGCGGGCAACACGATCGTGCTCAAGCCGTCCGACACCACCCCGGCCTCCACGCTCAAGCTGGCCGAGATCGTCGGGTCGGTGCTGCCGGCCGGCGTCTTCAACGTCGTCACCGGCGACCGCGAGACCGGCGCGCTGGTGGTGAGCCACCCGACGGCCGCCATGGTCGCGATCACCGGCTCGGTGGGCGCGGGCATGTCGGTGGCCAAGAGCGCCGCCGACGACCTCAAGCGGGTGCACCTGGAGCTCGGCGGCAAGGCGCCGGTCGTGGTCTTCGAGGACGTCAAGGACCTCAAGGCCGCCGCCGAGTCGATCGCCACCGCCGGCCTGTACAACGCCGGCCAGGACTGCACCGCGGCCTGCCGCGTGCTGGTGCACGAGAGCGTGCACGACGAGTTCGTGGCCGCGCTGAGCGAGGCCGCCGCGGCGACCGTCACGGGCGACCTGGACAACGCCGACGCGCTCTACGGCCCGCTCAACAACGAGAACCAGCTGGCCAGGGTCCAGGGCTTCATGGACCGGGTCCCCGGCCACGCCAAGGTGCTCACGGGCGGTCACCGGGTCGGCGACCGGGGTTACTTCTTCGCCCCGACCGTCGTCGACGGGCTCAAGCAGGACGACGAGATGGTGCAGAACGAGATCTTCGGTCCCGTGATCACCGTCCAGACGTTCTCGGACGAGGCCGACGCGCTGGCCAAGGCCAACGACGTCAAGTACGGCCTGAGCGGCTCGGTCTGGACCTCCGACCACGGTCGCGCCATGCGGATGTCGAACAGGCTCGACTTCGGCGTGGTCTGGGTCAACACGCACATCCCGTTCGTCTCGGAGATGCCGCACGGCGGCTTCAAGCACTCGGGATACGGCAAGGACCTGTCGGTGTTCGGTCTGCACGACTACACCCGGGTCAAGCACGTCATGCACTACATCGGCGAATAGCACACGAAGGACACCTCCTGGAATGGCCGAGCTGAACGCGATCGAGCTTGAGGACGTCGTCAAGGAGTACCTCTCGCATGGCGAGGTCGTCCAGGCGGTCAAGGGCGTGACCATGGGCATCGAGGAGGGGGAGTTCTTCTCCCTCCTCGGTCCTTCCGGTTGCGGCAAGACCACCACCATGCGCATGATCGCCGGCTTCGAGGAACCCTCGAAGGGGCTGATCAGACTGCACGGCCAGGACGTCACGAACGTCCCGCCGAACAAGCGCGACGTCAACATGGTCTTCCAGTCCTACGCCCTGTTCCCGCACATGAGCGTGTGGGACAACGTGGCGTTCGGGCTCAAGCAGAAGAAGACCCCCCAGGACGAGATCAAGCGCCGCGTCGGCGAGATGCTGGAGATCGTCGACCTGACCGGCCGCGAGAAGCGCCGGCCGCGCGAGATGTCGGGCGGCCAGCAGCAGCGGGTCGCGCTGGCTCGCGCCCTGGTCAACCGGCCGCGCGCGCTCCTGCTCGACGAGCCGCTCGGCGCGCTCGACCTCAAGCTGCGCCAGGCCATGCAGATCGAGCTCAAGCGCATCCAGCGCGAGGTCGGCATCACGTTCGTGTACGTGACGCACGACCAGAGCGAGGCGCTGACGATGAGCGACAGGATCGCCGTCATGAAGGACGGCCTGGTCGAGCAGCTCGCGGACCCGCGCACGATCTACGAGCGGCCGGCGACGGCGTTCGTGGCCGGGTTCATCGGCACCTCCAACCTGCTGTCGGGCACGGTGAGCGGCGACGCGTTCGAGCTCTCCGGCGGCCGGGTGGTGGTTCCCGGGCACACCGGCGAGGTCACGGTCACGGTCCGGCCGGAGAAGATCACCATCTGCCCGGACGAGCCCGGCCAGGGCCTGAGCGCGGTCCGGGGCACCGTGGCCGAAATGGTCTATCTGGGCACGTATAACAGTTACACCGTGAGCCTCGCCGACGGGGCCGAGGTCACGGTGTTCGAGCAGAACGCGCACGACGCGACGGCGACGGCGGAGCGGGGCGACTCCGTGTGGCTGTCGTGGGAGGCGCAGCACTCTTACGTGATTGGAAGTTGATAGGACCCCATGGACAACCTTCACCCCGCCGCCCTCCTGAGGGGCATGACCCAGCCCCGCACCCGTCGCGACGTCTTCAAGATCGCCGGTCTGTCCGCCGCCGGCCTGGCCCTCGCCGCCTGTGGGGTGGAGGGCAAGAAGGCCGCCCCGCCCAAGCCCGACGCGGTCAAGGACTACTGGGCCAAGCAGACCAAGAACGGCAAGGTCGTCTTCGCCAACTGGCCCGAGTACATGCCCGAGGACCAGGGGCCGCTGAAGAAGTTCCAGCAGGCCACCGGCATCTCGTACGAGTACAAGGAAGTCATCGAGGAGAACGCCTCGTTCTTCGGCAAGGCCGACCCGGTGCTGCGCGCCGGGCAGTCGCTGGGCTACGACATCGTCGTCATGACCAACGGCATCCAGCTCCAGCACATGATCGAGCTGGGCTACATCGTCCCGCTCGACCACTCCAAGCTGCCGAACTTCAACGCCAACGCGGGCGCGAAGTACAAGGACCGGGCCTACGACCCGGGCAACCAGTACACGGTGCCCTACACCTCGGGCATCACCGGGATCGCGTACAACACGAAGTACGTCAAGGACGACATCACGAGCATCCAGTCGCTGTTCGACCCGAAGTACAAGGGCCGGGTCGGCATGATGCGCGACGCTCAGGAGATCGGCAACTTCGGCATGTACGCCCTGGGCATCGACCCGGAGAAGTCGACCCAGGCCGACTGGGAGAAGGCGGGCGCCAAGCTCAAGGAGCAGCGCGACGCCGGCCTGATCCGGAAATACTACGACCAGGACTACATCGACGCCGTCTCCAAGGGCGAGGTCTGGCTGACCATGGCCTGGTCGGGTGACGTCTTCCAGCGCCAGCTGGCCGGCGAGCCGGTCAAGTTCGTGGTGCCCGAGGAGGGCGGCACGATCTGGACCGACAACATGCTCATCCCCAAGGGCGCGGCCAACCCGGTCGACGCGCTCATGCTGATGGACTACCTCTACCAGCCGGAGGTCGCGGCCGAGCTGGAGGAGTTCATCCAGTACGTCACCCCGGTCCCGGCGGCGCACGGCATTCTCAAGTCGAAGGCCGAGACGCTGAAGGGTGAGGAGAAGAAGGCGCTGGAGACCCTGGTCGGCAGCCCGCTGATCTTCCCGACCGAGGCCGACTACGCCAAGCTGCACGGCTACACCAAGCTCACCACGCAGCAGGAGCAGGTCTTCAACCGCATCTTCCAGACGGTCACCCAGGCCTAGCCGATGAAGGGTCGTCTCACCCCCTACCTGCTGGCATTGCCGAGCTGGCTCTGGCTGGCGATCTTCCTGGTGGTGCCGCTGGCGGCGATGGCGTCGGTCTCGACCACGACCGGCAACAACATCGACGGTTTCGTCCAGACCTTCGCCATCTCCAACTACGGCGACGCCATCAGCCGCTACGGCACCCACCTGGGCCGCTCGTTCCTGTACGGGGCGATGGCCACGGTGGCCATGCTGGTCATCGGGTACCCGGTCGCGTACTTCATCGCCTTCAAGGCGGGGGCGCGCAAGTCGATGTACCTGTTCCTGCTGCTGCTGCCGTTCTTCGTGTCGTTCGTGCTGCGGACGATCTCGTGGGGCTTCCTGCTGGCCGACAACGGCATCCTGTTCGGCACGCTGAAGAGCTGGGGGCTGCTGCCCGCCGACTTCCACGTGCTGGCCACCACGGTGGCGGTGGTGGGGGGCCTGACGTACAACTTCCTGCCGTTCATGATCCTGCCGATCTACGTGGCGCTGGAACGGGTCGACCCGCGGGTCATCGAGGCGGCACAGGACTTGTACGCCTCGCGCGTGTCGGCCTTCCGCAAGGTGGTGCTGCCGCTGTCGCTGCCCGGCGTGTTCGCCGGGGTGCTGATGACGTTCGTGCCGGCCACCGCGGACCCGGTCAACGCGCAGATCCTGGGCGGCACGTCCAACACCATGATCGGCAACATCATCCAGACCGAGTACCTGACGAACCTGAACTACCCCTCGGCCTCGGCGCTGTCGTTCATGCTGATGGCGGTGCTGCTGGTGGGGATCTTCGTCTACGCCAAGGCGCTCGGCACGGAGAACGTCCTGGAAGCGGCGGCGACCCGATGATCAGACGAAGGACCGGCGACAAGCTGCTGCGCGCCTACACCTGGCTGGTCGTGCTCTGGCTGTCCGCGCCGATCGCGGTGATGATCGCCTTCGGCTTCAACGACAAGCAGAGCAAGTCGAACACCACCTGGCAGGGCTTCACCCTGCGCTGGTACGAGGAGCTCTTCGAGATCTCCGACCTGTCCACCGCGCTGGTCAACTCGCTGACCATCGCGGTGGCCAGCACGCTCGTCACCGCCGTGATCGGCACGCTGCTCGGGCTGGCGCTCGGCCGCTACCGCTTCCGCGGCAAGGGGCTGACCAACTTCCTGGTCTTCGCCGCCATCTCCACGCCGGAGCTGGTGATGGGCGCCTCGCTGCTGTCGCTGTTCGTCTCGGCGAACCTGCCGCGCGGCCACGCCACGATCATCATCGCGCACGTGCTGTTCTCGCTGTCGTTCGTGACGGTGACCGTACGGGCGCGGGTGATCACCCTCGACCCGTCGCTCGAAGAGGCGGCCAGGGACCTGGGCGCCACCTCGTGGGGCACGTTCCGCCAGGTGACACTGCCCGCGATCATGCCCGGCGTGGCGGCGGGCGCGATGCTGGCGTTCGCGCTGTCGATCGACGACTACGTGGTGACCAGCTTCGTCAACGGCTCCACGATGACATTCCCGCTGTGGATCGTCGGTTCGGTCAAGACCGGCATTCCACCCCAGGTCAACGTCATGGGTACGATCATCTTCGGAGTCGGCGTGCTCATCGCGGTCGCCAACGCGATCGCCGGGCGGCGCCGCCCCACCTGAGTTTCCAGCATTCCCCCCGCCGGCCGGCGGGGGGATTTGGCATACCACGGCCCAGAACAGGGAGGCGAGATCGGATTTCGGCGGGGGGAACCCGCGCGTGATCACCCATTGGATCCCGCAATTCTCAGAACAGACAACTTAACTTTCGTAGGGAAGTGAAATTTGTGGATCCGCTGAAGGCGCTTGCTGACGCGGAGCGCAAGCCGTTCTGGCTGGACAGTCCGGCCAGACCTGAGCCGCAGCCGCGGCTCTTCGGACACACCACCGCCGACCTGGTCGTCGTCGGCGGCGGCTTCTCGGGGCTGTGGACGGCCCTGATGGCCAAGGAACGAGACCCCGCTCAGGACGTCGTCCTGATCGAAGGACGCAGGATCGGCTGGGCGGCCACCGGCCGCAACGGCGGGTTCTGCATGGCGACCCTCACCCACGGCCTGGCCAACGGGCTGGAGCGCTGGCCGGAGGACATCTCCAGGCTCGAACGCATGGGCGTGGAGAACATCGACGAGATCGAGCGCACGCTGGAGCGCTACGGCGTCGACTGCTCCTTCGAACGGACCGGCGAACTGCACGTCGCCACAGAACCGTGGCAGCTCGACGACCTGAACGAGCACCTGGACCTCATCTCCGACCTGGGACTCGACTACGTACCGCTCGACCAGGAGCAGGTGCGTGCCGAGGTCAACTCGCCCACCTACCTGGGCGGGCTCTGGGAACGCAGCGGCTGCGCCATGCTCGACCCCGCCCGGCTGGCGTGGGGGCTGCGTGAGGCCTGCCTGCGGCTCGGGGTGCGGGTCTACGAGCGCAGCCCGGTCCGCTCGCTGCAGGACGACGGCGTCACGATCAGCCTGCACACGCCGTACGGGTCCGTCACCGGGCGTCGCGTGGCGCTCGGCACCGGGGTGTTCCCGCCGCTGCTCAAGCGGCTCAAGCACTTCGTGGTGCCGGTCTACGACTACGCGCTGATGACCGAGCCCCTGTCGGACGCCCAGCTCGCCGAGGTGGGCTGGCACAACAGGCAGGGCGTCGGAGACTCGGGCAACCAGTTCCACTACTACCGGCTGACCGACGACAACCGGGTGCTGTGGGGCGGCTACGACGCCGTCTACTACAACGGCGGCCTGGTCAAGCCGGAGTACGACCAGCGCGACGAGACGTTCGTCAAGCTCGCGGGGCACTTCTACGACACCTTCCCGCAGCTCGCCGACGTCCGCTTCACCCACAGATGGGGTGGGGTGATCGACACCTGCAGCCGCTTCAGCGCCTTCTACGGTCAGGCGCACGGCGGCCGGCTGGCCTACGCCGTCGGTTACACCGGGATGGGGGTCGGCGCGACCAGGTTCGGCGCGAACGTCATGCTCGACCTGCTGTCCGGCGAGCGGACCGAACGCACCGAGCTGCGGATGGTCAAGGAGAAGCCGATCCCGTTCCCGCCGGAACCGGTGCGTTCGGGGGTGATCCAGTTCACCCGATGGTCGATCGCCCAGGCCGACCAGCATCAGGGCAAGCGCAACCTGTGGCTGCGCACGCTCGACAGGATGGGGCTCGGATTCGACTCCTGACCGCGCCTCACGTCTCCTGACCGCGCCTTGATCGCCGGGCCCGCCACCCCCGTGTGCGGGCCCGGACGGTCTCGCGCAGACTAGGACCCATGAGGGTTGAGTTCGCTGCCGACGACGTGCGCCTCGTCGGCGACCTGCTGGTCCCCGAGGGCGAGGGGCCGTGGCCCGGGCTGGTGTTCACCGGGCCGTTCACCGGAGTGCGCGACCAGGTCATCGGCCGGTACGCGCGACTGCTGACCGAGCGAGGGTTCGCCACCCTGGCCTTCGACCACCGCAACTGGGGCGAGTCCGGCGGCGAGCCCCGCCGGCACGAGGATCCGCAGGGCAAGCTGCACGACCTGCGGGCCGCGGTGTCGTTCCTGCGCGCCAGGCCCGAGGTCGACGCCGGCCGCATCGCGGCGGTGGGCATCTGCCTGGGCGGCGGCTACGCGCTGAAGTTCGCCGCCTTCGACCCCCGGGTCAAAGCGTTCGTCGGCATCGCCGGGGCCTACAACAACCCCTACGCCATGCGGACGGGAATGGACTACCAGGCCGCGCTGGCCGCCTTCGCCGAGGTGGCCGAGCGGCAGGACCGGGGCGGCCCGGCCGAATACCTGCCCGCCGTGTCGGAAGGCGGCGAGGCCGCCATGCCGGGCGACGAGCCGTTCGCCTACTACGGCACCGCGCGGAGCGCGTCGGCGACGTGGGCGAACGAGGTCACGCGGGTCAGCATCCGCGAGCTGATCACGCTGGACAACATGATGGGCGCCGACTTCCTGTCACCCAAACCGGCCTTGATCGTGCACGGCGTGGTCGACAGGTTCTGCTCGCCGGAAGGCGCGGAAGAGGTGTTCAAGCGGCTCGACGAGCCCAAGAAGCTCGTCTGGGTGGACGCCAAGCAGCACATCGACCTGTACGACCGCGAGCCGTACGTGACGCAGGCCGTCGACGCGACCGCCGACTTCCTGCGCGAACACTGCTGAACGTGATGAATCGGGGGTAATCATGCGTGCCATCCAGTTCGCCCGCTACGGCGGGCCCGAAGTGCTCGAAGAGGTCGAGGTGCCCGACCCGGTCGTGGGCCCCGGCCAGGTGCTCGTCGACGTGGAGGCGGCCGGGGTGAACTTCGCCGACGTACGGCAGATCTCCGGCGACTACTCCGCACCCGACGCGCTGCCGTTCATCCCCGGCGGCGAGGTGATCGGGCACACCTCCGACGGACGGCGGGTGATGGGCTTCACCGCCAACGGCTATGCCGACAAGGCCGTGCTCGACCAGGCCCGGATGGTGGTCGTGCCGCCGTCGATGCGGGCCGGTGAGGCGCTGGCGCTGCTGGTGCAGGGGCTGACCGCGTGGCACCTGCTGCGTTCCTCGGCCCGGCTGCAGCCGGGGGAGAGCGTGGTGGTCAACTCGGCGGCCGGCGGCGTGGGCAGCCTGGCCGTGCAACTGGCCAAGGTGTTCGGCGCCGGGCGGGTGGTCGCCACCGCGTCCACGATGGACAAGCGGTCGGTGGCGCTCGACCTGGGCGCGGACGCCGCCGTGGACGGCGAGGCCGACGGCTACGCCGAGCGGGTCATCGAGGCGAACCGCGGCATGCCCGTCGACGTCGTGCTCGACGCGGTCGGCGGGCAGGTCTTCGACGCCGCGCTCACCGCGCTGGCCCCCTTCGGCCGCCTGATCAGCTACGGCTCCTCCTCCGGCCGGCCGCCCGAGCCGGTCGACCCAGGACGTCTGGCGCCGGGCAACGTCGGCGTGGCGGCCTTCTGGCTCAAGCCGCTGCTCGCCGCCCGCGGTCTGGAACCCGCGGTGATGAACGAACTGCTCGAACTGACCTCAGGTGGACGGATCAGGCCCCAGGCCGGCGGCGAATACCCGCTGTCACAGGCCCGCCAGGCACTCACCGACCTGGCGGAACGTCGGACGACCGGCAAGGTCGTGCTGAAGATCTGACCACGAATCGGCCGGGTGTGGCAGGCGGCGCGGCTGGGCAGGAGATCATCTAGACCCCCGACCAGATTCACGGGGGTTGGCGCGTGCGTGCGAGATGGAAGGCCGCCCGGCCGGCGGCGCGGCTCGGGCTCCTGGCGGCGACACTGCTGCTGCCGGCGGCACTGCCGGCCGCCTGCGGGACCGAGCGGGCGCCCGGCCTGCCCGCCGCGGTGAACGCCCCGGCCAAGGTGGCCCGCTGCCTGCTGAAGATCCCCGACCCGCGGGCCGGGGCCGCCGCCAGGGCCGCGCTCATCCGTGACATCCACGCCTACCTGGCCACCCGGCCGGGACGCGTGTTCTACGCGGCGTACGACCTGGTCAGCGGCGCCACGCTGGGCGAGGGCGAGCACCAGCACGACACGATCACGGCCAGCGGCGTCAAGGTGGACATCCTGACCGCGCTGCTGCGCCGCGACCCCGGCCACGGCCTCGACGAGGGCGAGCGCGACCTGGCCACCCGCATGATCACCGAGAGCGACAACGGCGCCGCCGACACGCTGTGGAACCGGGTCGGCGGCCACGAGGGCATGGCCGGCTTCTACCGGGACCTGGGCATGACGGAGACCGTGCCCGGGCCCACCCAGTACTGGGGCGGCACCAAGACCAGCCCCGCCGACCGGATCAAACTGCTGCGCGCCCTGGCCGGCGGGGC
>NZ_JABCPZ010000311.1 GCF_013283785.1 Nonomuraea antri
TGTTACGGCGGTTATGGCGGGAAGGAAACACCCGGTTACATTCCGAACCCGGAAGTTAAGCTTCTCTGCGCCGATGGTACTGCACTCGGGAGGGTGTGGGAGAGTAGGTCGCCGCCGGACAATCTTTGGGGAGGGCCCCACGTATCCTTCGGGTATGTGCGGGCCCTTTCCGTATTTGAGGGGTCTCTGGGTGTTGCCGGGGGCTCCTTTCGCATTTCCGGGGTCTGTCGGTCGGGGTCGGCCGCGGCCGGTCGGTTGTCGGTCGGTGTCGGCCGGCGGGCCTCCGGGTGGGGCCGGGGGTCCTTGTCGCGTGTGCGGGGAGAGGGGCGCGTCCCCCACCGGTCATTCGGGCGTTCGGGTGTTGTCCAGGGGCGTCGGGTGTTCCAGGGCGGCGGGTGTCCGGCCGTTCGGGGGTGTGCGGGTGTTCCAGGGCTGCAGGTGTCCGGATGTTCGGGTGCCCGGGGTTGGCGGCGTCCGGGTTGCGGTGCTGCCGGCCTCTTGCTGGTTGTGGTGTGTGTTGGGCCTGCCGGGCATCTCTGGCGGGCCTTTCGTGTTTGAGTGCCTCGATAGCACATCGACCGGCGGAACTGCCCATGGCTCGAATATCTACCGAGCGCTTGCCAGCTCGCCTCTCGGTTCTTCGTCGGCCTTTGGCGGGTCCTGGTCTGCTGGGTCTCATCGAGTATCTGGCCCTGAGCGTCTCTCTGCTGGAGGCGCTTCGACGCTCGCAAGCTTAGCGTTCCAGGGGAAGGCTTCTGAGGGCTTCATTTCGCAGCCGGATTACCACCGTGGTTTCCACTGGGCTCCTTTCCGCCCAGGTCCAAGCGGGCGCTGGACATGCATCCCCCAAGGCTTGTCGCGATTCGCGTCGACCCTCTCGTGCGGACCGGGACGCTCCAGTACCTGGTTGAAGCCTTGGTCCTCCGCCTCACGTAACCGCCCGGCTCGGTGTGTGACACGATTCTCACTGGCTTGAATCCCGTCTGCTCGATGTGGTCTGCGACGAGGGATAGAGATTTGTGTGTCTCTTTGTCGATTGAAGCGACTCTCGGGCCTCGCAGGCGGCGGGGCGAATCGGGAGCGCTCGGCCGACCGGGGCCAAGCCGTTCTGCCGGGGGTTTGCGGACGAAGGCAAGTGCCTCGGTGCGTGATTGAGACGGGTGATCGGCAGTAGGTGGGGCGCCTGGCCGAGACGCATCAGTGGACCTCTTCCAGATCCATCGCGAGGCCGAAGTGGTCGCTGGCCCAGACGCCATTGACGGGCTGATCGAAGATCTGCCAGCAGTCCACCAGGCGTAACGTCGGACCGTTTCCGTGACAACGAACGAAGAGGTAGTCGATGCGCCTGCCGGTTTCCAGCGGCCAGTTTCCGTTCCGTACGAGAGGATTGAGCGGGGTGAAGGTGTGCCCCGGATCATGTTGATGCGCCCATTGCCACCCGTCGCGATAGGCGACGCTTGTTCCGTGTAGAGATTGCAAGCCACTCCAGTAGCGGATGCTGGCTGACTCTGGCGGCGCGTCGAAGTCTCCGGCCACCACGACGTGCCGCAGGCCATCACCGAGCACTTCTTCAATCAGATTCGCTGCCTGGACGGCCTGGAGTTCGCGCTCGTGCTCATGGTTGAGACGGAAGGACGGCTTGTGGTTGGCGAACAGCAGCGGCTCTGGCGTCCGAACCTCCACAAAGCCAACCCAGCCGGCGAACTCCGACAGGTTCACGCGACTGGTGACGGCGAGTCTCACCTGCCGGATCTCGCCCAGTGGCCAGCGACTGGCGATCGAAGCGCGGGTGCCATCGGCTTCCCCTTCATCCTGATGGACGACGTGGTAGCCAGGCCCCAGCAGGTCGACAACTTGGTCGTAGTGGTCGGTCACGACCGATTCCTGGAAGGCGACGAGATCCGGGCGCAGATCACGCAACCCTGCGATCAATACCTCACGGCGCTTGCTCCAGCAGCCGTGCCTGGCCCAGAGGTTCAGCGTGGCGACGCGCATATTCCGGCGCTACCCCCGTCAGAGGAACCAAGCGCGCCAGTTGAGGAGAATGCAAGATCCGTATTGGTCAACCATCAAATGTAGCGAGGCCGTTCCACCGCCCAGCAGTGGGAGATGACACGGAGTTCTTGCTGGGCAGTGGGGTTTGCGTGCGATCTCGCGGGTGGTGCGCGGAGCATCGCCGGCGCTGTCCACCAGCTGTCCCGCGGAGCCCTGATCGGCGAAGACGTGATGGATCGGGGTGGTCAGGCATCCCGACAGCAGGGCGGCTTGAACGCTGGCGCCAATCGCATCGACAAACTTGGCGACGTAGTAAGTGGGACGCCGGGCGGATACAACTTTGGCTTTCCGGGGGAACTCGGTTGGGCGAGCGATGTCGAGGTCTTGGCGCAGGTTTGGTGGCGTCCAGGAAGGCTTTGCTTATGTTCGCGCCGATGTCGCGCGCGTTGTCTGTCGGTGGCGCAGTGAGTGAGGTGCTGGTCCTTTGCGCAGGCCAGGTCGAGAGGACGGATCCGAAGGGGAGCCCGCAAGATCTTGCCGGGCAGGCTGAGGTGGCCGTCGGTGAGGGGGTTGAGGATCCGGGGTTGGCCTTGGCTGTTTCGTGGGAGCGGAGTGACATGGCCGGCGTCTCTAGCAGCCTTGGTTTTCGGGCCGCCGTATATCAGGTTGCGCCAGGCTCGTGGACGTACTGCGGCTTGCTAGGCTGGAGGGACCGGGCCACCTCCACGGGTGGCCTTCGTCGCGTAAGGCCCGCGGGCGGGCGGCGACCAGCCACGGTGGACCGTCGTGTGAAGTCCGCTGAGTGAGCCAACGAAATGGACCAGAAGTGAACAGAGATAACGGATCGGACGGCGGACAGCGCGGGCGCGGCGACGGCGGAGACAGGCGCCCTGGCGGGGACAGGAGTGGCGGGTACAGCTCTCGCGGGCGTGACCAGCGCGATTCCCGGGGCGACCGTCCGTTCCGTTCCGACGACAGGTCGCGCTCGTACAACAGGGAAGACCGCGGACCGCGGCGCGACGAGGGCGACCGCGGGCCACGCCGTGAGGGCGGGTTCCGCGACGAGCGCCGGTCGTTCCGGGACCGTGATGACAGGCCGCGACGCGAGGGCGAGGAGCGTCCCTCCTACCGCGACCGTGATGACCGTGGCCCGCGCCGTGAGGGTGGGTTCGGTGACAGGGGGCCTCGTCGTGAGGGCGGCTACGGTGACCGGGGACCTCGCCGTGAGGGCGGGTTCCGGGATGATCGTGGCCCGCGTCGTGAGGGTGGTTTCGGTGATCGGGGTCCGCGCCGTGAGGGCGGGTTCGGGGACCGTGACCGTGGCCCCCGCCGTGAGGGCGAGGAGCGTCGTCCGTTCCGCGATCGTGACGATCGCGGTCCTCGGCGTGAGGGTGGGTTCGGTGACCGTGGGCCGCGTCGTGAGAGCGGTTACGGTGACCGTGGTCCCCGTCGTGAGGGTGGGTTCCGGGATGATCGTGGCCCGCGTCGCGAAGGTGGGTTCGGCGACCGAGGCCCGCGCCGTGAAGGCGGGTTCGGGGACCGTGACCGGGGCCCCCGCCGTGAGGGCGGGTTCGGCGACCGCGGTCGTGAAGGCGGCTACGGTGCGCGCCGTGAGGGCGGCTTCCGCGACCGTGACGATCGTGGGCCCCGTCGTGAGGGCGGCTTCGGCGACCGTGGGCCGCGTCGCGAGGGTGGCTACGGTGACCGTGGTCCCCGTCGTGAGGGTGGGTTCCGGGACGATCGTGGCCCGCGTCGTGAGGGCGGTTTCGGCGACCGAGGTCCGCGCCGCGAAGGTGGCTTTGGCGATCGTGGCCCCCGCCGTGAAGGTGGATCCCAGGAAGACCGCGGTCCCCGTCGCGAGGGCGGCTTCGGCGATCGAGGTCCCCGTCGCGAGGGTGGCTACGGTGACCGTGGCCCCCGCCGCGAGGGTGGGTTCCGGGACGATCGTGGCCCGCGTCGTGAGGGCGGCTACCGCGAATCCCGTCCGTTCTCTCGTGACGACAGAGGCGATCGCGGCGGCTGGAGCGACCGGACGGACCGTCCCGGCGGCTCCCGCGCGCGTTACGGCAGGCCCGACCGCGAGGGGCCCGAGGGTGCGGCGCCGCAGCGTGAGAGGCTGCCGGAGATCGCGCCCGACATTTTGGCCGAGGAGCTCGACAAGGAGGTTCGCGAGGAACTGCGTTCCCTGCCGAACGATCTCGCCGAGCTGGTCGGCAGGCATCTCGTCGCCGCCGAGCGCGCCCTGGAAGAGGACGACCCGGACCGGGCCCACGAGCACACCAAGGTGGCCCGCAGGTTCGCGGCGCGGATCGGCGTCGTGCGTGAGGCCGCCGGCATCGTCGCGTACCGGGCCGGACACTTCTCCGAGGCGCTGAGCGACCTGCGCGCCGCCAGGCGAATGACGGGTTCGGACGCGTACCTGCCGGTCATGGCCGACTGCGAGCGTGGTCTGGGACGTCCGGAGCGTGCGATCGACCTGGTTCGTTCGCCCGAAGCCGAACGTCTCGACCGGGCCGGACGCATCGAGCTGACCATCGTCGAGTCCGGCGCCCGCCGCGACATGGGGCAGCACGACGCCGCCGTCATCACGTTGCAGCGACTGCCCGAACTGCGCGACCCGCAGCCTCGTCCGTGGTCGGCGCGGTTGGCATTCGCGTACGCGGACGCGCTGGCCGAGGCCGGTCACCAGGACGCGGCCACCGACTGGTTCGGCCGGGCGATGGCCTTCGACGAGGACGGCGAGACGGACGCCGCCGAGCGCTACGCCGAGCTGACCGGTGCGGTCATCGAGGACGTCGAGGAAGAGTTCGACTACGAGGACGACTTCGACGACGCCGGCGTGGCGGAGACGGGCGAAGCGGCCGAACTGGACGAGGAGGCCGACGACGCCGAGGCTCTCGCCGAGGCGGGGGACCTTTTGAGCGGGGATGTCCTGAGCGGGGATGTCCTCGGCGGCGAGTCGGTGACGATCACGCCTGGTGACGTGCTCGACGGTCCGGAATCGGCCGAGCCGGAGCCCGGCGATCTCCTGGACGGCCGCGCCGTGGAGGAGTCGCCTGTCGATGCGGGCGGCGACGTCCAGGCTGGCGACGTCCAGGATGACGCGGAGGCCGAGGCGGAAGCCGAGACGGCGGACGCTGAGCCGGAGGTCGTGGAGAAGGAACAGGCCAGCGCGGGCGAGGCGCCGAGCATCACGCCGGCGTTCATCGAGCCGAACTTCGATGACATCCCGGACGAGTCCGACGAATCCGAGGACGAACCGAAGAAGGACTGACCTCGGCGCTCTGCCGTGGCCACCAGGCCTGGCTGGAACGTGAACGGCCCGTCGTACCGCGCCTTGCGGTACGGCGGGCCGTTTCGCTTCCCACGGTCACCCGAGAGCGAACAGCCGGCGGCCAGCGAGGCCGGAACGGCTCATCAGCACTGGGTTCGGCAGGACTCACGGGTATCGGGGTTGGAAGCGGCTCACCGACACGGGTGTCGGAAATGGCTCAGCGACACCCGGGGCGGGGCGGTTGCAGGCGTCAGCGCAGGGGGCCGGGCCGCCGGCACCAGGACCGGGAACGGGGCGCTGGCGCCGGGCCGGGAGTGCTGCGCTGGCATCAGTGCAGGTAACTGCTCACCCGCACGAAGGCCGGAAACGGCTTGTCGGCGTGGATGGGCGGGAGCGCCGCGCTGGCGTCAGTGCAGGTAACTGCTCACCCGCGCGAAGGCCGGGAACGGCTCGTCGGCGTGGATGGGCGGGAGCGCCGCGCTGGCGTCAGTGCAGGTGACCGCTCACCCGCGCGAAGGCCGGGAACGGCCCGTCGGCGCGGATGGGCGGGAGTAGCATGCGGAATCCGAGGCTGGGGCAAGGCCCACAGCGATCGGCGTGGACTGTTGGGCCGCCATCGGAGCGGAGGCGGCCCTTCGTCATCGAGCCGCCGGTCATCGAGCTGTCGCCGCCAATGCCGCCGTCGACGGCGGCCGGGCCTGCAAGGATGCGTCGGCTACGGTGAGACGCGGTCGAGCCAGTGCAGGATCCCCGCGACGTTCGACTCCGCCGTGCTCAGCAACTCGAACTGCTCGGCCAGTTCTGGATCAGACTGAAACACCGCATACCGCTCCATGGTCGCATCGCGCACCATCGCGGCCGCGTGGTCGAGGTCCATCCCCTCCGACCGTGCCCGCTTCGCGTGATCCGCCCAGATGCGCAGCTCCTCGGCAGACCGTTCCAGAGTGTCCTGGACGGCGGCGACCGGCCCGTAATGACTGAACAGCAGCCGTTGCGGACCAAGTGCACCGAACAGCCCGATGGAGTCGAGCGCGGTCTGCAGGTCAAAGTCCGGCGGCGGGGTTGCCGGGCGCAGGTCGCCGGTCTGCGGCAGGTAGACGCCGGCCGCGTCGCCGACGTACAGGTCGCCGGTGGCGGAGTCGACCAGGCCGACGTGATGCTTGGCGTGGCCGGGCGAGTAGTGGCTGCTCAGTGTGCGTCCGTTGCCGAGGTCGATGGAGCCCGTGTCGCCGAGGGCGACGATCCGTTCCGCGTCGGTGGGGGACAATTCGCCGAAGAGGGTGTCGAGCCGGTGACCCCAAACCATACGGGCGCTGGCCATCAGTCTGGACGGATCCGCCAGATGCCGGGCGCCCTTCTCGTGCACGACGACCTGCGCCGACGGGAAGAACCCGGCGATATCGCCGACTCCGCCCGCGTGATCCAGGTGGATGTGCGTGACCACCACGGTGGCCAGGTCCTCGGGACCGACGCCCAGGGAGGCCAGCGCGTCACGTACCACCGGCGCCGACGTCGAGGTCCCGGTCTCCACGAGGCACGGTCGATCCCCCAGAATCAGGTAACCGGCGGTGATGCCCGAGTATCCGGCCATTTTGGTGTCGATTTCATAGACGTCCCCGCCCAGCGCGGTGATGTTGTCCACAGGCACTCCCGAGCGCTCAGCCGCTATCCCCAGAACGGCGTTCGAGCCGATCCGGCCACCCCCTCATCGTAGAGAGTGATCTCCACCGAAGTACCGATGGGAGGACCACAGTGGACCGAAACGAAGTCCTGCTGGTGGGAAGGCTGTCCGCGGCGGTGGAGGAACAGTCGCTGCCGAGCGGTGACACCGTGACCAAGTGGCGCATCATCGTGCGCCGCCGTCGTAACAGACGTGGCGGCACCCTGACCGACAGCATCCCGTGCGTCACGTTCAATCCGGAGGTCGCCGCCAGCGTCCGCCGGCTCAAACCGCGCGATCCGCTCGAGGTGACGGGCTCGTTCCGCTGCCGCATCTTCGGCCCGACCGCCGCCAAGATCTTCAGGTACGAGGTGGAGGTGCACGAGGCCAAACCGCTCGATCACCCGCTCCCCGCATCAGGGCAGAAGCCCAGCACTCCACCTCCACGTCCGCTGCCGACGCTGGCGTCCCTCGCGGTGGCGACCTGACCGGGCCGCCTCGCGAAGGGTGTGGGCGAGCACATTCGTGAGGGGCGCACTCCGCCCCTCACGCACCCGAGCCTGCCGGGGATGCGGAGAACGCCACTCGCACAGCGGGCGAGGCGCGCGAGTGAGGGGAGAACCGGACGGGCAGGTGATGACACACCCCTGAGTGGATCCAGTGGGTCCGATCTTTATCTTGCGTCAATCGAGAATCGACATTAACGGAGGATCCTCTTGTTGCATGAGTTATCAGACTTTGCCGCACGTACCGGTGGTAACCGCCCGGCCTGAGATGGGAGCCAGGGGCAGCGTCCTGGAGGTGCTGGAGAAGCTGGGAACGGTGGTGGTGCCGATCGCGGTCGGCGTGTACGCGCTGCTGTACCTGGGATTCGAGAGCGTCTACGACACCTTCGGCATCACTCCGGAACAGGCCGGCCTGACTCAGGCCAGCATCTTCGGACACCTGCTGGGCACGTTGGTGCTGCTCTTCCTGGCGATGTTGCCGTTGCTCGGGCTGATCGTCGGTATCGGGTGGCTGGTCGACAAGGTGACACGCGGGCTGGCGGCGAGGGTGGTCGCCTGGGCGCGCGAGAAGGCATGGCTGTCGGCGGCAGTGGCGGCCGGGCTGTCCGGTATCGCGTACTGGGGGCTGCTCGGCCTCGTCGACGTGACCGGCACTCCGGTGTTGCTGACGGTGCTCAGCGTGGGCTTGTTCGGGCTGCTCGTGCCGTACCGGCTGCTCAGGGCGCGACCGGCGGGGAGGGCGGCCATGCGCGTGCTCACAGGAGCTCTGGTGGGCATGGGCGTGGGATTCACGCTGGTCGGCTGGATGACTCAGGGAGCGGAGGACGTACGCGCCTTCGGCCAGGGGAATATCGTGCTGGAGCTCACCGGGTTTCCGAATCAGTGGGCCGAGGTTCGTGACAGCGAGGGCAGGAGCGTGTCCAAGGGCGAGAGGTGGCTGGTGCTCGGGCAAGACGCCGGCGCGTACGTGTTCTACGACTGCGGAAGGACGGAGACCATCAGACGGCCGATCGAGGCGACCATTTTGAGCAGGATCGAGCTCGATCCCGACTTCAGCGAGGGCGACACCAAGGAGGTCCGGCCCTGCGGCTATGCCCACACGTAGTTGCGGGCTGCTTGGCTGTGCCGAACGGCCGGACGGCCGGACGGCCGGACGGCCGTCCGGTGGGACGACCCGGCGGTCGGACGGCCAGACGGTGGGACGGCCGGACGGGGTGGACGGGCCGTGCGGGGTGGACGGGCTAGTAAAGGGGCGTGCTGGCGGAAGATGCGGCCGTCATGGGATCCGGCGCTGCGAAGGAAGGTGCCGACGGTTGGGTCCCTCAAGCCAGCGCGCGTTTCGGCCTCCTGATGGGCTCGCTGAGCTGGGAGCAGCTCCGGCTTCGTGCGGGCGTAGCGCACAGCACGGGGGCGAGCACGTCTTGGGGTGACTGACGTGGGTGCGTGGGTTCGCGTGGCAGGCGGGAGGAATTCTGGTCGAGGAGTTGCGGCCACGTTCATGCCTGGGCAGTCGGCCGTGCCGCGTCTTCCATGCGTTCCAGGGGGCACAGCGACGCCATTGACCTGGCCCGTATGGGTTGGGGCGCGGGAGCTCGGTTGAGAAGGGCGGCGTGCTGAGGGGGAAGTTGCGAGGGGAAGCGTTCTCAGCCGGAAACGGGTGGCGTCCCATCGAACGGGTGGCGCCCCCATCGGCGCACTGGGGCAGCTGGGGCAGGTGCGCCGAGGGATGGGGGTCCTGGGGTGGTCAGTCGATGGCGAAGGTGCGGAGGACCAGGCCGGTTCGGGGTTTGGGGCCGAAGGAGGTGGATTTGCGGGGGACTCGTTCGCCGGCCGCGGCGACCGCCAGTACCTCGTCCACGGCAAGGGGCTTGAGTATGACGGCCGTGCCACCGGCGCGGGTCGCGAGCCGTGCGGCGGCCTCCGCGTCGTGGTGGACGATGCGGACGTTCTGCTCGTCGTCCTGCATGCCCCACACCTTCGGCAGCACGAACTCCGTGAGGATCGAGGTGTTCAGGGCGTTCCAGCGATCGGAGCGGTTGGCCGGCATCGCGTGGGCCAGTTGCACCGGGTCGGGATTGGTGAGCAGGTGGACCCCGCCCTCGCCGGCCAGCAGGAACGCGGGGTCGGGCGACGACTCCAGCGCGGCCAGGCCCTCGGCCAGGTCGATGAAGTCATGGACGCGCCATGAGCCCTTCGCCCGGGCGGTGGCTTCATGGAGGGGGAGGTCGGGGATCACGCGATGGATCGCCTTGAGATCGGGCGGGTAGGCGACGGAGTCGACGAGCAGGGCCAGGCCGAAGTCCCATGGGTCGCTGCCGGCGTCGTCGTCCGGGCGGCGGCGGGTGAGGTGTTCCTGGCGCTGCAGGATGCGGTAGGTGGCGTACCTGTGGTGGCCGTCGGCGATCAAGGCCTGGCGGGGGCGGAGATCGGTGTTGATGGCCGTGATCTCCGTGCCGTCGGTGATGGCCCACAGCCGGTGGGTGAGACCGTCGTCCGTCCGGGCCGTGACCAGGGGGCGTCTGGTGGTGGCGACCTCGTCCACCAGGCGGGTGGCCGTGCCGTTCTCGCCGTTGTAGAGGAGGAAAATGGGTTCGAGGTTCGCCTGGGTGGTGCTCATGAGGGCCAGGCGGTCGGCGACCGGCCCCGGCATGACGTCCTCGTGGGGGAGGATGATGTGCTGCGTCGGGTCCGCCAGGCCGACGTCGCCGATCAGGCCGCGCTGGAGGATGTTCGGGCCGCTCTGCTCATAGACGTAGAGCGCCGGGTCCTGGTCGGGGGCGAGGACGCCGGAGTCGAGCCATGCGCGCAGGGTGTCCCTGGCATCGACGTAACGGGTGTCGAGGGCTTCGTCCCCTGGGGAGGGCTGCTGCCTCGGGGGGCCGAGACGGGTTCCCGGGGCAGGTGTTTCGCAGGTCTCGGTGGCCTGGGGCTGCTGCTGGGCGGACTCCGGGCGAGGAGCGGCTCCATCGTCCGGTGGCGACAGGTCGGGGGAGTCGTCCGCCGGTGATGTGCGAGGGGCGTCGTCC
>NZ_JABCPZ010000312.1 GCF_013283785.1 Nonomuraea antri
GGGCGGGGTGGTGTCGTCCTGCGGCGGGTCGTAGGTGAGGCCGAAGCCGTAGGGGAACAGCGGCGTCTTGCCGTCGCCCGCGTTGATCGGCTGCTGCGCGGCGCCGCTCATCCAGGTGACCGGCAGCTTGCCGGTGGGCTGGACAGCGCCGAACAGCACGTCGGCCACGCCCTGGCCCTCGGTGCCCGGCAGCCAGGCGGCGACCAGGGCGTGCCAGCCTGGCAGGTGGGCGGCGACGTCCAGCGGACGGCCGGAGACCAGCACCACGACCACCGGCACCCCCGAGGCGCGCAGCGTGGCGATCGTGTCGAGGTCGGCGGCGTCGAGTCCCAGGCCGCCCGGCCGGTCGCCCTGGCCCTCGGCGTACGGGGTCTCTCCGACGACGGCGATCGCGACCCGGTAGGAGGAGTCGATGCCGCTGCCGCTGCGGCTGTAGGTGACGGTGGTGCCCGCGCCCGCGGTGTTCCTGATGCCCTGCAGGATCGTGGTGCCCGGGGTGATGTTCCCGGGCGAGCCCTGCCAGGAGATCGTCCAGCCGCCGCTCTGCATGCCGATGTCGTCCGCGCTCCGGCCGGCCACGAAGATCTTGTTGCCCGTCCTGGCCAGCGGCAGCACGCCGGCCGCGTTCTTGAGCACGACCTGCGACCGCGCGACGGCCTGGCGGGCCAGCGCGCGGTGCTCGGCGCTGCCGACGGTGGCGGTGTAGGCGCGGTCGGTGAGCGGCCGCTCGAACAGGCCGAGCTCGAACTTCTTGGTCAGGATCCGGCGCACCGCGTCGTCCACGCGGGCCTGGGTCACCCGGCCCGCCTGGACCTCGGCCCGCAGCAGGTCGATGAACTGCCGCCAGCCGGTGGGGGCCATGACCAGGTCGACGCCGGCGTTGATCGCGGTGCGCACGTCGTGCGCGGAGGCGCCGGGCGCGCCGTCGATCTGGTCGATGCCGTTCCAGTCGGAGACCACGAATCCGGTGAAGCCCAGCTCGCCCTTGAGCAGGGTGCTGATCAGGTACTGGTGTCCGTGCAGCTTGGCGCCGTTCCAGCTGCTGTAGGAGATCATCACCGAGCCGACGCCGCGCTCCACCGCGGCCTTGAACGGCGGCAGGTGGATCGCGCGCAGGTCCTGCTCGGACAGTCGCGTGTCGCCCTGGTCGACGCCGCCCGCGGTGCCGCCGTCGCCGAGGTAGTGCTTGGCCGTGGCCAGGACGGACGCCGGCCCGTTCAGCGTGGCGCCCTGCAGTCCGGTGACGATCGTGGCCATGGCCGAGGGCAGCTCGGGGGTCTCGCCGAAGGACTCGTAGGTGCGTCCCCAGCGGTCGTCGCGCGCGACGCACAGGCAGGGGGCGAAGTTCCAGTCGACGCCGGTGCCCGAGACCTCCTCGGCGACCGCGCGGCCGATCCGCTGGACGAGCGCCGGGTCGCGGGTGGCCCCCAGGCCGAGGTTGTGCGGGAAGATCGTGGCGCCGACGACGTTGTTGTGCCCGTGCACGGCGTCCACGCCGTACAGCAGGGGGATGCCGAGCGGGGTGGCCAGGGCGGCGTTCTGGAACCTGTCGTACATGTCGGCCCAGGACGCGGGGGTGTTGGGCGAGGGCGCGGACCCGCCGCCGGACAACACCGCGCCGAGCCGGTGGGCGGTGATGTCGCCGGCGCTCACCGAGCCGCGTTCCGCCTGGGTCATCTGGCCGAGCTTGTCGTCCGGCGACATGCGTCCCATGAGGTCGCTGACACGGGTCGCGACCGGCAGGGACGGGTCCTGGTACGGCAGCGCGGCGGCGCGCGCGCCGGCGACCGCCGCCGCGGGCGGGGCGGCCGGGGTCACGGTGACGAGCAGCAGCATGGCGGCCGCCCGGATCATCCACTGTCTGCTCATCGCGCTCTGCTCCACGTTCGCCGGGTTCCTTTTGGGAGCGCTCCCATTACTGGACTGTAGATCTCCCCGGCCCCGTTGCCCCGCCCGCGCCGCGCCGGCGGCCGCCGCCGGACCCGCCACCAGCGCGAACCCGTCCGGAATCCGGTGAAAGTTTCACCCGCCGCCGTCGCGGGCCGTGCGGGCGGAAAACCGGTTTCCCCGCGGCGCGTGATCGCCTACAGTCGCCTGCGAACGGACGCGCCGCCCCTCTGACCGTGGCGGCGCGTATCGCGACGAGTGAGGGGAGCCCGGCCGTGCGACACGACAGCGCCGCCGTCGTCCCCATGTCGCGGTACGAGGTGATCCTGGTGTCCTCGCCGGCCCGGTGCCGGCTGCGCGCCCGTCATCGGACGTCCTGACGACAATCCCCTTCGACCCGCCCGATCCCGGGCCGGTCGCGCACGCCCGGGCGCTCCGGGTGTCGCGGGACGCATCGCGCCGACCTGTCAGCAATCCCCACGAAGGGGCCGTAGGCCATGCGTACCGACCTGCTCAGCACCGTCCGCAACCTGGGCATTCTCGCCCACGTCGACGCGGGCAAGACCACCGTCACCGAACGGTTCCTCTACCTCACCGGCGCCACGCACCGGCGCGGCGAGGTGCACGACGGCACCACCGTCACCGACTTCGACCCGCAGGAGCGCGACCGCGGCATCACCATCTTCGCCGCGGCCGTGAGCTGCGTCTGGGACGGGCACCGGATCAACCTGATCGACACCCCCGGCCACGTCGACTTCTCCGACGAGGTGGAGCGCTCGCTGCGGGTGCTCGACGGCGCGATCGCGGTGTTCGACGGCGTGGCGGGCGTCGAGCCGCAGAGCGAGTCGGTGTGGCGGCGGGCCGACAGGCACGGCGTGCCGCGCATCGCGTTCGTCAACAAGCTCGATCGGGCCGGCGCCGACCTGGACGCGGCCGTGGCCTCGATCCGGGCCCGGCTGCATCCGGCGCCGCTGGTGGTGCAGTTACCGATCGGGCGCGAGGACGGGTTCACCGGCGTGGTCGACCTGCTGCGGATGCGTGCGCTGGTCTGGCACGCCGGGCGCGGTTCGTACGAGGAGTGCCCGGTTCCCGGCGAACTGCTCGCCGAGGCGCGGCGGCGGCGCGAACGGCTCGCCGAGTCGGTGGCCGAGCTGCACGCGGGCGCGCTGGAGGAGTTCGCCGCCGAGCCGGAACTGTCGGCGGAGACGCTCGCCGCTGCGCTGCGCGACCTGACGCTCAGCGGCGCCGGCCTGGTGGTGCTGTGCGGCTCCGCCTACCGCGACCGCGGCATCGAGCCGCTGCTCGACGCCGTCGTGTCGTACCTGCCGTCGCCGCTGGACGTGCCGCCCGTGCGTGACGTCCACGACGGGCGGGCGCGGGCCGCCGACCCCGCCGCGCCCCTGGCCGCGCTGGTGTTCAAGGTCGCCGCGACCCCCACCGGACGGCTGACCTACGTCCGCCTGTACGCCGGAACCCTGCGCAAGGGCGACACCGTGCTGGACGCGGGCACCGGCCGGACCGAACGGGTCGGGCGGATCCTGCGGGTGCAGGCCGACCGGCACCGGGAGGTGGACCTGGCGACGGCTGGCGACATCGTCGCGCTGGTCGGCGTCAAGGCGGCGGGCACCGGCGCGACCCTGTGCGCGCCGGCGGCTCCGCTGCTGCTCGAACCGCCGGCGGTGACCGAGCCGGTGGTGTCGGTGGCGGTCGAGGCGCGCCGGGGCGGCGACGCGGAACGGCTGGCGTCGGCGCTGGCCCGGCTGGTGGAGGAGGATCCGTCGCTGGCCGTGCGCACCGACGGTGAGACCGGGCAGACACTGCTGTCCGGGATGGGCGAGCTGCATCTGGAGGTGGCGGTGGAGAAGATCCGCCGGGCTCACGGCATCGAGGTGGGCGTCGGCCGGCCGCAGGTGGCCTTCAGGGAGACGGTCGTGCGCGGGGTGTCGGGGCTGCTGTACCGGCACGTCAAGCAGGAGGGCGGCGCCGGCCAGTTCGCCCACGTCGTCATCGACGTCGACCCGCTGGACGACGACGCCAGGGACGGCGGTGACGGGTTCGTGTTCGCCTCGACCGTCACGGGCGGCCGGGTGCCGCGCGAGTACGTGCGCGCGGTCGAGGCCGGCTGCCGCGACGCGCTGGCCGCAGGCCCGCTCGGCGGCCACCCGGTGACCGGGCTGCGGGTGACGCTGACCGACGGTGCGACGCATCCGAAGGACTCCTCCGAGCTCGCCTTCCGCACCGCCGGGCGGCTCGCGCTGCGCGAGGCGCTGCGGTCCTGCGTCATGGCGCTGCTCGAACCGGTCGTGGAGGTCACGGTCACCGTGCCCGCCGACGCGGCCGGCGGGGTGCTCGGCGACCTGGCCGCCAGGCGCGGCCGGATCACCGGCTCCACCGCGCGGGGCGGCACGGTGGTGATCGTCGCCACGGTGCCGCTGGCCGAGGTGTTCGGGTACGCGACCAGGCTGCGCAGCAGGACCCAGGGCCGTGGGACGTTCACCGGCCGCCCGGCCGGCCACGCGCCCGTGCCGAGCGGCAGCCCGGTCCACTGACCGGGGGCGGCGGCCCCGTCCCATGAAGGGCGGGGCCGCTCAGCCGCGCAGCCTGGGCAGCACCTCGCGGCGGTAGAAGTCGAAGAAGCCGTCGGGCTCGGGGCCGATCTGGTTGACGTACACCTCGTCGAAGCCCGCGTCCACCAGCGGTTTGATGGCGCTCACGTGCCGCTCGGGGTCAGGGCCGCAGGGCACGGCCCGGCCCACCATGTCCTCGGTGACGAGCTGGGAGACCTGCTCGAAGTGGGCGGGCAGCGGCAGCAACTGCCCGGCCTGGCCGGGCAGTTGCTCGTTCTTCCACAGCCGGTGCGCGGTCCTGACGCCCTGCGCCTCGTCGGCCGCCCAGCACGCCTTGAGCCCGCCCATCAGCGGCTTGCCCGCGCCGCCCGACTCGCGGAACTTCTTCAGCAGGTCCGGGTCGGTCATGCTGGTCAGGTAGCCGTCGCCGCAGCGCGCCGCCATCGCCGTGGACTTGGGCCCGAAGCCGGAGACGAAGATCGGCGGCGGCGTGTCGGGCAGGGTGTAGATGCGCGCGGTGTCGACCGTGAAGTGCCTGCCCCGATGCGACACCTGACGCCCGCCCCACAGCGCCCGCATGACCTCGATGGACTCCTCCAGCATCTCCAGCCGCTCCGCGGCGTTCGGCCAGCGGCTGCCGACGATGTGCTCGTTCAGCGCCTCGCCGGTGCCGACGCCCAGCCTGAACCGGCCCTTGAGCATGACCTGGCTGGTGGCCGCGGCCTGAGCGATGATCGCCGGATGGATCCGCATGATCGGACAGGTCACCGCGGTGGTCACAGGCAACGACACGACCTGTGACAACGCGCCGATGACCGACCAGACGAACGGGCTCTGGCCCTGCTCGTCCATCCACGGGTGGAAGTGGTCGGAGATCCACAGCGCCTCGAACCCGGCCTCCTCGGCCAGGCGGGCCTGCCTGACGAGTTCGTCCGGGCCGTGCTCCTCGCTGGACAGGAAGTAGCCGAACTTCGTCATCTGGACTCTCCTCCGGTGATCGCTCGCAGGGATCTACCCCTGCCCGCTCAGCCGGGATCTCCACCCGTGGCAAAGGTCTGCTCAATCGCCTCCAGGTCAGGGCTCGCGGTAGTCGGCGGCGACCCCGATCAGCGAGATGAGCCCGCTCGCGAACTCCATCGCCTCCTCGTGTCCCTCGCTGAACGGCGGCTGGAAGCCGACGCCCTCCCACGCCTGGGTCTCGGGGTTCCACAGGTCGGCGCCGACCTCGAAGTCCCAGCCGAAGATGCCGAAGTCGTACCAGAGCTCGTCGGCGGAGTTCCCGGCGGCCGAGTAGAGCACGTCGGTGACGGGCCCGGTCTGCTGCGGCCAGATGGCGGTGCCGCGCTCGGCGAGGATCGCCTCGTTGATCGTGCGGGCCGAGCGCAGGAAGTACGCCTCCTGGCGCGGGGTCGGCCTGGGCAGCGTCACGCGTCCGGCCAGCTGGTAGGCGCCGGGCGGCCACATGAAGTACCCGCCGTAGCTGTGCACGTTCATCGCGAACTTGATGTTGCGGTACGTCTGCGCCAGCCAGATGACGTTACGGCTCTCCGGCTCCGAGTGCTCGGCCGGGCCGGCGAAGTTGCCGCTCTGGCAGTTGGCCGAGGCGCCGAAGTAGCCGTCGAACAGCGAGCCCGCGGCGTAGTTGCGGTTGACGTCCACGCCCCAGGTGTTGCGCAGCGCCGGGTCGGACTGCTGCGCCGGGCAGTGGTTCGTCATGTTCTTCCGCTGCATGTTGAAGTCGTAGAAGCTGTAGTTCGCGCCGTCGGGGTTGACGGTGGGGACGATGAAGACGTCGGCGCGCTGCAGCAGCTTGCGCGTGGCGGGGTCGCGGGCGTAGTTGCGCAGCAGCCGCTCCGCGGCCTCGATGGTGACCAGCGGCGTCACCCACTCCCTGGCGTGTTCCTGGGCGTAGGCGAGCACGCCGGGACGCGAGCCGTCGCGGTGCACGCCGATGCGCAGCGCCAGCACCTGGGCGGGGGCGCGTGACACGTCCGCCGGGGCCTTGAGGAAGTCGCTGAGCTCGGTGCGCGGCGCGGGCGCCAGCACGCCCGCCCCCGGGTCGGTCCGGTACGTCGCGGCCTTGACCGGCACGCCCGGCGCGGCGTTGATCGCGGCGGCCACCTGGGCGGCGGTGCTGACCAGCGCGCCCGAGGCGTCGGTGGCCAGGCTGACGGTGATGAGCTTGCCGTTCACGCTCACGCTCAGCGGCCGGCCGGACGCGCCCGGGTCGACCAGCTCGACGGCCAGGTCGTTGCCGCCCTCATGACCGTAGGCGGTGGAGGTGACCACGACGGCCGCGCCGGGAGGCACGCCGATCAGGGCCTGGGCGTGACGGCGGTAGCCGTTGGTCAGGTTCGGCAGCTTGATGATCTCGGTGAGCGTGGGGAAGGCCCGGTGCAGGGCCTTGACCCGCTCGTTGAGCTGGGCGGGCGGCATGTACTGGGAGACGAAGTCCTTGCGGTAGCCGGGGCGGTTGCGGTCCGGCCGCTCGCCGTCCGGCCATTCCCTGACCCTGGCCTGCGCCTTGCCGCCGGTCGCCGAGGTGACGGTGACCCACAGCGGCTGACGTCCGACCGGGGCGGGGGTGGCGAACTGGTGGCCCAGGTAGGCGCCGGCGTCGACGTATGGGACCATCGGCACCTCGCCGGTCGAGCCGCGCCCGCCCGTCCAGGTCACGGTGAGCTCGGCGGCGGCGCCGGCGTTGCTGGTGGCCTCGACGGACAGGAAGTAGCCTTCGCGCGACTTGAACCAGACCGCCCGCTCCACGACGAGCTGGTCCTGCGCGGCGCCGCTCTTCGGCGTTGCCTTCGCGGGCGGCGGGGCGCCGGTGGCGCGCGTCGCGCCGAGCGCGCGCAGCGCGGCCTGTTGGCTGGGGGTGACCACCGCGTCGACCTGGATGCTGCCGTCGGTCTGGGGCCGCACCCGTTCGGTGAGGTCCGCGCCCGAGGCGACCAGCCTGTCCATGGCCGCCTGATCGGGTACGGAGAGCGTGACCAGCTCGGCCGGTTCCGGATCGGCCGGACCGGCCACGGCCGGGACCGAGGGCTCCGCGGCCAGGAAGCTGGTGAGAACGATCGTCAGGACGACGGCGGACGCCCGTAAACCACGCATCGGCTCCTCCTAGAGCACCGGGGTTCGGGATCATTGAATGCCGACGTTCGGTAACCGGCAAGAGCCATCCGCGTTGCCCTGGGACGCGCGAAAGCGCGCATCCCGTGGCGGGATGCGCGCTTTCATGTACTTGTCAGGCGGCGTAGTTCGGGTAACCGTAGCCGACGACCTGGCTGGTGGGGCGCTTGCGCTCCTCGACCTTGCCGTTGCCGGTGTTGCCCTCGATCGTGGAGATCGTGCCGTCACCGTTGTCCTTGACCACGAAACCGACATGCTGGATGTCGCTCAGGTCCTTGCCGCCCTTCCAGGAGAAGAACACCACCGAGCCCGGCTTGGCCTGGCTGCCGAAGCGGCCGTTGTCCTTGAACCACTGGGCGTGCGAGACGGTGTAGGCGTCCCAGCCGATCTGGGCGCGGGCGCCGGTGTGCTCACCGACCCAGGAGACGAACATCGAACACCAGGCGGCATTCAGGTAGTCGGCGCGGGCGCCGCCGTCACGGGCCGCGGTCTCGCCACCACGGGTGGAGGAGGCGTACCACTGCTGGAACTTGGTGCCGCCACCCTGGGCGTTCTCCTTCACACCCACCTGCGAACGGGCGGTGTCGAGCACCTGAGCGGCGCTGACCTTGACCTTCGCCTCCTCAGGCTTGGCGGCCTGGTCGGCGTGGGCGGTGACGGCGTTGGTGCCCAGGGCGGAGGCGATGACTCCGGCGCCGAGGACGGCGTGGCTGAGGAACTTGGGCATGCGGGGGGTGAGACGGGTGGTGGCCATCAGGCAGAAGACTCCTAGCTTCCATGCCGCTTACCGGGTTAGCTGACGGGTTCGGGCGTGGAAGCTGCCCTACGACGTGGCCCTGGCGGGCGGTGTCGATTCACCCCTTTTACGGACACGTGGGTCCCCGGTTCCATCGGTGATGGATTCAGCGGGCACAGGACGATCCTGTGCGAAGGGATCGGGACGTCATCCGGCGCTGTTGGCTCGAGACGTCGACCGAAGATGCTTCAACGGTAACCTCTGCTCCAAAAGCAGGGCAAATCCGGTAAAGCGCTCGCAAAGTGCGATCCAGGATGCCGGGCCCAGATGAGGGCATCTCGCGCATCCAGGTATGTACAACACACCCCCGGCCTGGGTAATTCCCACCCCAAGCCATCGCCAGGAACCCGACATCACACCCCGGCCAGCGCCAACTCCTGGCCGCCTGCGCTGTCGCACGCCCACGCCTTGGGCTGGTCGCCTGCAGCCCCGCCACCCTCCGGCGGCGCGGCGCAGGCGGGCAACCGGCGGCGTGGGCGGCCGGTGGCCCGTGGCCGGTGGGGTGGGTGGCCGGTGGCCGATTCCGCCAGGCGGGCCTTGCTGGGCGCCCGTCTAAGCCCCAGCCCCTCGGCCAGGCGAGCCGTATGGGCGCTCGTCTCAGCCCATCAACCAGGCGTGGACACCCGCCTCAGGCCGCAACATGGTGTCGGCCTGAGACCCCGGCCCAGCGCCGCCTGTGTGCCGCCCACCGCCTGATGGAGGGCGGCTCCGCGTGCCATATGACGTGCCAGTGACCACGGCATGTGAGCCGAATGGCCCCCAAGACCATTGTGGGATGGCCACGCGGCCGATCCACTCGGCCAGGCAGCCCGCGCCGACACCCGCCACAGCCATCGGGCAGGCCACGTAACTCCGTGGCTGACCACCCTCGGCGCTGGGCATGCAATGGGTGGCTACGAGGCCGAGTCGGCAGGCGTCCGCGTGGGCGCCCGGCCTGGGGCCACGTGGGCGCCCGCCTCAGGCTGGCGGCCAGCGTGGGCGCCCCGGCCTGCGGCCGCTGGCCTCGGCTGGCCTGTGAGCCGCACGCTCACGGTGGCGGGCACCTGTGAGGCCGCCCATGTGCGAGCCGTCTGGTGGGCTGCGTGGCCGACCCCCAGGCCAGGCGGTCGCGTGGTCGCCTGGCCGTAGGCCCCGCTTGCCCTCATGGGCTGCGCAACTTCGAGGGTGGCGCATCGAGACGGCCGAATGGTCAGCCCTCCAAGAGCCTGCCGTGGCCGAGCCCTCACGTCGGTCCAGCCCCCGCCGAGCGCTAAGGCGGTCAGGCCCAGCCACGCGGGGGAGACTGCTGTGCCTCAGGTGTCTGCGTGGCGAGCCCCCGAGCGGCCAACCGGGCGTCACGTGGACCCATGCGACCAGAGGCGAACCCGCGAGCCCCCTGAAGCCGCCCGCCAAGCTGTCTCGCAGGCACCTCGTGTGCCCAGGGGCAACCGGGCCGGGACATGCGAAAGGGCGCTCCCGCACGGGGAGCGCCCTTTACGCATTGTTGGTGGCTTTACTTCTTGTAGGCGCCGGTGGAGAACGGGACGGGCTTGTTCTTCAGGCCCTTGCCGTCACCCCACTTGGTGATGACGTAGTCGACCTTGATGTGGCCCTCGCCACCCACACCGTCCACACCCAGGGTGTCGGTGTTGAACTTGCCACCGGTCAGCGCGGCGAAGGTCTTGGCGTCCAGATCCAGCATCACACCACGGCTGGAGGGATCACCGGGACCACGGTCACCCACGAAGAACGGCATCTTCTTGCCCTTGTAGACCACGTAGCCCTCGGTCATCAGGGGCCAGGAGGGGGAGGCGACCAGGCCCTGCTGCATCGGCTTGCCCGCGGCCGGCAGGCCGGTGTCACCGGCGCGGCCGGAGGCGTCGTCCCAGAAGTAGGACGCGGTGGTCGAGCCCTTGAGCAGGCCCTGAGCCTGGGAATCGGTGTTGGTGTCGGCCTGGGCCATGCTGGCGCCGGCGGTGGTGCCGATGGTCAGCGCGGACAGGGCGGCGGCGGACAGCAGAGCGAGGGAACGCAGGCGAGCGGTCATGAAGAGGTACCGTCCTTTACGTGGAACTGG
>NZ_JABCPZ010000313.1 GCF_013283785.1 Nonomuraea antri
CCCCTCCCCGGCCCAGCCGCTGCCCCGCCGCACCCCGGGCGCGAACGGTCACCACCATCGCGGCGGCCAGCCCATCCCCGCGGCGGCGGCCGGCTCGATCGACCCCACCGCGGCGCTGGCCACTCTGTCGGCGCTGTCGGGCGGCCGTTCGCCGATGCTCCCCGGCGCGCTGGCCGGCACTCCGGCGACCCCGCCGCCGCCGCTGCCCAGCCCGTCCTCTGACCCGCGCCGCTGGCAGCGCATCGAGGTCACGCCCGAGCACCTCAGGGGCGGGCCGGTGCCCGTGCCCGAAGGGTACGCGGCCCAGCTCGGCATGCGCCCGGGCACGCTGCTGTCGGTCACCGGGCCAGGCGACAACGCGATCGTCCTGGTCTGGCAGGGGCACCAGCCGGTCTTCGACTCGCTGCTGCCGGTGCTGATGCGCCTGAACGCCCGGCCGGGCGACCAGGTCTACGTCACGGTGGACGGCTACCGCCTGGAGGCCCAGCTCACCGGCTGACCCGTCACGGGCCTCAGCGCAGGCGCCGGGGTCAGCGGAACAGGCCGAGGCGGTGGGCCGTGGCCGCGGCCTCCCCCCGGGACGAGACGCCCAGCTTGCCCAGGATGTTCGACACGTGCACGCTGACCGTCTTCACCGAGATGAACAGCTCCGCCGCGATCTCCCGGTTGCTGTGCCCGTTCGTCACCTCGCGCAGCACCTCCAGCTCACGCGCGGTCAGCCCGAGCGGCGCGCCGTCGGCGGCGGGAGCGGCGGGCTCGCCGACGCCGGCCCGGCGGCCCAGCACGTCGATCTGCGCCAGCAGCGGCGCCGCGCCCAGCCCGTCGGCCAGCTCGCGCGCCCGCGCCAGCCGCCCGGCGGCCTCCTGCCGCTCGCCCTGGGCCAGCGCCACCCGCGCCGCGCCGACCAGGCACTCCGCCTCGGCGTACGGCTGGCGCAGCGCCGCCCACGCCTGCACGGCCGCGTCCCAGGCCTTGGCGGGCGACACGGACTCCCCGGGCTCAGCCCCCTCCCCCGGTGATCGCGGCCCGGCCAGCGCGGTGAACGTGAGCCGGTAGGCCCGCTGCAGGTCGCCGTCGACCCCCAGCCGGTCGGCCAGCGCGCGCAGCCGCTCCCACAGCTCGTCCGACCCGGGCACGCCGCCCCGGCCGCCCGGCCCCTCGGCCCCGGACCGGCCGCCGGGCACGTCGGCGGACGGCGGCTCGCAGAGCCTGGCGAACGTCAGCAGCATCGGCCAGGCGTAACGCGGGCTGGCCGGCAGGTCGCGCTCGCGCAGAACCCGGCCGGCCTCCTCCACCGCCTGCCCGGCCTCGCCCCTGGCCCGCAGCAGCTCCACCTCGCGGCGCAGGTGCGGCAGCACCGTCTGGTCGCGGTGCGCGCCTCTGGCCAGCACGCTGCGCGAGGACGCCAGCTGCTCCTCGGCCCGGTCGAGCTGCCCTCTGGCCAGCGCGATGTCGGTGGCCAGGCCCTGCAGGCTGGCCAGGTAGGGGGCGGGCGGCACCAGGTCGACGGCCCGCTCGATGGCCTCGGTCGCGTCGTCCCAGCGGCCGAGCGACACCAGCGGCTCGGCCAGGTTGATCGACAGGAACGTGCCCGAGGTGCGGGCCAGCCCGTAGTGCGCGGCGTCGGCCACGCCTTCGCGGGCCACCTCGGCGGCCCGCTCGTGCCAGCCCGCGCCTTCGAGCGCGTCGGACTCGGAGACGGCGCAGCGCAGCAGCGCGTCGAACGCGCCGTGCTCGGCGGCGATGCGCCTGGCCTCGGCGAACGCTTCGAGCTGGGCCTCGATCTCGGAGTAGCCGTGGCGGGCCCAGATCAGCGTGATCATGGCGTGCACCTGGATCGCGGTGTCGCCGACCGCCTGCGCGATCTGCGCGGCCTGCTCGGCCAGCGAGATCTTCTCCGCCAGGTTCCTGGAGTGCTCCAGCATGCGCGAGAGCCGTTCGAGCACCTCGCCGCGCAGGGCGCTGGGCGGGTCGGCCGGCACCAGGGCGGCGGCCTGGTGCAGGTCGTCGAGAAAGCCGGGACGGCCGAACTGGAAGCGCATCAGCCCGCGCTGGTGCAGCACGTACGCGGCGGTGGCCGGGTCGCGATCGGGGTCGATCTCGGCCAGCGCCGCGCCGGCCAGCGCGATGCCGCGTTCGTACTCCCCGGCCAGGTGGGCGGCCATGGCGGTCTGGACGAGCACGGTGACGTGGTCGCATTCGATGCGCTCGCGCGCGTCGGGCACCTGGTCCCACAGCTCCAGGACCCGGGAGAGCATGCGCAGCCGCTCGTCGTAGGCGGTGGCCTTGCCCGCGGCGGCGGCCGCGCGCCAGGCGCTGACCAGCGCCCAGATGGAGTCGTGCGCGGCGTGCCAGTGGTGCGCGACCTCGATGGCGTTGCGCGGCGCGGGCACGATCGACGGGTCGGCCTCCAGCGCCTGGGCGTAGCGGGTGTGCAGGCGGGTGTGCTCGCCGGGCAGCAGGTCTTCGTGCAGCGCCTCGCGGATGAGCGCGTGCCTGAAGGCGTAGCCCTCGCCGTCGACCACCAGCACGTTGCCGGCCACGGCGGGGCGCAGCGCGCGTGACATCGCGGTGTCGTCGAGCCCGGCGACGGCGCTGAGCAGGGTGTGCTCGATGCGCTGGCCGCCCGCGCTGGCCACCCGCAGCAGCTCCTGGGTCTCTTCCGGCAGCCGCTCGACGCTGGCCAGCAGCAGGTCGCGCAGGGACTCGGGCAGGGCCTCGCCGCCGCCGGCCTCGCTGAGCAGCGCCTCGACGAACAGCGGGTTGCCCTCGCTGCGTGAGTAGATCAGGTCCATCGCCGCCGGGGACGGCTGGCGCCGCAGGATGCTGGCCGCCTGCGCCACCACCTGCCTGCGGGTGAGCCGGCCGAGCTCGACCCTGCTCACCCACTCGATGCGGCCCAGCTCGGCCAGCAGCGGCCGCAGCGGGTGGGTGCGGTGCAGCTCGTCGGTGCGGTACGTGACCACGATCAGCAGCCGCGCGGCCGTGCGCTGGTAACGCACCAGAAACGACAGCAGGTCGCGGGTGGAGCGGTCGGCCCAGTGCGCGTCTTCCACGACCAGCAGCACCGGGCGGTCGTCGGCCAGCCGTTCGAGCACCCCGAGCACCTGCTCGAACAGCCGCGCCCTGGCCTCTGGCCCGTCGTTGTCGGGCTCGCCGAACTCGGGCAGCAGCCGGGCCAGCGCCCGCGTGGTGCCGCCGGGCACCAGCGCGGCCACGCCGTCGCGGCCCAGCTCGCGCACCAGCCCGCGCAGCACGGCGGTGAACGGCGCGAACGGCAGGCCCTCCGTGCCCAGCTCCAAGCAGCCGCCGACGAGCACCAGCGCGTCGTCGGCCCGGCCGATGAACTCGTTGATCAGCCGGGTCTTGCCGACCCCGGCCTCGCCGCCGACGAGCACGGTGGACGAGGCCCCGGAACGCACGCTGGACAGCGCCTCGCCGAGCGCGCCCAGCTCGCGGGCGCGCCCGATGAACCGGGGACTGACCGTATGGATGCTCACGCGTCCAAGGATGCCATCCGGACCCGACAGAACTACAGGTCAGGTCCTACACAAAACCCGCAAAGACGTCAGCGAAGCACTTTGCGGAAGAAGGTGGCGGAAGCCTCGTAACCAAGGGCGTGGTAGAACTCGGGCGCCCGCCGGGTGGCCATCGCCACGTACCCGGCCTCGCGCGAGCGCGCCCACGTCTCGAACTCCTCCAGCAGCGCCCGGCCGATGCCCTGCCGGCGCGAGCCCGTCTGGACCATCGCCTCCTCGACCCAGGCCACCGGGCCGTTCGCGAACAGCGTCATATGGACGAACCCCAGCAGGTACCCGGTCACGCGCCCGCCCACCACGGCCGCCAGCAGCAACGCGTCCTCGTTCCGCAGCAACTGCGGCAGCGCCAGGTCGAACGCCTCGCGCTCGGGTCTGAACGTCAGGCCGAACTCGCGGGCCAGCGCGAACACCTCGTCCGCGTCCGCCTTGTCGGCCCTCCTGATCAGAAGATCATCTGCTGTCATGACAGATGACCCTAGATCGTCACGTACGTCCCGGGCAATCACAGATCGCCCAATCCGAGCTGCCGGGCGATGAGCATGCGCTGCACCTCGCTGGTGCCCTCGCCGATCTCCAGGATCTTGGCGTCGCGGTAGAAGCGGCCGACGGGGAACTCGTTCATGAAGCCGTAGCCGCCGAAGATCTGGGTGGCGTCGCGGGAGTTGTCCATGGCCGCGTTCGAGGCCACCAGCTTGGCGATGGCCGCCTCCTTCTTGAACGGCACGCCGGCCAGCATCTTCTCGGCCGCGTGGTAGTAGGCCAGCCTGGCGGTGTGCGACCTGGCCTCCATGTCCGCGATCTTGAACTGGATGGCCTGGTAGTGGCCGATCGGGTGGCCGAAGGCGCGGCGCTCCCTGACGTACTTGAGGCATTCGTCCACGCAGCCCTGGGCCAGGCCGACGCTGAGCGCGGCGATGGCGATGCGGCCCTCGTCCAGGGTCTGCAGGAACTGGGCGTAGCCGCGGCCGCGCTCGCCGAGCAGGTTGCCCGCGGGCACGCGGCAGTCGGCGAAGGACAGTTCGCGGGTGTCGGAGGCGTTCCAGCCGACCTTGGAGTACTTCTTGGAGACGGTGAAGCCGGGCGTGCCCGCCGGGACGAGGATCGTGGAGATCTCCCGCTCGCCGGTGAGCGCGGCCACGCCGACGACGCCGGTGATGTCGGTGCCGGAGTTCGTGATGAACGCCTTCGTCCCGTTGATCACCCATTCGCCGCCGTCGAGCACGGCCGTGGTGCGCATGCCGCCCGGCACGTCGGAGCCGCCGCCCGGCTCGGTCAGGCCGAACGCGCCGAGCATCTCGCCCGAGGTCAGCTTGGGCAGCCACGCGCGGCGCTGCTCCTCGGTGCCGAAGCGGTAGATCGGCATCGCGCCCAGCGACACGGCCGCCTCCAGCGTGATCGACACGCTGGAGTCGACGCGGGCCAGTTCCTCCAGCGTCACGCAGAGGGCGAAGTAGTCGCCGCCCATGCCGCCGTACTCCTCGGGGATCGGCAGGCCGAACAGCCCCATCGCGCCCATCTGCCGCACGATGTCGTAGGGGAACTCCTCGCGCTCGTAGAAGTCGCCGATGACCGGCGCGACCACGTCGCGTGAGAACGATTCGACGGTCTTGCGCAGCTCTTCGTACTCGTCGTTGAGCATGGCTGTCAGCCTTTCGCGAGGGCCTGGACGACGCGGGACGGGCTGGGCCGGCCCAGCGCCCCCGCCAGCCAGGTGCTGGTGGATACGAGCTTGTCCAGGTCGAGCCCGGTCTCGATGCCGAGCCCGTGCAACATCCAGACCAGGTCTTCCGTGGCCAGGTTGCCGGTGGCCGACTCGGCGTAGGGGCAGCCGCCGATGCCGCCGGTGGAGGCGTCGACCGTGGTCACGCCGGCCTTCAGCGCGGCCAGCGTGTTGCCCAGCGCCTGGCCGTAGGTGTCGTGGAAGTGCACGGCCAGCCGCGCGGGCGAGCCGAACGCCTCGATCAGCGCGGTGACGTGGCCGGGCGTGCCGACGCCGATCGTGTCGCCCAGCGACAGCTCGTGACAGCCCAGCCCGAGCAGCCGCTCGCCGACCGCCACCACCTGCGAGACGGGCGTCGGCCCCTCCCACGGGTCGCCGAAGCACATCGACACGTACGCCCTGACCTTGACCCCGTGCTCCAGCGCCCGGGCCACGACCGGCTCGAACATGACGAACTGGGACTCCAGCGTCCGGTTGAGGTTCTTGGCGGCGAAGGTCTCGGTGGCGCTGGCGAAGACCGCGATCTCGGTGACGCCGCGTTCGAGCGCCCGGTCCAGGCCGCGCTCGTTCGGCACCAGCACTGGGTAGCGCACGCCGGGCCGCCGGTTCAGCCGGGTGAGCAGGTCCTCGGCGTCGGCGAGCTGCGGCACCCACTTGGGGTGCACGAAGCTGGTGGCCTCGATCACCCGGTGCCCCGCGTCGGCGAGCCGGTCGATGAACTCGGCCTTCACCTCGACGGGCACGATCGCCGACTCGTTCTGCAGCCCGTCGCGCGGGCCGACCTCGTAGATCGTGACCTGCCGCGGCAGCCCTTCCATCGGGTACGGCATCACGCCTCCTCGCTCGTCACCACGGCCAGGACCGCGTCCATGTCGACCGGCTGGCCGGCCTGTACGGGCAGTTCGCCGATCAGGCCGTCCCTGGGGGCGGTGACGGTGTGCTCCATCTTCATGGCCTCCACGATGAGCAGCGGCTGCCCCTCGCTGACCCGGTCGCCGACCTGGGCCTTCACCACCAGGACGGTGCCGGGCATGGGGCTGCGCACCACGCCGTCGCCGGCCGTCCCGGCGCCCGGCCGGTCTCCGGGGTCGCCGATCAGGTGCCTGGTGAACGTCCAGGCCTGGCCGTCGCGGCCCAGCCAGAGCGTGTCGCCCTGTCTGGCGTGCAGGTAGTGCCCGGTGCGTCCGCCGAGCGTGACGGTCAGCTCGGCGCCGTCGGCGCGCAGCCTGGCCGGAACCGGCGTCTCGCCGACCATGACCTCGGCGGCGCGCGCGGGCAGCCCGCGCACCTGGACGGCGTGCACGCCGTCCCTGGACTCCAGGCGCCAGGTCGTCCAGGCCGGCGCGCCGACCCGCCAGCCGTCGGTGACCTGCCACGGGTCGCCGCCCTGCGGCAGGGTGTGGAAGACGAGCGCGGCTGCCGCGATCACCTCGGCGGGCGACTCGGCGGCCGGGAGCAGGTCGGGCAGGACGCGCTCGACCAGCCCGGTGTCCAGCTCGCCGGCCCGCACCGCCGGGTGCGCGGCCAGCGCCCGCAGGAACGGGACGTTCGTGACGACCCCGAGCACGGCGGTGCCGGCCAGCGCCCGGTCCAGGCCGCGCAGCGCGGACTCCCTGTCGGGGCCCCAGACGACGACCTTCGCCAGCATCGGGTCGAACGCGCTGCCCACGACGCCGCCCTCGGCCAGCCCGGAGTCCACCCGGACGAGCACGCCGCCGCGCCGGCCGGTCTCGGGCTCGCGCAGCACGTGCACGCGCCCGCCGCTGGGCAGGAAGCCGCGTGCCGGGTCCTCGGCGTAGACGCGGGCCTCGACGGCGTGGCCGCTGAGCCTGATCTCCTCCTGGCCGACCGGCAGCCGCTCGCCCGCCGCCACCCGCAGTTGCAGCTCGACCAGGTCGAACCCGGTGACGAGCTCGGTGACCGGGTGCTCGACCTGCAGCCGGGTGTTCATCTCCATGAAGTGGTGGTCGCCGGTGGTGCCGTCGACGATGAACTCGACCGTGCCCGCGCCGACGTAGCCGACGGCGCGCGCGGCCTCGACCGCCGCCGCGCCCATGCGCGCGCGCATCTCGGCGGGCACGAAGGGCGACGGCGCCTCTTCGATGATCTTCTGGTGCCTGCGCTGCAGGCTGCACTCGCGCTCGCCGAGGTGCACGACGTTGCCGTGGGTGTCGGCGAGCACCTGGATCTCGATGTGCCGGGGGTTCTCCACGTAGCGCTCGATGAGCAGCGTGGCGTCGCCGAAGGCGGCCAGCGCGGTGCGCCGCGCGGACTGCAGCGCCTCGCCCAGCTCGGCGGCCGAGCGGACCAGCACCATGCCCTTGCCGCCGCCGCCCGCCGACGGCTTGATCAGCGCGGGGAAGTCGTTCCAGGTCTCCAGCGCGTCGTCGGGCTCGGCGCCGCCGGGCACCACGGGCACGCCGGCGGCCGAGACGGTGGCCTTGGCGCGGATCTTGTCGCCCATCGCGTCGATGGCCTGCGGCGGCGGGCCGACGAACACCAGCCCGGCCTCGGCGCAGCGCCGCGCGAACGCGGCGTTCTCGGCGAGGAACCCGTATCCGGGGTGGACGGCCTGGGCCCCGGTGTCGCGGGCCGCCGCCACGATCGCCTCAATATCCAGATATTTCGTGACCTGGAGGGCTATGTCGGCTTCGCGGACGTGCCTGGCCTCCGCGTCCGCGTCCGTGTACACGGCCACCGACGTGACACCCAGCGCCCGCAGCGTCCTGATGATCCGGACGGCGATCTCACCCCGGTTGGCGATGAGGACTCTGTCGAACATGGTCACATCCTGAAGACGCCGTAGCCGACGGGTTCGAGCGGCGCGTTGGCCGCGGCGGAGAGCGCCAGGCCCAGGACGGTGCGGGTGTCGAGCGGGTCGATCACCCCGTCGTCCCAGAGCCTGGCCGTGGAGTAGTACGGATTGCCCTGGTGCTCGTACTGCGCCCTGATGGCGTCGGGATCGGCGTTGCCCACCGTGGTGAGCACGTTCGCCGCCTGCTCGCCGCCCATGACCGAGATGCGGGCGTTCGGCCACATCCACAGGAACCTGGGCGAGTACGCCCGTCCCGCCATGGCGTAGTTCCCCGCCCCGAACGAGCCGCCGATCACCACGGTGAACTTCGGCACCCGGGCGCAGGAGACGGCCGTGACCATCTTGGCGCCGTGCTTGGCGATGCCGCCCGCCTCGTACGCCTTGCCCACCATGAACCCGCTGATGTTCTGCAGGAAGACCAGCGGGATCGCGCGCTGGTCGCACAGCTCGATGAAGTGCGCGCCCTTCATCGCCGACTCGCTGAACAGGATGCCGTTGTTGGCCACGATGCCGACCGGGTGGCCGTGGATGTGGGCGAAGCCGGTGACGAGCGTGCTGCCGTACTCGGCCTTGAACTCCAGGAAGCGGGAGCCGTCGACGATGCGGCCGATCACCTCGCGCACGTCGTACGGGCGGCGGGTGTCGGCGGGGATGACGCCGTACAGGTCGCGCGGGTCGAGCCTGGGCTCGTCGGGCGTGACGGTCTCCCACGGCCTGGGCGCCCTGGGTGCGAGCGTGGAGACGATGTCCCTGACGATGGCCAGCGCGTGCGCGTCGTCCTCGGCCAGGTGGTCGGTGACGCCGCTGACCCGCGCGTGCAGGTCGCCGCCGCCCAGTTCCTCGGCCGTGACCTCCTCGCCGGTGGCCGCCTTCACCAGCGGCGGGCCGCCCAGGAAGATCGTGCCCTGGCCGCGGACGATCACCGCCTCGTCGCTCATGGCCGGCACGTACGCGCCGCCGGCCGTGCACGAGCCGAGCACGGCGGCGATCTGCGGGATGCCGCGCGCCGACATGGTGGCCTGGTTGTAGAAGATGCGGCCGAAGTGCTCGCGGTCCGGGAAGACCTCGTCCTGCCTGGGCAGGAACGCCCCGCCCGAGTCGACCAGGTACACGCAGGGCAGCCGGTTGTGCAGGGCCACCTCCTGCGCGCGCAGGTGCTTCTTGACGGTGATCGGGTAGTACGTGCCGCCCTTGACGGTGGCGTCGTTGGCCACGATCACGCACTCGCGCCCGGAGACCCGTCCGACGCCGGTGATGATCCCGGCGGCCGGGGCCTGGTCGTCGTAGAGGCCGTGGGCGGCCAGCGGCGACAGCTCCAGGAAACGGGAGCCCGGGTCGAGCAGGCCGTCGACCCGGTCGCGCGGCAGCAGCTTGCCGCGTTCGACGTGACGCTGCCGCGACCGCTCGGGACCGCCAAGCGCGGCCGTGGCGAGGCGGTCGAGCAGCTCGTTCGCCAGCCGCTCGTTGAGCTCCGCGTTCTGCTTGTACGCCTCGCCCCCGGGGTCGGCGGCCGACTTCAGCACCGGCCAGTCGCTCATGAGTCCCCTCTCCCTGTATGGCCGAGATGTTAGTCATCATTAACGTAACCGTCTAGCATGTGAGACGTGACGACGGTCCCGGCACCTCCTACCCGCAATCGCGGCCACCGCCGCATGGAAATACTCGCGGCGGCGGCCAGGCTGTTCGCCGCGCGCGGCTTCCACGGCGTCTCCATCGAGGACATCGGCGGCGCGGTGGGCGTTTCAGGCCCCGCGCTGTACCGGCATTTCAGCGGCAAGGACGCCCTGCTCGCCGAGATGCTGCTCGACGTCAGCTCGCGGCTGCGCGAGTCGGCCGCCGCGGTCGTCACCTCCTCGTCCGGGCCTGACGAAACGCTCGACGCGCTGCTCAACGTGCAGATCACGTTCGCCATCGAGCAGCCGGCGCTGATCACCGTGCACGACAGGGAACTGGGCAACGTGCCCGAGCCCGCGCGGCGGCAGATCAGGCGGCTGCAGCGGCTGTACGTCGAGGAGTGGGTGACCGTGCTGGCCGAACTGCACCCGGCGTGCCCGCCGGCCCGGCTGCGCGCCGCGACTCACGCCGTGTTCGGCCTGCTCAACTCCACGCCGCACAGCGCGGGCGAGCTGCCCGCGCCGTCGATGCGGCCGCTGCTGCGGGCGATGGCCCACGCCGCGATCGGCGCGGCCGTTAACACTCATTAACGTACCGGCGACGCTTCACCTCGGGCCTTGTCGTCTCAACTATCTAGATATATCGTCACCGTATCTCGATAGTTGGAGTGATCTCATGCACGAATCCGACTTCTGGGAGGAGCCCGCGGCCCCGCCGCCGCACGCCTTCCCAC
>NZ_JABCPZ010000314.1 GCF_013283785.1 Nonomuraea antri
GGGTGGGGGGATGCGGGGCTGGTGCTTGAGTTGCTGCCCGGGCTGCTCGTCGGTGCCGAACTGGGGGCCGCTCGGCTGATCGTTGCGAGCTTGGATCCCGACCTCGCCCAGGCAGGCTCCCATGGGTGAGGCGATCGCCCTCGTGGTCGGGCTCGGCGTCCTGGTGTGGGCGGCGGCGGCCCTGGACGCGGCCCTCGGCGCCGCACCCGCCAGAAGAGCCGCGCCTGCCAGAAGAGCCGCGCCTGCCAGAAGAGCCGCGCCTGCCAGAAGAGCCGCGCCTGCCCGGAGAGGCGCGCCTGCCCAGAGAAGCGCGCCTGCCCAGGGAGGCGCGCCTGCCCGGAGAGCCGCACCCGGCAGACGAGCCGCCGCCGGAGGGGTGGTGATGGCGCCGGTTCGGGAGGCGGCGCGGTTGCTGGTGGTGGAGCGGCGGGCGACGGTGTCGCCCGACACCCTCCTGCTCAGGATCGGCGTCGTGAGCCTGCCGGTGGCCGCGCTCCTGGCCGCCGTGGTCCTGCCGGTCGGGCTGCCGCCGGTCCTGGACCTGGACGTGGGGGTCGTCTGGTTCAACGCCATGGAGGTCTGCGTCTGGGGCGCGCTCTGGCTGGTCGGCTGGGGCCAGAACGCGGTGTTTCCGCTGGTCGGCGGCTACCGGTTCGTGGCGCAGGGCATGGGGTACGAGTTGCCGCACATGTTCGCGCTGATCGCGGTCGGCCTCGGCGCGGGCTCGTTGCGCATGAACGACGTCGTGGCCGCGCAGCGGGACCTCTGGTTCGCCGTCTGGATGCCGGCCGCCTTCGTGGTCTATCTCATCTCCGCCGCCGCCATGGCGTTCTGGGGCCCGATGGGGCAGGCGGTCGCGCCGGACGTGGCCGGCGGGGTCCGGGCGGACCTGGGCGGGCCGGACCGGCTGGTGTTCGAGACCGGGCGCTACGCGATGCTCGTGGTCGCCGCCGCGGCGGCCGTGCCGCTGTTCCTGGGCGGCGGGGCGGGGCCGGTGCTGCCGGCCTGGGCCTGGGGGCTGATCAAGCTGGTCGCCGTGCTGGGGCTGCTGATCCTGGTCAAGCATCGGATGCCGGTGGTGCGGGCGGACCGGTTCGTGGAGTTCGCCTGGGTGGTGCTGATCCCGCTGACGTTGCTGCAACTGCTGGTGGTGGGGGTCGTGGTGCTGCCATGAGCGGCGGAGCCCGGAGCGGGGTGGAGCGGTGAGTGTCGTGTTCTGGGGCCTCGCCGTGCTCGCCGTGGCGGCCGGGGTGAGCGTGTTCGTGGTCGACTCGATGGCCAGGGCGACGTTCGCGCTGCTCGCCTCGCTGCTGGCGGTCGGCGGGACGTTCCTGCTCATCGACCTGCGCTACCTGGGCGTGCTGATCATCTTGATGATGGTCATGGAGATGCTGGTCATGGCCGTCTTCATGATCATGTTCATGATGAACCCGGCCGGGCTCATGCCGATGACCATGGTGCACAACAAGCGGGGCGCCGCGATCATCGCCGGGGTGGTGTTCGTGTCGCTGGCCGCCGGGGCGTTGCTGGCGCCCTGGCCGCGACGCGCGGGGCGCCCGCCCGCCGACCCCACGCACGCGCTCGGCCTGTCGATCATGGGGCCGAAGATGCTGGTGATGATGGTGATCGGCGTGGCGATCCTGGCCACGATGATCTCCACGGTGGTGCTGGCCACGCATCGGGGGCGATACGACCGATGACGTTGCAGGCCTTCCTCCTGCTGGCCGCCGCGCTGTTCGCGGTGGGACTGTACGGCGCGCTGACCCAGCAGTCCGTCGTCATGCTGATGATGGGACTGGAACTCATGATCAACGGCCTGATCGTGGCCGGTGGCGCGTTCTGGTACTTCGTCGCCCCGGCGACGGCAGACGGGCAGGTCCTGGTGCTGGTGGCGGTGACCGTCATGGCGCTGGAGATGGCGATGGGCTTCGCCGTGGTCACGGCGATCTTCCGCGCCCGTGACGTGGACACCACCGACGACGCCGGGGATCTCAAGGGATGAACGGCCTGCTCTGGGTGCTGCCCGCGCTCCCCGCCGCCGTGGGCGCGTTCCTGCTCGCCGCGTCCGCGTGCCGCCGCGAGTTCGCGCCGCGGACGGTGGCGATCGGGACCGGCGTGCTCACGCTGGCCCTGGCCGGGTACGCGGCCTGGACGCGGCCCGCGGTCACCACCACGATCGTCTTCACCTCCGGGCTGTCCGTGGACGGCCTTTCGGCCGTCATGGTGATCACCGTGGCCGCCGTGACGCTCGCCGTGCTGGTCTTCGCCGCCGGTGAGCTGCGCGCGGCCAGGTTCTACGGGCTGATGCTCATCTTCGCCGCCGCGATGCTGGTCACCGTCACCGCCACGGACCTCGTCCTGCTGCTCATGGCCTGGGAGGTCATGGGCGCGATGTCGTACGCGCTGATCGGCTACTGGTGGCGCGACAGGGAACGCGCCCGCTCGGCCACCATCGCCTTCGTCACCACCCGCACCGGTGACCTGGGCCTGTACCTGGCGGCCGGGGCCGCACTGCTGTCCGGCCCGGGATCGGCGGCGCTGGCGCTGTCCGGACTGGCGGGCGCGGGCTCGGGCGCGCGTGATCTGATCGCGGCCGGCGTGGTGATCGCGGCGCTCGGCAAGTCCGCGCAGCTGCCGTTCTCGTTCTGGCTGTCGCGGGCGATGGCGGGCCCGAGCCCGGTCTCCGCGCTGCTGCACTCGGCGACCATGGTCGCCGCGGGCGCGTACCTGCTGCTGCGGTCGCAGCCGCTGCTCGCCGCGACCGGCTGGGCGGCGGATGTGGTGGCCTGGGCGGGCGCGCTGACCGCGCTGCTGCTCGGCGCGGTCGCGGTGGCGCAGCGCGACCTCAAGCAACTGCTGGCGGCGTCCACCTGCGCGCAGCTCGGGTTCATGGTGCTGGCCGCCGGGGTGTCCGCGGTCGCCGGGGGAGCGGCGCATCTGGTCGCGCACGCGGCGGCCAAGAGCCTGCTGTTCCTGGCGGCCGGGGCGTGGCTGACCGCGCTCGGCACCAAGCGCCTGACCGAGCTGCACGGCGCCGCGCGGCGGTTTCCGCTGGTGGGCGTCACGTTCGGGGTGGGCGCGCTGGCGCTGGCCGGCGCGCCGCCGCTGTCGCTGTGGGTGACCAAGGACGCGATACTCGGCGCCATCGACGACCCGGCGCTGTACGGGGTCGCGCTGGTGGCCGCGCTCCTGGCCGCCGCGTACGCGGCCAGGGCGCTGGCGCAGGTGTGGCGACCGGCGGACGCGCGGACCCGTACCGGCACCGAACAGCCGGGCACCGGGCGGGTGGGGACGCTGGAGCGGCTGCCGCTGCCGGTGCTGGCGCTGGTGGCGGCCGGGTTCGGGATCGTCGGCATCCCCGCGATCTTCGACGCCTGGAGCCGCCTGGTCGGCGATCGCCGCGCCCACCCGGTCTCGCCCGGCGAACTCGCGTTGTCCGGCGGCCTGGCGCTGATCGTCCTGCTGGCCTTCCTGCTGGCGCAGAAACCCGCGGTTACGGCGGGTTCGAGGCGGTCACGGCTGGTCGCGGCCGGGGTCGCGCGGGACGGGGCGTTCGCCGGCTGGCTGCGGCTGGAGCCCGCCGCGCGCGCCCTGGTGTGGCGGCCGCTCACCGCGCTCGCCCGCGCCGCCGCCAGGTTCGACGACCGCGTCGTCGACGGCGCCGTGCACGCCGCCGCCCGGGCCGTCCTGGCCGCCGCGCGCCTGGCCGGGCGGCCGTTCGAGTCGGGCGTGGACGCCGCGGTCCGCACGGTCGCCACCGCGGTCACCCGCCTGGGCGGGCTGGCCCGCCGCCCGCAGACCGGCCAGGTCCACACCTACTTCGCCCAGGCCGCCGTCGGCCTGATCCTGCTGGCCGTCGTGTTCGCCCTGGTGAGGTGAGGCCGCGATGAGACCTAGTCACCCCGCGCCCGGATGAGGTGAGCGTGCTCTCGATCGTCGTCTTCCTGCCCTTGGCCGCGGCCGCCCTGCTGGCCCTGCCCCGCGTGGGCGCGCGCGCCGCCGTCGGCGTGTGGATCGCCGCCACCGCCGTGGACCTGGCGCTCGCCGTCGCGCTGTGGATCGGGTACCCGGGCGCCGGCATCGCCTACGAGACCCGGCTGAAGTGGATGCCGTCCGTCGGCGCGGGCTACCACGTGGGCGTGGACGGCCTGTCGCTGCCGCTCATCGTGATGACCGCGGTGCTGTTCCTGCTCTGCGCCGTCCACTCGGTGCGCGAGACCCACCGGCCGCGCGCGTACGCCGCGTTGTTCCTGTTCCTGCAGACCGTCTCGATCGGCCTGTTCGCGGCGCTGGACCTGATCCTGTTCTTCGTCTTCTTCGACCTGTCGATCGTCGGCATGTACTTCGTGATCGCCGGGTGGGGGCACGGCGAGCGGTCCAGGTCGGCGCTGACGTTCTTCCTCTACACGTTCCTCGGCTCGCTGGCGCTGCTGCTCGGCTTCATCGGCCTGTACCTGGCCGCGCGGCCGCACACGTTCGACCTGGTGGAGCTGGCGCAGAGCCCGCCGCCCGCGGGCGCGGCGGTGCTGCTGGCGATCGCGGTGGGACTCGCGGTCAAGACGCCGACCGTGCCGGTGCACACCTGGCTGCCGCCCGCGCACACCGACGCGCCCGCCGCGGGCTCGGCCATCCTCGCCGGGGTGCTGCTCAAGATGGGCACGTACGGATTCGCCCGCATCGCGATGCCGCTGCTGCCCGGCCCCTGGCGGACCTACGCCTGGGTGTTCATCGTGGTCGGCGTGGTCAGCGTCCTGTACGGCGCCCTCGTCGCGCTGGCCCAGGAGAACATGAAACGGCTGATCGCCTACACCTCGGTCAACCACATGGGCTACATCGTGCTGGCACTCGGCGCGGCCGGGCTGGCCGGTCACCAGGAGGCCAGGGAGCTGGCGGTCAGCGGGGCGGTCACCCAGATGGTCAGCCACGGCCTGATCACCGGCGCGCTGTTCCTGATCACCGGCGTGCTCTGGGACCGCGCCCAGAGCTACGAGATCGGCCGCTACGGCGGCATCGCGGCCACCGCGCCGGCGCTGACCGGGCTCATGGCGGTGGCGGCGTTCGCCTCGCTCGGGCTCCCCGGCCTGTCCGGGTTCATCGCCGAGTTCCAGATCTTCGCCGGCGTGATCGGGGCCGGCGCGGTCGTCGCGGGCGCGCTGTCGCTGCTGGGCATCCTCATCACCGCCGCGCTGCTGCTGCGGGTCATGCACCGGGCCTTCCTCGGCGCGCCAGGAGAGCTCAGGGTGAGCGAGATCCGCCCGCACGAGCTGGCCGCGATCGGCCCGCTGCTGCTCCTGTCCCTGATCATCGGCCTGGCGCCGCGCCCGCTGCTCGACCTGATCGAGCCGGCCGCGCGGGCGATCGTCACCCTGGTCGGCCGCTGATGGAGATGGAGAACCCCCTCGACCTCCTGCCCGAGCTGCTGATCCTGGCCGGTGGCGCGGTCGGCCTGCTCGTCGGCATCTTCCTGCCCAGGGACCGGCAGCGCGTCGTCGCCTGGATCTGCGGGGTCGCGCTGGCCGCCGCCGCCGTCGTCACGGCCACCCGGCTGACGCGGCCCGCCATGACCACCTTCGACGCCTACCTGGTGGACCTGCCCACCAACGCGGCCAGGCTCATCGTCTGCCTGGCCACGCTGCTGTCGATCGGCCTGGCCGCCCGCTGGGCCAGGGGTCGGCCCAGGGAGACCGAGCTGTACACGCTGATCATGCTCGCCGCGCTCGGCACGGTGGTCATGGCGGGGGCCGGTGACCTGCTCGTGCTGGTGGCGGCGTACCTGCTGGCGAGCATTCCGGCGTACGCGCTCGCTGGCTTCGCCAAGGACGCGCCCGGCACGGAGGCGGCGCTCAAGTACTACCTGATGGGCGCCTTCTGCGGGGTGCTCATGCTGGCCGGCGTCACCATCGTCTACGGCGCCTCGGGCGCGACCGCCTACCAGGACGCCGTGGCCCCGGTCGCGGGCACGGTCCTGCTGCTGGCCGGGCTGCTGTTCAAGGCGGGGGCGGTGCCCGCGCACTTCTGGGTCCCGGACGTGACCGAGGGCGCCTCGGCCCCGGTGGCCGCGTTCGTCACGACCGTGCCCAAGATCGGCGCGTTCGTGGCGCTGTACCGGCTGGCCGGCGGGGTGTTCGGCGAGCCCGCGCTGCTCGCGGTGCTCGCGGCGGCCACGATGACGCTCGGCAACCTGGCCGCCTTCCAGCAGGACAACGTGCGCCGGCTGCTGGCCTACTCCACGATCAGCCAGGCCGGCTACCTGCTGGTGCCCGTCGCCATGGCCGGACGCACCGGCCTGGCCGAGCCCGCGCTGCTGATCTACCTGGCCGGCTACGCGGTCACGAACCTGGGCGCGTTCGCGGTGGTGGTGGCCGTCGGGCGGGACGACCTGCGCGACTACGCGGGGCTGGCCCGCCGCTCGCCGTGGCTCGCGTTCGCGCTGATCGTGTGCCTGCTCGGGCTGATCGGCACGCCGCCGACGGCGGTGTTCGCGGGCAAGCTGCTGATGTTCGCCGCCGCCTGGGACGGCGGCTACGCCTGGCTGGCGGCCGTGGCCGCGGCCAACACGATGGCCAGCGTCTTCTACTACCTGCGCTGGATCCGCCCGGCCTTCGGCAGGCAGGAAGGCGGCCCGGCCGCGCGCCGCGGCGTGCTCGCGGTCGTGACGGCCGTCGCCTCGGTGGCGCTGGGAATAGCCACGGGACTCCTCCTTCTTATACCCTAGGAGGGTATATTTCTGGAGGAATCATGCCGCGCTTGACCGTTCTCGAACCCGACCAGGCCCCCGACAAGTCCCGCGAGCTGCTGAAAGAGATCATCGGCAGGCACGGCTCGGCGGGCCGGATGGTCTCCACCATGGCGCACTCGCCGGCGCTGCTGGAGGGCTATCTGAACCTGTCGCGGGCGATGAAGCGGGTGAAGATCCCGCGGCCGCTGAGCGAGAAGATCTCGCTGGCCCTGCAGGAGTGGATCGGTTGCGAGCTGTGCAAGCAGGCCCACACGGCCGCCGCCAGGGCCGCCGGGCTGAGCGAGAGCGACATCGAGCTGGCCAGGCAGGGCACCTCCACCGACGCCAGGGAGGCCGCGCTGATCGGCGTCGCCGTCCGCGTGTACGCCGAGCCCGCCTCGCTGAGCGAGCAGGACGTGGCCGAGCTGCGCGGGCACGGCTGGAGCGACCGGGTGATCGCCGAGCTGGTCGGCCTGGTCACGCTCAACCTGATGACCGGCGCGTTCAACCTGCTGGCCGGGCTCGAACCGGAGCCGGAACCCGGGTGAGCCCGTTACAGGTGGCGTTCCTGCTGGTCGAGGATGGCGATCGAGACGGCGACCGCGGCCGCCGCGTCGCCCGACTCGATGGCCGCGAGCAGGTCGTGGTGCGAGGTGTCGGGTTCGAGCGCGGCCTGCTCCTGGTCGCGGACGCTGTCGCGCAGCGCGTCGCTCATGCTCCGGTACAGGTCGCCGAGCAGCGGGTTGTGCGCCGCGTCGGCCACGGCCAGGTGGAAGGCGACGTCGGCGTCGGCGAAGCCGTCGAGGTCACCGGCGCCGGCGGCGGTGTCGCGCCGGGTGAGCGCGCCGCGCATGGCCGCCACGTCGGCCTCGGTGCGCTTGCCCGCGGCCAGCCTGGCGGCCACCAGGTCGAGGCCGCGGCGGACGTCGATGATGTCCATCGCCGCCGCCGTGTCGAGCCGGCGGCGCAGGGCCACCCGCGACTCGTCGGTGGCCGTCACGTACGTGCCGTCGCCCTGACGGGTGGCCAGCAGGCCGGCGTGGGCCAGCACGCGCAGCGCCTCGCGCACCGACAGCCGGCTCATGCCGAGGCTCTGCGCGAGCTGCGCCTCTGACGGGATCTTGGTGCCCACCGGCCAGGCGCCGCTGCTGATCTCCCTGCGGAGCTCCGCGATCGCGGCGTCGACGAGTGAGGTGCGCGCCACGCTACGCATACGCCTGCCCCTTTCCGTGTGGATCTCCACCCTAGGACAAGCCGTCGGGCTCGGGTTCCCGGTAGATGGTGAGCCGGTAGGAGTAGCGATCCGCCCGGTAGAGCGAGTCCGCGCGCTCGATCGCCCTGCCCCTGGCGTCGAAGGCGGTGCGCTGCACCAGGAAGGCGGGGGAGAAGGGCGGCACGTCGAGCGCGCGGGCGTCGTCCGGGTCGAGCACGGTCGCCTTGATCGTCTGCTCCGCCCGGTGCACGGTCAGCCCGTAGCGGGACGACAGCAGCTCGTACAGCGAGCCGTGCAGCTCCGGCCCCAGGTCGCCGGGGACGAGCTCGCCCGGCAGGTGGCTGTGCTCCAGGCACATCGGCTCGTCGTCGGCGGTGCGCACCCGGCGCAGGCGCAGGACCTGCGCGGACGGGCTGATCCGCAGCGCGGCGCCGATCTCCGCGCCCGCCGGGACACGCTCGCAGCTCACCTCGAGCGAGCCGGGACGCAGCCCGCGCGAGCGCATGTCCTCGGTGAAGGACGTCAGCTCGACCGACTTGCGGATGCGCGGCTCGCTCACGAACGTGCCCGAACCCTGCACCCGGTAGACCCGGCCCTCGCGTTCGAGCTGGTCGATGACGCGCCGCACGGTGAGCCTGCTGACCGAGAACTCCTCGGCCAGGCTGCGCTCGGCGGGCAGCCGGTCGTGCGGGGCCAGGTCGCTCACCAGGAGGTCGGCCAGATGCCTGCGCAGGTGGAATGACCTGGCCGCGGGGACTTCCAGCTCCATGACCGGCAGTCTAGCGGAAAATTGGTGTACTCCAATTTCTTGACCGCTCGTTCTTTGCTGCCCTATAACCAGTGACATCTCGACGTCTCGGAGGAGGAGCACAGTGCGAGTGGCCCGATTGGGCATGCCCTTGCCTGGCGGGCTGATCGTCTCGTGCCAGGCCCCCGACGGGCACCCGCTGCGCGATCCCGAGGTGATCGCCCGCCTGGCCGAGTGCGCCGTGCGCGGCGGCGCGGTTGGCCTGCGGGTCAACTCGGCCGTGGACGTCGCCGCGGTCCGCCGCAGGACCGACGTGCCGGTGATCGGCCTGCACAAGGTCCCGCACGGCCACCGGCACGCGATCACCCCCACCCTGGACCTGGCCGCCGAACTGGCCGAGGCCGGCGCGGACGTGATCGCCGTCGACCTCACCGAGGAGACCCCGGGCCCCGGGCTGAAGCTGATCGAGCCGATCCACGCGATGGGCCCGGCCGTCATGGCCGACGTCTCCACCATCGACGAGGGCCTGGCCGCCTGGGCGGCGGGCGCGGACGTCGTCGGCACCACCCTGTCCGGCTACACCGCCCGCCAGCTCCCCACCCCGGACGAGCCCGACCTGCGCCTGGTCGCCGCGCTCGCCGAACGCGGCGTGCGGGTGATCGCCGAGGGCCGCTACCGCACCGAGCGGCACGTCCGCCAGGCGTTCGCGGCCGGTGCCTGGGCCGTGGTGGTCGGCGGCGCGATCACCGACCCGATCGCCATCACCCGGCGCCTGGCCGCCGCCACGCTGCGATGAGCCCGCTCGCGCTGGCCGTCGACATCGGCGGCACGAAGATCGCGGCCGGGCTCGTGGCCCCCGACGGCACCCTCACCGAGCACCGCAGGACCGCCACCCCGGACGGGCCGTCGATCGTGCGGGCCGTCACCGAGCTTGCCGGGCCGCTGGCGGCGCGGGCCGCGATCTGCGGCATCGGGACCGCGGGGACCGTCGATCCCCGGGGTCGCATCGCGTCGGCGAACGACCTGATCCGCGGCTGGGCGGGCACCGACGTCAAGGGCGCGGCCGAGCGCGCGCTGCGGCTGCCGGCGGTCGTGCTGAACGACTGCCACGCCGCGGGCGTCGCCGAGGCGCGGATCGGCGCGGCCCGTGGCGCGCGCACCGCCCTGGTCGTCGCCGTCGGCACCGGCATCGGTGGCGCGGTCTGCGTGTCCGGCCGGGTGCTGACCGGGGCCACCGGCAGCGCGGGCGCGCTCGGCCACCTGCCCGCGCCGACGGCTGCGGGCGTCCGCTGCCCGTGCGGCGGGCTCGACCACATCGAGGCGCACGCGTCCGGACCGGCCATCGAACGCGCCTACCTGGCCGCCACCGGGCGGGCGCTGCCGCTGGCCGAGATCGGCCGGCTCGGCTCACCGGTGATCACCGGCGCGGCGACGCTGCTCGGCCGGGTGCTCGCCGGCGCCGCCAACCTCGTCGACCCCGACGCGATCGTCGTCGCGGGCGGGGTCTCGATGCTCGGCCGGGCGCTGTTCGAGCCCCTGCGGGCCGCCTACCTGGCCGAGGCGCTGCCAGGGCCGTCCGCCGCGCCGCTGCTGCCCGCCGCGCTCGGCGCGGACGCCGGGCTGGTCGGCGCGGGCCTGCACGCGCTCTCCCACCTCGGCGACGCCTGAGCCGGACGGGCTGGAAGACACCGGGACGGCGGGGAGG
>NZ_JABCPZ010000315.1 GCF_013283785.1 Nonomuraea antri
GGCCGTCCGAGGGGGCGGGCGGCCGGGGCTCCGGCGCGTTCATCGTGAAGCTCCTTCGCTGAGCAGCGGACCTGCCGGATCGGGCGGGGACGTACGGCCGGCGCGCAAGGGACTTTGGTCCCTAGGCCCTCCCCCGCGGGGACGGCAGGATGGCCTGGTGAGGTGTACTACGGCGACTGGCCGGATCCGATGACCGCGCGCGAGCTCAGGGAGCTGCCCGAGGCGGAGGCGCTGCGGCTGCTGGCCGGCGTGCCGCTGGGCCGGATCGTCTTCACCCGCCACGCGCTTCCCGCGATCCGGCCGGTGAACCACCTGGTGGCGGGCGGCCACATCGTCATCCGCTCGAACCCGGGCACGATACTCAGCACCGAGGTGGCGCCGGCCGGGGCCGTGGTGGCCTACGAGGCCGACGCTCTCGACATGGAGCGTCACCTGGGCTGGAGCGTCATCGTCACGGGCGTGGCCAGGCTGGTGTCCGATCCCGCCGAGGCGGCGGCCTTCAAGTCCCGCCTGCGGCCCTGGGTGGCCGGGGAGATGGACCAGGTGATCCGCATCAGCCCGGAGATCGTCACCGGCTTCGAGCTCGTCCCCGCCGCCGCTGAGACCGGGGCCGGCTCTCGCTGAGCCGGCCCCTCGGCGTTCAGTGACAGGTCCCCGGCCGGTCGAGCGGCGGGGCGAGCGGCGGGCCGAAGGGGGCCAGGCCGACCTCCTCGGCCGGCGGTCCGGCGAGCGCTAGCTCCGCCACCGCCGCCCGCTCGGACTCCCGCAGTTCGGGCAGCGCCGCGCACAGCGCGTCCAGGACGAACGCGTACGGCGATCCCGCCGTGCGCAGCGCGGTGCGGATGAGCTCCACCCCCTGACGGTGCCTGCGCAGCGGCGCCTCGCCGATCCCCGGCCCGGCCAGCGCGGCGAACTCGCACACCACGGGCAGGAAGTCGGGCAGCTCGCCCTCGGGCGGGGTGAGCCCGGCCGCCCGGTAGGACTGCTTGAGCATGAGCAGGGCCATGCCGCGCCGCCGGGTGTCGCCGTGCAGGTAGTAGGTGAGGTAGAGGCTGGACTTGCGGCGCAGGTCGAAGGTCTGCACGTAGTCGCGGGCCAGCGCCATCGGCTGACGGTCGCAGAACCACCACAGGAACTGCTCCAGCGCCTCGCGCGGATGCCCGGCGGGCAGCGTGGCGACGGCCTGCCGCAGCTCGGGCCGGGCGGCCAGCAGTTCGGCGTCGGGGTACTGCAGCAGCAGCGAGACCAGCCGCAGCAGCGTCGCCCGCGCCTCCGGCGCCTCGACGGCGCCGCCGCCCCGCCTTCTCCCGACCACACGATTCACGACCGAACGATTCATGGCCGGGCGATTCACGACCGGGCGGTTCATGGCCGGGTCTCCTTTCCGGCGAAGAGCTTCAGCCCCATACGTCCGTCGGTCCTGCGCCCGGTCAGCCCGGACGGGTGGAAGCCGCTCATGCCGGGGCCGCCGTCGCCGTCCAGGCTGCAGCCGCCGGTCTGCGCCGACAGGGCGGCGGCGTCCTCGCGGTGCGCGGCCGGCACGACGTAACGCTCCTCGTACTTGGCGATGGCCAGCAGCCGGTACATCTCCTCCATGTCGGCCGCCGTCATGCCGGCCGACTCCAGCAGGTCGCCGGCCACGGTGCCGTCGATCGTGCGCGCCCGCATGTACGCCCGCATCGCCGACAGCTTCATCAGCACGCCCGCCACCACCTCGGTGTCACCGGCGGCGAACACGCTCGCCAGGTACTCCAGCGGGATGCGCAGGTCGGTGATGGCGTGGAAGACGTTGTCCGGGTCGTCGGCGTCCGCGCCGGCCCCGGTGACCGCGTCGAGCACCGGCGACAGCGGCGGGATGTACCAGACCATCGGCAGCGTGCGGTATTCCGGGTGCAGCGGCAGCGCCACCCGGTAGCGCATGGCCAGCCGGTAGATCGGCGACCGCTGGGCGGCGCTGATCCAGTCCTCGCTGATCCCGCCGGCCCGCGCGGCGGCGATCACCTCGGGGTCGTCCGGGTCGAGGAAGACCTTGCGCTGCGCCTCCAGCAGGTCACGCGGGTCCGGCACGCGGGCGGCGTCCAGCACGGCGTCGGCGTCGTAGAGGATCAGGCCGAGGTAGCGCAGCCGGCCGACGCAGGTCTCCGCGCACACGGTGGGCTGGCCGGCCTCGATCCTGGGGAAGCAGAACGTGCACTTCTCGGCCTTGCCGGTGCGGTGGTTGACGTACACCTTCTTGTACGGGCACGACGAGACGCACATGCGCCAGCCGCGGCAGCGCTCCTGGTCCACCAGGACGATGCCGTCCTCCTCCCGCTTGTACATCGCGCCCGACGGGCAGGCGGCGACGCAGGCCGGGTTGAGGCAGTGCTCGCAGATGCGCGGCAGGTGGAACATGAAGGTCCGGTCGAACTCCAGGCGCACCTTCTCGGCCATCGCGGCCAGGTTGGGGTCGCCCGGCGCGTGCTCGTGGGCGCCGCCGAGGTCGTCCTCCCAGTTCGGGCCCCAGGTGATGGCCATGTCCTGGCCGGTGATGGCCGACTTGGGACGGATGACCGGGGTGTGCGGGCCGGCCGGGGCGTTGATCAGGGTGTCGTAGTCGTAGGTGGCGGGCTCGTAGTAGTCGTCCAGGTCGGGCAGGTCCGGGTTGGAGAACAGGCTGAGCAGCCGCTTGACCCGGCCGCCCGCGCGCAGCTTGAGCCGGCCGCGCCGGTCGAGCTGCCAGCCGCCGTGCCAGCGGTCCTGGTCCTCGTACCGCTTGGGGTAGCCGATGCCCGGCTTGGTCTCGACGTTGTTGAACCAGACGTACTCGACGCCCTCGCGGTTCGTCCAGGTCTGCTTGCAGGTCACCGAGCAGGTGTGGCAGCCGATGCACTTGTCCAGGTTCATCACCATGGCGACCTGGGCCATGACTCGCATCAGTACGTCACCTCCTGGCCGCGGCGGCGGATCACCGTGACCTCGTCACGCTGGTTGCCGGTCGGGCCGTAGTAGTTGAAGCCGTAGGTGAACTGCGCGTACCCGCCGATGAGGTGGCTGGGCTTGAGCAGCAGCCGGGTGAGTGAGTTGTGCGTGCCGCCGCGCCGGCCCGACTTCTCGGTCAGCGGGACGTTCACGTTGCGGTCCTTGGCGTGGTACATGTACACGGTCCCGGTGGGCATGCGGGGCGAGACCACCGCCCGGGCGACGACGACGCCGTTGCGGTTGTAGGCCTCGATCCAGTCGTTGTCGCGCACCCCGATCCTGTCGGCGTCGGCCACGCTCATCCAGACGGTCGGGCCGCCGCGCGACAGCGCCAGCATGAACGCGTTGTCCTGGTACTCGGAGTGGATGGACCACTTGGAGTGCGGGGTCAGGTAGCGCACGGTCACCTCGGCCCCGTCGCCGTCGCCCTGCTCGCCGTGGTGCCGGTGCATGTTGAGCGGCGGCCGGTAGGCGGGCAGCTGCTCGCCCAGCTCGATGATCCAGTCGTGGTCGAGGAAGAAGTGCTGGCGTCCGGTGAGGGTGTGCCAGGGTTTGTCGCGTTCGACGTTGATGACGAAGGCCGAATAGCGGCGGCCGCCCGTCTCCGAGCCCGACCACTCCGGCGAGGTGATCACCGGTTGCGGCCGTGACTGGGTGTCGGCGAACGTGATGCGCTTGCCCTCGTGCTCGGCGGCCAGGTCGGCCAGCCGGGTGCCGGTGCGCCGCTCCAGCGTCTCGAAGCCCTGGGTGGACAGCCGGCCGTTGGTCGTGCCGGACATGGCCAGGATGGCCTCGCACATCCGGTCGGCGGTGGCCAGCGAGATCCGGCCGTCGGGGGTGGCGCCGTTCTTGTCGCGCAGGTGGTTCAGCTCGGGCTCGACCTGGTAGGTGATGCCCTTGGTGGTCAGTCCCAGCGTCTCGAACAGCGGGCCGACGGCCCGCATGCGCGCGGCGGTGGCCGGGTAGTCGCGCTCGATCGTGACGATCTTCGGCATGGTCCTGCCGGGGATCGGGTCGCATTCGCCGTGCTTCCAGTCACGCACCCGGCCGCCCGGCTGGGCCAGTTCGTCAGGCGTGTCGTGGGCGAGCGGCACGGCCAGCACGTCGGTGCGCCGGCCCAGGTGCGTCGCGGCCAGTTCGGAGAAGCGGTCGGCCAGGGCGAGGAAGGCGTCGTAGTCGCTGCGGGCCTGCCAGGGCGGGGCGATGGCCGGGTTGAAGGCGTGCACGAACGGGTGCATGTCGGTCGAGGACAGGTCGTGCTTCTCGTACCAGGTGGCGGCCGGGAGCACGATGTCGGAGTACAGCGCGGTGGAGGTCATGCGGAAGTCGATCGCGGTCAGCAGGTCGAGCTTGCCCTCGGCCGGCCGCTCCCGCCAGGTCACCTCGACCGGGCGCGTCCCCTCGGTGTTGCGTGCCTCGGCGTCGGCGCCGAGCAGGTGGCGCAGGAAGTACTCGTTGCCCTTGCCCGACGAGCCGAGCAGGTTGGCCCGCCACACGGTCAGCACGCGCGGGAAGTTGGCCGGGTCGCCCGGGTCCTCGGCGGCGAAGCGCAGCCGGCCCGCCTTCAGCTCCGACACCACGTGGTCGGCGACCGGGATCCCGCGGGCCGCCGCCTCGTCGGCCAGGTCGAGCGGGTTGCGGTCGAAGGTGGGGTACGACGGCAGCCAGCCCAGCCGGGCGGCATGGGCGTTGCAGTCGGCGAACGTCCGGCCCGCGAACAGCCCCTCGCCGAGTGGGCTGGCCAGCTCGTCGGCCTTGATCTGCTCGTAGCGCCACTGCTCGGTGGCCAGGTACCAGAACGCGGTGCCGGCCATGTGCCTGGTGGGCCGCTGCCAGTCGAAGGCGAAGGCCAGGTGCTGGAAGCTCATCACCGGGCGCACCTTCTCCTGCCCGACGTAGTGCGCCCAGCCGCCGCCGTTGACGCCCTGGCAGCCGGTCAGCAGCACCAGGGTCAGGAACGAGCGGTAGATCTGGTCGGAGTGGAACCAGTGGTTGGTGCCCGCGCCCATGGCGATCATCGACCTGCCCCGGGTGCGCTCGGCGTTGCGGGCGAACTCGCGGGCGATCCTGGCGATCGTGGCCGCGGGGACCGAGGTGATCTCCGCCGCCCAGGCCGGGGTGTACGGCTGCGAGGCGTCGTCGTAGCTCGCCGGCCACTCGCCCGGCAGGTCGCGTGCGACGCCGTACTGGGCCATGAGCAGGTCGAACACCGTGGTGACCAGGTGCCCGCCGACCTCGCGCACCGGGACGCCGCGCCGCATGACCGAGCCGCCCTCGGTGGCGCCCTCGTCGAAGCGCGGCAGGTCGATCTCCACCGCGCCGATCTCCACCGCGTCGCCCTTCACCGGGTCGCCGTCGAGCAGGGTCAGCGCCGGGGTCACGCCGTCCAGGTCGAGGTTCCAGCGGCCCTCGCCCTCGGCGCCCCAGCGGAAGCCCAGCGAGCCGTTGGGCACCACGTGGGCGCCGCTCTCCTCGTCCAGCAGGACGGTCTTGAACTGCGCGTTCTCGCTCTCGTCGCCCAGGTCGGCGGCGGTCAGGAAGCGGCGCGGCACGTACGCGTCGCCGCGCCGCTCCAGCGTCACCAGGAACGGCAGGTCCGTGTATTTCCGGACGTAGTCGGTGAAGTACGGGACCTGCCGGTCGCGGAAGAACTCGGTCAGCGTCACGTGGCCCATGGCCATGGCGAGCGCGCCGTCCGTGCCGGGGTGCGGGGCCAGCCAGTCGTCGGCGAACTTGACGTTGTCGGCGTAGTCCGGGCTGACCGCGACGACCTTGGTGCCCTGGTAGCGGGCCTCGGTCATGAAGTGGGCGTCCGGGGTGCGGGTGACCGGGATGTTGGAGCCCCACATGATCAGGTAGCGGGAGTTCCACCAGTCGGCCGACTCCGGCACGTCCGTCTGGTCGCCCCACACCTGGGGCGAGGCGATGGGCAGGTCGGCGTACCAGTCGTAGAACGACAGCAGTGTGCCGCCGATCATCGACAGGAAGCGCGTCCCGGCCGCGAACGACGCCATCGACATCGCCGGGATCGGCGAGAACCCGACCACCCGGTCCGGGCCGTGCTCCTTGATCGTGTGCACGTGGGCGGCGGCCATGATCTCCAGGACCTCGTCCCAGTCGGAGCGGACGAACCCGCCCGTGCCGCGCGCCCGCTTGTACGTCCTGGCCCGCTCCGGGTCGCCGGTCAGCTCCGCCCAGGCCGCGACCGGGTCGCCCAGCCTGGCCTTCGCCTCGCGCCACATCTCCAGCAGCACGCCGCGCACGTACGGGTAGCGCACCCGCGAAGGCGAGTAGGTGTACCAGGAGAAGGAGGCGCCGCGCGGGCAGCCGCGTGGCTCGTACTCGGGCGAGTCCGGGCCCACCGACGGGTAGTCGGTCGCCTGGTGCTCCCAGGTGATCAGGCCGTCCTTGACGAACACCTGCCACGAGCACGAGCCGGTGCAGTTCACGCCGTGGGTGGAGCGCACCACGTTGTCGTGCGCCCACCGGTCGCGGTAGAAGCGGTCCCAGCCGCCGGCGTCCAGCTCGTGCAGGGTGCGGCCGTCGGCGGACACCTCGGCCCGGGTGAAGAACCTGCGGGCGGCGAGCAACGGGCCCATGCCGGGGGTGGTGTCGATGTCAGTCATGGGTGTTTTCCTCGCCACAGCGGTAGCAAACGGACATGGCTCCAGGCTCCCGGGTGGGCGCCTGGTCGCGGCAGGGACCAAAGTCCCTGCTCGCGGGGACCTCAGTCGGAGCCGAGCCACAGGTCGGGGCCGAACACCTCGTAGTGGACGTCGCGGGCCGCCACTCCGGCACGCAGCAGCCGGGCGCGCACGTCCCGCATGAACGGCACCGGGCCGCACAGGTAGGCGACGGCGCCGGCCGGGATCTCGATGCCGTCCAGGTCCATCCGGCCGGCGCGGTCGGGGGCGGCGGCGTCCTGCTCGTACCAGAAGACGCGCTCGTCGGCGAGCCTGCTCATGTCCTCGCGCAGCGCGTGCTCGTCCGGCGACCGGTCGGCGTGCAGCATCAGGACGCGGCGGCGCGCGCCGCCGGCGGCCAGGTGGTCGAGCATCGCCACCATCGGCGTGCAGCCGATGCCCGCGGACGCCAGCACCAGCGGCGCGTCCCCGTCGTCCAGCGTGACCTCGCCGAACGGCGCCGACAGGGTCAGCTCGTCGCCCGGGCGCACGCTCTCGTGCAGCAGGCTCGACACCTCGCCGGCCGGGTCGCCCGCCACCCGCTTGACGGTGATCCTGCGCAGGCCGCCGACGCTGGACAGGGTGTACTGGCGGAGCTGGTGCACGCCGTCGGGCATGCGGACCCGGACGCTGACGTACTGGCCGGGCCTGGCGGGCGGGAGCGGGCCGCCATCTGCTGGGCGCAGCAGGAAGGAGGCCACGTCCCGGGTCTCCTCCTGGCGGGCGACGACCCGCCAGCGCCGCCAGGTCTCGCCGTCGCGCGCGCCGGCCTCGGCGTAGATCCGCGACTCCATCGCGATCAGCGCCCCGGCCATCAGCCAGTACACCTCGTCCCAGGCGGCGGCCACCTCGGGCGTGACGGCCTCGCCGAGCACCTCGGCGATCGCGCCGAACAGGTACTTGTGCACGATCACGTACTGGTCGTCGGTGACGCCGACGGCGGTGTGCTTGTGCGCGATGCGCGCGAGCAGGTGGTCGGGACGCTCGTCGGGGCGTTCGAGCAGCATCGTGGCGAACGAGGCGATGGAGCCGGCCAGGGCCCGGCGCTGCTCGCCGTTGGCCTGGTTACCGCGGTTGAACAGGCCGTCGAGCAGCTCGGGCCGCTCGGAGAACATCGTCTCGTAGAAGCGCGTGGTGATGGCGTCGAGCGAGGCGCCGATCACCGGCAGCGTGGCGCGGACGATCGCGGCTGATTCCGCGGACAACATGGGAGCCTCCCGTTCGATTGTGGGCACGGCCCGTGAACCGACCGGGCCGGGATTTCAGGCTAGGAGCGCGAGCAGGCCGTTCATCGGGCCAAATGTCAGCACTTGACAGGCCGAAAGTCCCAAATCGGGCGAGTGGTCTCGGCGGAGCGCGCGTTGACAGCGCGGCGGGGATGCCCCGACCGTGGTGCTACCCGCGCACGCTCAGCACGAGGAGTTCACCCGCACCGTGACCGGCCATCCCCTCACCGCCGACACCAAGCTCTTCGACCAGTACATCGACCTGCTCGACGGGGTCGTGCACAGCGCGGAGATCCGCACCGCGCTGGAGGAACTCGGGCTGACCGGCTCCGGGCTGCGCATGCGGATGGTGCTCGACGCCGACGCCATCCTGGCCACGGCGCCCCGCGAGTACGCCGCCTACCGCGCGGCCATGGCCGGACGCACGCTGACGGCCACCGGCGAGGGCGTGCTGATCACCCGCCTGCTGCGCTGGATCGGCGCCGGGTTCGCGCTGGCCGGGGCGCTCCTGCTGGCGGCCGGCTGGTTCACCCCGTGGGCGTGGGCCGGTCCCGCGCTGTGGGCCGGGGGCACGCTGCTGGTCGCGGCCGTCCTGGTGGTCGCTGTCAACCGCGGCAAGGACACCGCGGCGGGCACCAGGCTCCTGGGCACCTACCTGGTCGACGGCGCGCTCCACCTGGCGCGGGACGTGCTCGTCGCGGCCGTCGCGGACGATCTCGTGGCCGAGGTGCGCGCCCGGCTGAACGCCGCCCGCGAGGACCGCTTCGGCCACACCATGACGGTCACCACCAGCCCCGGGCTGAGCGAGGTGCACGACCGCTCGTACCACGTGCCGACCGGCGTGGTCACCCAGCTCGACGCGCTGCTCGACGACCTGGCCGGGGCCAGCGTGGGCGTGGCCGGGCCGCGCGGCAGCGGCAAGTCCACCCTGCTGCGCCGCTACTGCGAGGATCTGCCGGGCGGCGGCGTCCGCGAGGACCTGCGCTGCCTGGTCTCGGCGCCGGTCGACTACGTCGCCAGGGACTTCGTGCTGCACCTGTTCAGCGTGTTCTGCCAGAGCACGATCCGCTATTTCCAGGCCGGGATCGCCAACCGGCGGGCCGGCCGCCCGCTGCTGCTCGCCGGTGCGGTCTGGCGGGCCAGGGAGGTCTGGGTGGTGCTGTCGCTCCTGGTGGCGGGCGCGGCGGTGCTGTGGGCGTGGCGCGCGGAGCTGGCCGCCTTCACCGGGCTCGGCACGTCCGTGGTCGCCGTCGCCGCGGCCGTGCTGGGCGCGATCGCGCTGGTCGCCGGGGGTGTCCAGGGCGTGCGGGGCCTGCGCGCGACGCTCCGGGGGTCGGCTCGCCGGCGCGTGCCCGCGCGGGTCGTCGCCCGTGCCAGGCGCCACCTGGACCGCTGCCGCTACCTGCAGACGGTCTCACACGGCTGGACGGGCGGCGCGCAGTTGCCCGTCGCCGGCGCCCAGGCCACCGGCACCAGGACCGTCGCCAGGGCCGAGCAGGTGCTCAGCTACCCGGAGGTGGTCGAGCAGTTCCGCCACTTCGCCCGGCACGTCGCCCGCGTCGTGCACGAGAACGGCGACCGGGTCTGCATCGGCGTGGACGAACTCGACAAGATCGGCTCGCCGGAGCAGGCCGAGCGGTTCCTCAACGAGATCAAGGGCGTGTTCGGGGTTCCGCACGTGTACTTCTTCATCTCGGTCTCCGACGACGCGCTCACCGCGTTCGAGCGGCGCGGGCTGCCGCTGCGTGACACGTTCGACAGCTCCTTCGACGAGATCGTCCGGGTCGGGCCGATGCCGTACGCCGAGTCGCGCCGGCTGCTCCACCGGCGGGTCATCGGGCTGAGCGAGCCGTACGTGGCGCTGTGCCACTGTCTGGCGGGGGGGCTGCCGCGCGATCTGATCAGGGCCGCCCGCCAGGTCATCCAGGCCGCGGGCCGGTCCTGGGACGACTCGGGCGGGTCGGGCGGATCCGGCGGTTCGGCGGGTGCGGCCGGTCGGCCGGGTGCGGCCGGGCAGTTGGGGGTGACGGCCGCGGCGGTGGCCGCCGAGGAGATCAGGCGCAAGGCCGCCGCCGCGAACGCCGCTCTGCGCTCGGTCAACCCGGAGCTGCGGCGCTTCCTGCACGCCGTGGCCAGGACCGGCGCCGCCCCGCGCGCCGCGCTGAAGATCCTGGACGAGCTGCCGCCCGCCACCGCCGACGACCCGCAGGAGGTGTCCGCGGTCCGCCGGGACTTCGCCGCCTACGTGTACTTCTGCGCCACCCTCGAGGACGTCTTCGACGACCGGCTCGACGCCGCCAGGATGACCGCGGCCACCCGGGACGGCGACGGCGGCACCTTCGACGAGCTGGCCGCGGCCAGGTTCGCCTTCACCCAGGACACGCACCTGGCCTGGCACTCGATCACCGCCTTCCGCACCGCCTGGGGCCTGGACGGCCGCACCCTGTCCTGACGCCCGGGCAGGACAGGGTGCGGCCGTCCAGGCCCCAGGCGGTGCGGAAGGCGGTGATC
>NZ_JABCPZ010000316.1 GCF_013283785.1 Nonomuraea antri
CTGGTGGTGACGGTGTTGATTGTGGTGATCCACCCGTCTACCAGGGGTTCTTTGCGTCTTCAGGCGAACGCCGGACTCGCGATCATGCTGTGATCAGCAGATGCCCGCCGAGGATGAAAACAGCTCATTGGAGCCACGGCGTCGACCTTGTGCATGGCACAAAAGCACCTGACGAAGTCGGCGCGGTTTCCGGTGACCTGGATGCGTGCAGAGCTGCGGCGTGCTTTGGGGACCTCGCCGCTGGATCTGTTGCCTCCCGCCGTTGTGGCGGGTGGGATGTTCAAGCGGGCGGCGAGTGCTGCGGTTAGTGAGTTCGCCACTGTGCTGCGGCGGCGTAGCGAAGCCGAGTTGCTGCTGGGTTTTCCTTCCGCGCCGTTCATTCTGCCGTTGGCTTCGGAGGATCATCGACGGTTTCTGGAGTACGCGGAGGAGAGGCCGGATCATGCGGTGCGTATCCGGCGGCGCGGCATGGGAGCGGCGGCGGAGTGGACCCTGTCACCTGTCGATGCCGTGGGCGCCTACGAGTTGACCTTCAAGCTGCCGGAGCACATCGAGGAGTGGATCAGCAGCATCGGGGAGCATGAGCGACGTCGTACGGTACAGGTCAAGGAGAAGTTCCTGTCCGCGATCACGCTCTATCGGGTGAACGGCGGGGGAGTGCGCACCTACCAATTGCGGTATGAGTCGAGCTCGCTGTCCCGATCCGGTATCGCGATGTAAAGCAGATCGCCGGCTCCGGCGACGCATGTTCACGTTGCCGGAGCGCTTGGCGGGCTCAGATGGGCAGGTACGGGCTGGGTTTGCCGTGCCAGCTGACGGTCAAGGCGTCCCGGGCGCGGGTGGCGGCGACGAAGAGCAGGGAGCGAGCCTTGCGCTGTTCGCGCTCGTATCGGACGGGGTCTTCGATGCGGTGGCGTTCGATGACGCTGGTGCGCGGGATGATGCCATCGCTGACGCCGACGACAGCGAGCCGCTGGTACTCCAGGCCTTTGAAGCGGTGCATGGTGCCGACGTGGACTTCGCCGTCCCCCTTGGGCCCGTCTTTGGTCAGTTCGGCGCAGGTGATGTCCGCCTTGGTAGCCAGGTAGTACATGGTCTGGCTGACCAGGTCGCGGTCGGCGACGCAAACGGCGATGCGCCCGCTGGGGTCGAGGGGAGCGCCACGGTCGTCGGTGGACAGGTCTTGGCGCCAGGCTTTCAAGGTGGCGGTGAGACCGGCGAGTTCTTCTTCCCAGGTGTCGTAACCGACGAAGTCAGGTTTGGGGCCATGAAGGATGGAGCGGTAGCCGGCCATGGTGTCGGTGCCCTCGTCGAGGTCGTCGTAGGCGACCTTGTCGTTCTTGGCCTTGGGCTGTACGACGTGGAGAGCCTCGGTGAGGATCTCCTTGGTCGTGCGGTAGCTCAGGGTCAAGCGGGAGGCGCGGCCGCGGATGTGGATGCCGAGGGCGCCGAGCGCGACTTGGTGATCGTAGATGCGCTGGTGGGTGTCACCGGCGATGAACAGGTCGTTGGGCTGATCAGGGTCGGCCATGGCGCGCAGCATCTTCCAATGAGCGGGGCGCAGATCCTGGGCCTCGTCGATGACGATGTGCCGGTAGCGGTAGTCGAGGTACCTCATGCCGGAGGTGTTGTCTTGGTGGATGGTCTCCTTCCCACCTCGTTCCTCTATCTCCTTGCGGCGCTTGCGAACCCTTGACGCACGTTCGATCTCGAAACGGGCCGCGCGCTCGGCTGCCTGACCCCAGGTTTCGACTCCGAGCTGGTCGAGGCGAGCGGTGAACTGCTCGATGAGCTTCCAGATGTGGTTGCGTTCAGGGCGGGTCAGCGCCTGACCGCGGCCCGCTCTGCGGGCCTTGAAATACTCCGAGCGGGTGGAGATCGACTGGCCGAGGATGACCTGCTCCCACTCTTCAAACAGGAAGTCGGCCTGCCACTGCCGATCTCCCAGCTCGGCCAGGAGCTGGCGTAGCTCGTTCAGTGCCACATGGTCGTAGACGCGCTGCTTGGCACGTCCCTGGGCGGTGTTCTCGCCCAGGACGCGTGCGGCGAGCTGATCGATGTGGGCAATGTCGATGCGGGCAAGAAGCGCGGGTTCGATGAGGGACGCGAGCCGGTGGCGAAGGTCAGTGGTGAGGTTCTTGGTGAACGTGGTCAGCAGGATCGGTTTGCTCTGACCAGCGGGAAGTTGTTCGGCGAGATGCTTGACGCGGTGCAGGGCGACGATGGTCTTGCCCGTGCCAGGGCCGCCGGAGACTCGGGCAGGGCCGTTGAAGTGGCGGTGGACGAGGCGCTCCTGCGTGGGGTGGAGGAAGACTTTCCAGGCGCGGAAGTCGCCTTCTTCGATGATGTCTTGCAGGTCCTTGTCGACCGTGGTCACCTTGGTCCGGCTGAGGGCCGTGGCGAAGTCGTCGGGATCGGGCCGCTGGTCGAGCTCAACCGGTGCGGTGATCTCCTTGCGTACTTCCTCGATGTCCATTCCGGCAGCCAGGCCGTAGAGGACGTCTTTGGAAAGCAGGGGAGCGCCTTCGACCAGTTGGTCGAGCTCGGCACTCGTGGTCACGCTGAGCGCAAGCTCGATCAGCTGGTCGGCGACGCCGAGTTCGCGTAGTTGCTCGGCGTCGTACGCGGCCAGCAGCGCCGGTGCCTCAGGCTCGGGCTCCGCCGCGGGAACAAACTCAGTGGCCGCCTTCTCCGGCTCTGAGGGAGTGAGGGTGATGTTAGCCCTGCGCAGCGCACTGTCGCCGACGACGGCGAGGTCGACGAACTCAATCTCGCCGGTGACACGGTTGACCGCGACCTGGAGCTCTTCGTAGACATGCTTACGGTGCCGGACGGCGATGATCAGCCAGCTCTCGGTGCCGTCCACGTCCACGCCAATGGGCGTGAGCAGGGCCCGGTGGTCGTGATCGACCCGGGCTGACCAGATGCGAGAATCGCCCTTGAGCTTCTTCTTTTTGAGTCCCGGCTGGTCAGGGTTCTCTCGGAAGTGGTGACAGAAGTTGTAGAACTGGCCCTTGACCGAGCGGTCGAGCTTGTACAACTCCTGTTCGGCTTTGCGGTACAGGCTGAGCCGGGCGGTCATCGAGCAGCCCCTTCTTTCACGTCGGGAAGTTTCTCCAGCAGCTCATCGAGGTGGGCGAGCCATTCGGCGGCCGTGCGCACGATCCAGCCTTCCTCGATGTACGCGGCATCACGCCGCTGTGCCTCGTCGTCATCATCGCCTTGATGAGCGGAGACCACGGCCACCTTGACGCCATGGGAGATGTGCCAGGCGAACTCAGCCAGCCAGCGGCCGGCGCCCAGCTCGTAACCAAAGACGGGGGCCTGCTTCCCGCGGTCGGCAAGCGTCTCCGCGAGACGGATCAGATCCGGTGCCTCGTTGGGCTCTTCCCGCAAGATCTCCAGAATGTCCTCGTCCCAGACGGCATCGCGGATTGCCTGGGCTGCAGCGGCTTCGGCGGCCGAGCCGAGGTCTCGGCCAGTCGGCTCGATCACGACGGCGGGCGCTCCGGCGAGCGAGTCAAGTTCGCCAAGCCCGCCGCATATCGCGAGCACCTCCACCTTGAAGTGGGCGGCCTGGCTGGACGCGAGCTGGACGCCGTCACCGCCGGCCAGGGACAGGAACTGAGTGAGGTTGGTCCAATACAGCCAGGACCGCCAGCGTTCCTTGTGCTCGTCCGTGTCCAATACCGTGTCGTTGTCGTCGAGGATCGCCAGGGCGGTCCACTTCAGAGCCTCCGGATCGACGGCGTCCACGGCGAACACAATGGGCAGCCCCGTGTCGTCCTGCGCGCGGAAGACGTGAACGGGTCCGATACCAGTCTCATCCGGTTTGTCGTGACGTGCTCCTGCAGGGGAAGCCGCCAGCTGGCCGCGCAAAGCCGCGACGAGTTCACTGCGCCGGCCGGCCGCGGCGACCGTGGTGGTGCCCGGCTGCCGCGTGAGCCCAGTGACCAGGGCCGACGCCAGGCGGGCCCAGCGGGTCGGGTCCGGGTTGCGTAGGTAGGCGATCAGGGTGGCGATCGGGTTGGCGAAGATGGAGCCGGCGACGTGCGCGCGCTGCCCGCCGTACTGCTCGTATGCCGACTTGGCCTGGTCCTGCGCACCAGCCGCATACGGCGGCCAGACCGGCCTCGTGCGGGTTGGCAGCTGTTCGAACAGGTCGATGTCGGCCCAGGTGATCTGAAAAACGATGTTCCCGTCGGCGCGCAGGAGCGTGCGTTTCGCGGCGTCGGTGGCGATTCGGTTGTGCTCGCGGCTGGCGTGGAACCGGAAACCCTCGAGGTATACCTTTACGCTCTGCACCGGGCCGTCGACCCGGGTGAACGTGAAGTCGCTGACGCTGCCTTGGACCCGTTGCTGTGCGGTCAACCGCCAGTGCGTCACACCGGAGCTGTCGGTGAAGCGCAGATGCCCGCTGGAGTGGCCGTCCTCGTCCAAGGACGCATCTCCGGTAATCTTCACCCAGTCGCGCAGGGCAGCCAGAAAACGGGCCTCAAGATCGGACTCCACCTGCGCGTCCAAACCGACCAGCCCGGTGTGATCGACTTCGCTGGTCTCCCAACCGGACCCGCCGTCTTTCGCGAACAGCAAGGACTCCAGCATCGTCAGCGCCGACTGGCGCGAGACGATGTCCTGGAAGGGCTCTGGGGTGTATCGGTGCAGGCAGCGGTGACAGGCCCGGCGCTGCTCCTCCGCGCACGGGCAGTCCTTCAGCATCTCGTACGCCGCTGTCAGGGTGTCGCGGAAGGCGTCACTGTCACGGAGCCGGTCCAGGTAGCCGGTTCCGCCGGGCAGAGAGTCGAAGAGCACCAGGAACCAGCGACGTTCCCCGGTCTCGAGGTCAGGCATGGACGCCACTGTGGTCGCCAGGTGCTGAGGATCCCCGCCGAAATGCAGGTCCACGCCGAGCCGCAGGGCTGCCCTGAAGGAGTGGACCTTGGCATCCACGTCCGCGGTGGCCGCGGGGAGCAGCATGCGCAGGGCCTCGGTCTGCAATTGGTGAGCGAGGAGTACGCGTTCCTCCCTGGCATCGCTCTTCTTACCGCGCCGTAGCGGGCACCACGGACGGTGATGCTTGAGCCGCCAACTGCGGGCTGCCAGAGAGTCCAGTTCGTCGTTGTGGCGATTGAAGACCGGCCGCCCATCCGCACTGGCCGCCCCGCACGCCGTGCACACGTGGAACGGATTGAGCCGGACATGATGCCCGGCGAAGTCGTCGCGCGCCGGCGCGTCATAACGCACCGGGCCGACGTTGATCCGCCGAATCATGGTCCGCCGGCAGTAGTCGATGCCGAACGTCTGGTGAACGTGCCGCCACGAGCCATCCTCAATGTCTTCCACCGGCATGTCCACGGCGTCCACCACCGTGTAGAAGCGGCGGTCCCGGTCGTCCTTGTCGTCGCGGATCCGGGCATCCTCCCGCTTGTCGCGCGAGGTGACGGTGGCGGGTTCGATGACCTGGAACAGGCACGATCCGTCATCAGCGATGTTGTCGCCCTTGCAGCGCGGGCAGGCCGAGCGGTCGTCTTTGGCGTTCTCGGTCCGTACGTAACCGCAGGCTGGGCAGACCCGCCAGGTCCGCCATTCCTGCCGGCCACCGGTGGCGATCTCCAGGCCGCTGATCTCGTGCTTGTAGCCGTTGACGTAGAAGGTGTTGCCGGGCGCCAGTTCCTGCAGGGCGATGCGCCGGGGGCGCTCGTACGTGTAGGTGTCGGAGGTGTAGATCGGCCTGCCGGTCGCGGGATCGGTTCCCTCTTCGCCGTACAGGGTCGCTGACAGGGTGGTCGTGGAGTCAATCAGCGCGTAGTTCGGCAGCAGGCCCAGATCACACAGCGCGGTCTGGGCCGGGGTCTCGCCCAGGTTCATCAGGTGCCGTCCGACGCCACGCCGCTCGGCGTCCAGTTCGGCTTTCTGCCGTGCCTGGTCCGGGTCGGAGTCGTGAAGCTCGTCGTGGGCCTCGTCGATCTCGTGCAGCCGGGCGCGCAGTGCTTGCTCGCCGCGGAACCACTCCCGCTCGGCCTCCTCGACTGCGGCCCGCAGGCCATGGGTGGCATAGGCACGCAGGTCGGCCTTGGCAGAGTCGTTGACCCCGGTGGGGAACAGCTCCAGAAACCCCTCTGCCAGCTCGGTGCCGTGCGCGAGCGCCACCTCCACCAGGTCGACCAGATAACCGGACGGGCCGAACAAATGAGGTGCCCTGCGGGGAAGCGCGCGAAGCACGATGCCATCGGGACGTACCAGTCGCCCAGCGGCAGCCAAGTCGAGCAGATGCGCCAGATATTGACGGCGCAGGATCTCGATGGCTGAGAGGTAGCAGCCCGGCGGCACGATGGTGCCGGCGATCAGATCCTTGGGACGCTCCAGGAAGTACAGGTCACGACGCCTCCGGTCGGGAATCGTCAGCAAGAACGCGTTACCCGTACGACGTCCCGCCCGTCCGATCTGCTGAGCGTACGAGGCGGGGCGGCGTGGCAGCGCGGCCAGCACGACCGCGGACAGTTCGCCGATGTCGATGCCCAGTTCCAAGGTCGGAGTGCAGGACAGCACGTTGGGGTCCTTGAAACCTCCACCCTGTTTGAATGCCTGCTCCACCCTTTCGCGCTGCGGGCGCGTCAGCATGCCGGTGTGCTCGGCGGTGACGATCTGGTAGGTGCCTGCCTTCCGGTACAGGCGCCGGTAGTAGTCGCGGGTGTAGTCGCGGTCACGGTGGTGTCTCCCCAGCGCCTCCGGCCGGTCGCCGGCGACCAGACGGCCCCTCCCACACCGATAAGAGGGGCACGGCTGCTCACGCCACTGATCCAGCAGCGACGGGTGAACCGTCTGCTCCCAGAAGCACACGGGACAGCGCACGTACGCCTGCCGCACTTGGTCGTCGTCGAGCAGTTGGGCTTCGATATTGCCGGGTTTGAGACCGTAGACGCGCAGCGAGGTGTCACGCGGAGTCCGCACCGCAAGCAGACCGAGTGCGGACAGTTCGGGCAGAAGTTTGGACCAGAACTCCGGCGCCATCTCTCGCGGCAGGTCCAAGCAGCGTCCGGCCCACCGCTCGTACCAGGACAGCCGCCCGGTGGCGAAGTCGAACTCGCTGCCTGCTTTCGTCTGGTTCAGCAGGAACAGCGGCGCCGCGACCCGCGTAGGGAATGCCTTCATCCCGGGCTCACGCTTGCCCCAGATGAAGTAGCGGCTGGTGCCAGCTTCGTCCACGTACTTGCTGAGCCACTTGTGAGCGACCGCGCCTCGCGTCCGGAGACGCTCCAGGAAAATGCGTACGAGTGCCAGGTACCGCTCGTCGTCCTGGACGATCAACGGCACCTTGTCCTGCACGGACTCCTCGTGCACGCGCCTGGCCAGAGCCACCACGGCCGCCGGATCATCGATCCGGACGTGTGCGGCGGCGGTCCGGGTCAACTCGAGAGTGCGGCCGTTGCGGGAGCGGAATCCGAACTCCATCAGCGTCTCGAAGGCGAGGCGCTGCCCGATCAGCCGCCACGTCGCAATGGTGCCGCCACGTCCCTGACCTGACAGCAGCCGTTCAACTCCCTTGTAGACGTGCATATCCGGCGGCACCACCGCGGCGAGGGTGGTCTGGTCCGTGGTGGCCTCGACCACGTTCGCGATGAGGTCGTTCAGCGCCGTCGGCTCCTCGTGGCGCAGGTGTTCGGCCAGCAAAGCGCGCAGCGAGAACGTGTACGAGCGGTTGGCCACAAAGCCGGCCCGGTGCGCGGCATCCTGCACCGAGTCGTTGAACATCAGAGTTCTGTCCTCGCGCAGCTTCTTGTCCAGTTCCCCGCCCGTGAACAACTGCGTGATCGAGGCCGCCGCCATCGCGGCCGAACCGGTGCCCAGGTAGCGAATCGCGTTGTGCGCTCCACACGCTGGGCACCAGTCTTGCTGGGCCGCAGTGTTCGCCACCGTGCCGCCGAAGTGAACCAGCACGAACGCAGAGTCGCGCGCTGTCAGCCGCGGTTCCTTGGTGTCCTCAGCATAGTCGTTGAGCGGGTCCGGAAGCCGCAGGCGTTTGCGCGCGCCATCCAAGATCATCAGCACGCCGCCGCCTTGAGCGGACGCGCTGGCGTTGACCTTCCGGGCATCCGCGGAGATCGGTCCTCTCCAAGCGCCTTCCCCCGCTTCTCGATCGGTAGCCGCGATCAGGTTCCGCACCCGGGCCTTGTCCTGTCCGAGCGACGCACGCCGGATCTTGAAGGTGTCGAACTGCACTTCATGGTCGTCGCTCTCCGGTGAGAACACCGCCCAGCCCGACCGTCCGCAGTCCCGGCAGTACACGGCCGGCAGGAAAATATTGGCGCTCTGGCCCGACGTGGCTGTGGTCACCGGCGCCATACGCTCGTTGTCCGTCGAGCTGGCGTCGGCCATGCCCGCCACGTCCCAGCGGAACTCCGCCTTGGGCCACGGAAGCACGCCGCGCAGGAGCCGCGACACCGACCGGGCCCATTGATGCACTTCGACATGAACCAGAGGATGTTCCTCGTCGGGCGGCGACTTGGGGTCACGTGCGTACGACAGCAGCGCCACGAATCGGGCGAGCGCCTCAGCCGCCTTCTCCGGCTGCAAGGCCACCGCTTCCGCCCAACCGGCGGCTCCCGCACGCCACATCATGTCCAGCACCTCAGCGCTGGTCTTCAACTCACCGTCCAGCGCCTGCATCGCTGCCCGCGTGAACAGGTGCTGTTTCAGGTTGTCGCCCAGTACGAGCGGGTCGTCGTCGCGGACGCCGGTCACGGCCTCGATGAGATCGAGCAGCGCTTCCTTGCCGGACGTGGGATCGGGCAGTGCGAGTAGCTCGTCCGGTGTCGGCAGCCGCTGCATCTTCACACCGGTGAGCGGGATGAACTCCTCTACCGGTAGCCGATTCTCCCTGATGATCGACTCTGCGGTGAACTCCGTGCCGAAGACGTCGGTCGCCACCTCCAGAAGGCGTTTGGCCCCATCAGCGTCTGTCCCTGACGCAAGAGTCGCCGATGTAGCTACCGGGCACATGCGTCCCAGCGGACGTCCCTTTTCGGACATTCCGACGGCAGACGCGAGTCGTCGCAGCAGCATGGCCACGTCGCTGCCTTGCGCGCCGTCGTAGGTGTGGAACTCGTCCACCACGACGTATTGGATGTCCGCCTCTCGCCACAGCGGGGCGTCGTCCTCGCGCTGCAGGAGCAGGTCCAGCATCTTGTAGTTGGTGATCAGGATGTCCGGCGGTGACAACTGCATGTCGTAGCGCCGCGTACGCACCTTCTCGTACTGCGTCCCCGCCCGATCCCCGATATACAGGCCCGCCCAAAGCTTGCGCAGTTCGCCGTACTGCGTCAGTAAGTCGTTGATGCGGCCGGCTTGGTCGGTCGCGAGCGCGTTCATCGGGTACAGGAACACTGCCTTGACGCCGGCCTTTCCTGCCTCTCGTTCCCGGCGGCAGTGGTCGAGCACCGGATAGAGGAACGACTCCGTCTTACCCGAGCCTGTGCCCGTGGTGATCAGGGTCGGCTGGGGCGTGTGCCCGTTCGCGGAGGTCAGCCGGGCGAACGCCTCCGCCTGGTGCACGTACGGCGTGAAGCCCTCACGCTGCCACTCCAGGTGCTCGCGCCACTCTTCCCCACCGACCATGAAGGGCGTGCGGATTCGCAGATACGGCCCGCGGAACATCCCGGACGTCTCATCCCCGAGAAACCGGTGCAGCGCCTCGCGTGCGCCCTCGTCGCTGAGGGCGTATGTCGTCGACAGGTACTGCAGCAGGCTCTCCTTGAGTGCCCGCGCCTGAAGCGTCGGCCTCACGGCTTCGGCACCTCCTGCTTAACGGGATCCCACTCACCACGGGCGATGGCATCATCAAGCCGCTTCTTGAAGACAACGTGCGCTTCCCGCATCTCCGTCTCTCGATCCGCCTTGCAGAAGGGTGGCGTATAACCCTCCGGCACAGGGACGTTGGCCGGGTCTTGTAGGTATGCCTTCAACTGCTGCCAGTGTTCCTTCTCTTGACCGTGACCGTAGGTGTATCTATCGCCAGCGATCTTCCGCTCGTTAGCGTCGAACCAGGTGACCTTGTCGAAGTCCTGCATGATCGGGAATCGTGCCCGATACATAGAGACGAGAGTGTCGGCATCAATACCAAGCCAAGCGGCGACGAGAGCGTCGATCTCAACTAGGGCGGCTCGGCGCGAGTACTCGGAGCGGAGTGGAGTTTCGCGTTGCCAGGTGTGATCGACATGGTGAAGTTCTGTCTTCATGCTCTTCCAGTGAGGCCTTTTCATCCGTGGGTGAGCTCGTAGTTCTGCAGGACGGCGATCGCCTTGCATAGCTGGCCTGCCTTGTGCGGGCAGCAGCGGAGCTTGCGGAGAATGCGCCAGCTCTTGAGCTGGGCGTT
>NZ_JABCPZ010000317.1 GCF_013283785.1 Nonomuraea antri
GACTTGACCCGATCAGCACCTGGCTGCGGAGGGTGTAGGCACACGACCCTCTACGGCCCTGCATGCGTTCCTCCAGGTCAACCCTCGATTTCGGGCTCACGTGTGACTACCAACTGCGGAACCCGGGGCAAGGTCGAGGAGCGCAAGCGTCCCACCAGCCAGGTCGTCGGTTACGGTTACCCGAACTACGCCGCCTGACAAGTACATGAAAGCGCGCATCCCATGCCCGGGGTGCGCGCTTTCGCGCTTTCCAGGGTCAGTCGGCCGAGCGCCAGACCGCCTCGAACGACTCCCCGGTGATCTCGGTCAGCTCCCAGATCTCCAGCGGCTGGTCGGTGAGGAAGCCGTGCTCGTCCTGCAGCCGCCCCCACCAGTACCGGTGCATCTCGCGCGCGGCGTCGACCTCGATCTGCCGGACCGCCCACTCCTCGCCGTCGCCCTCGACGCTCTCGAACAGCCAGACGCCACCGACGTCGTCCGCGGTGTGCCAGTAGCGGCGCGGCGCATCGGCCTCGGCGAGCTGCTTGACCAGGGGCTGGCGAAGATCTGGAACCACCCTCCTACTCTAGGCACCCGCCGCCCCGCATTCGAACGGGTTACCGATAAAGATCATTTTTGTGGTACGATACAGAGGTCATGACGATTCATGACGACCCCGCCCAGCTCCCCGAAGCCTTCATGGCCGCGTTCAACGCCGGGGACGCACAGCGACTCGAACACCTCTACGCCACCGACGGCGTGCTCATCCCCAGGCCGGGCCATCCCGTGACAGGCGAGGACCGCGCCGCCGCCAACCGCCACCTGCTCGGATTCGGCCTGCCCATCGACGCCCGGCTCCGCCACGCCTACGTCGCCGGCGACACCGCGCTGCTCGTCGTGGACTGGTCCATCCGGGGCACGTCCCGCGACGGCCACCCGATCGACCTGCGCGGCACCGCCACCGACGTCGCCCGCCGCGGCCAGGACGGCGGCTGGCGCTACCTCATCGACAACCCCTTCGGCGCGGCGCCCAACACCTGACGGCCCACGCCTCCTGACAGCCGCCACGGAACTACTGCACGACCTGAAGTGGCGACACTGGAGGCGGCAGATGCCTGATGGGCACTTCGGTATTCCAGATGCAGTAGATGTGTTGTCGGGGCCCATGGCCATTCGCCCACAGCATGCCCTGAGCTGGAAGCTTCGCGCTCTGAAGGCCCAAGCCTGTGGGCAGCCGTCCGCCACCGGAAGCACTCCGGGGCTACACTTCCCGGAACATACGTGGAATGGACCAGGGCGGATTTCCGCAAGTCGAGACGGCGGTTCGCGGAATCGATCGGAAACGGCCAAAGGTCCCGAACGATGTCCCGGGGTCCATTGTTGTGAGGGGCCACATCACGCGGCATGGAGAGCCGCCGAGATCCGCGATCTTTGACCCGGTCGAGCGCGAGAGTTGCTCTCCCACGCCGGTGCAGAATAGTCGGCCGTCTCGAACACCTCCATGCTGTTCGAGACAGCGCCGAAGGATCTCCACCGGCTCTGGCGGAATCGGCACCGAGTTCCTTCTCTCGTCATGCTTCAGTCTTCGCTCGCTCTGCACCCCCTGGATCCGATGTAGTGCTTCATGCCCCGGCCGAGTCTTCTTCAGCATGAGCAGGCCCCGTCTCTTCGCAAGCAGGTGACAGGCCCTTCTACGTGGGCCCGGAGCACATTTCCAGGACGAAGCCTGTCGAGGTACGTGCAGGCGAACATTGCCGCCATCAGCGGCCCCCGCGTCTTGCCCACATAGGTCACAACCGCCGGCGTGGTCATAGGCGTTCGGGTCGACCGGTACCCGCATTGAATCTTGCCGTGAAACGGCAAGATGGGGTGACGAACAGAGGGGACCGGTAGACCACGTCGCCCGAGCTGGCGAGCGTCCGTTCTGGCGTCGTGGGTGTCATCATGCGCTGGGCATTTCTGCCGGCGGCATGAGCGGTTGTACTCGGGGATTGATGTGCTGCAGATGTCCGTGTGGTGGACCTCCTCGTCCAGGCCGTTGATTACGGCGTGGAGGTCGCTGGAGTCCTGGCCGAGTCTGCTCGGCCTGGTCGTGTTGGGCTTGCATGCTGGTACGGAACTCGGTCAGCCTGCGTTGTTCGTCGTTCGGCTCGCCCTGGGTTATGGCCGGTTCATGGTTGAGGTGCCGGCCTCCCGGCAATGAGTCATACGGAGCTCAGCCCTCCGCTCCCACCCCAACCGCTCGACCGCGAACCGACTCCGCTCATCCAGAACCACCGTGATCGCCGCCCGGTTCAGATATACCACGTGATGCTCAAATCGCTTCCCGTCCGAGATCTCCATAGCAACCAACCGTGTCGAGTCCACCGATTGTCATAGACCAGCCGTTCTTCGTGCGTGACCCAGCCTGCGTCTGCTCTACGTCGCACAGCGAGGTCATGAGCGAAGAGTCCCCACCGTCATAATTTGGGCGGATCAATCTGGTGATGGTAAACCGCGGTCGCACGGGCCGCGCGACCGACTGCACTGGGTGTGACGCGGGCACAGCGGTGGCCTGCGGAGCCATTCAACACAGTGCAGCCCACCAAAAGAACCCGAGACCAGCAGCACTGGAAGGCCAAGGGCGGCAAGCCTACGAACGACTCTGCGAATACGACGCGTGCATCGCCGCAGCTGTCAGTTGACTCTCCATGGTGAAGACGGTTGCACAGTGTAGTCAATCTACTGCGCAAACGATCTTGTGCTTCCAGAAACGGTCACTTATTCTGTCGAAGCAGTAGCGCATGCCGCCCAGAGTGGTTTGCTTGCGGAGGCAAGCGTCGTTATGAAGTGTGCTCATATCTCGTCGAAAGGTGTGGACAGATTTGGATCCAAAAGTCCTGGAAGCGCAAAAATGGGTAAACGCAACCTATGGGCAGGTCCCTCAATACAAGAAGTGCGCGGAAGATGGCATAACCGGCTGGGCGACAATGTACTCATTGACGCGCGCTTTACAGGTCGAACTGGGGATCGCATCCTTATCCGACAATTTCGGCCCCACAACGCTCGCCAAACTGGCAGCACTAGGAGACGTCGGCCCGAATACGACGAACAAAAATATCGTAACCATTCTGCAACACGGCCTCTTTTGTAAAGGATACTGGGGGGCATCAGAATATGGCGTATACGACGGCCAGACGCAGTTGGCCGTGTTGGCTCTGCTGTCGAACACCGGCCTTGGTGGCCTGATCAGTGGCGTTCAGCCGAAGGTCTTCAAAGCGGTTTTGACTATGGACGCCTACACCCTGATCGCAGGAGGGAAGGAAAAAGTCAGAGGGATTCAGCAATGGCTTAACAGAAGGTATTATCAGCGTAGGAACTTTTTCGTGATTCCCTGTGACGGCATCTTCTCTCGAGACATTCAGAAGGCACTCTACCTGGCAATTCAGTTCGAACTCGGTATGACTGACGACCAGGCCACCGGTGTGTTCGGTCCGGGTACCCAGGCCGGTCTCAGAGCCCATCCGCTCGCTGCTGGAGCAACCGGCACCTGGGTGCAGATATACAGCGCCGCGTGTGTGTTCAATGGGACTATCAAATATAAGACCCAGCAGGACACTTGGTCTTACAAGGAGGCATCTTTCACTGATGTCTTCGATATCGAGCTCAAAGGCTGGACGCGCTCCTTTCAGGAGTTCACCGGTCTACCGGTGACTCAAGAGGCAGATTTTGCCACCTGGTGTCAGACCTTGGTGTCCACAGGTGACCCCAGCCGGCCAGGAACGGCTGCGGATTGCATCGCCACCATTACTGACGCACGCGCCAAGGCTCTGTATGCCGCCGGATACCGGGTGGTGGGCCGATATCTCGACGAGCGCCCCAGCAGCAATCCGCTGAACAAACAAATCCAGCCGGGCGAATTGGAAACGATTTTTCAAAACGGCCTAAAGGTGTTTCCAATATCGCAGTACTATGGCGGAGAGGTTAGCTATTTCACCTACGCTCAGGGCTACCAGGATGGCTTAGAGGCGCATGCGGCGGCCGTCAAGTACGGCTTCAACAGCGGCACGGTGATCTATTTTGCCGTGGACTATGACGCCACCCAGGCTGAGATCGAATCCAATATCATTCCCTACTTCCGTGGGGTTGTCGCCGCTCTCGTCGGCCAAGGCAAGAGATATGTACACGGCGTATACGGATCTCGAAACGTGTGTGCAGAGGTCACCAAGGCAACTCTGGCCCGCTGGTCGTTCGTCTCCGGAATGTCGACCGGATTCTCCGGCAATATGGGTTTTCCGCTGCCGGAGAATTGGTCATTCAACCAGATTCAGACCCTGACCGTCGGCTCGGGTGCCGGGCAGATTGAGATCGACAAAGACGTCCATGCGAAGGACACCGACCCTGGCGCATCCGCGATCAATACCCCCAGCAATTCTCTCACTGAGTTCATTGCCTATATTCGACGCCTGTATGATCTTGCGGTCGCCTATGGTGGCAGTAGAAATCCCAGCCAGCTCGTCATGGAATATCTCCGCCACATCGACTACGGCGACATCAAATGGGAGACTCTCATCGGAGACTACGATCATGGATTTGTCGCTCGGGTGAAGGCTGCAGGCGTTCAATGGATCAGTGAAGTGCGCGACCCGTTCTATGGCATCGATCTGGACGTGGCACACTTCGGTGCGAGCTGTAATGGGGTATATGTCGCTCCTCCACCTTCAGGTATCGGAGTTAGTCGTAGCGACGTCGCGGGATGGGGCGGTGATCTCCTGACTTTCTATGGTGAATGGCGCCGCGACAGCGAGAGCTACTCCTCGGGCTATACCTACTGCCAGGAAAAGCTGGCGCGCTTGGATGGTCCAGGAACATTTAAACTTCGGGATCTCATCGAGGACGCGGACAGCTACAACATCACCATGAGGGTGCGGCAGGGCGTCAACGTCGCCGACGCGGTGGCGGCGTACTACCAGGGAAACGGCTACAAGTCTCGGTTCAAGCAATTTTACGAAGGGCGTTTCAACAATAGTAGCAACCTCTATGCCGTGGCTGATCATTTGCTTGCCCGAGACGTCGATACGACTATCGCGGTGGGCAGGGTCTTCCTTATCGAATCGACTGGTGGTATTCCCACCATCCTGCCGCACATGCTGCCGGCAGCGAAGCTGGCCGAGTTCCTGCAAGGCTTCAGTGAAGTCATCACGTCCCGGATCGCCGACGAGAATGCCCGGCTGAGGTAGACTTCAGTAAAATCGAGACCCATGAGTGCTTCTCGCTGGTTTGCCACCGCATTTCTTACAGTCTTCTGTGCCATTCTCGTCTATGGCTATGGTCTCTGGTCGGGATGGTTTCTGCAGCTGGTGCCCACTTCTGAGTTCTGCGTTAGCAAGCCTTTGGATGATCCCGCCACCTCGTGGAGTCTATTCCCGCTGCGACACCTGTGCCATTGGCGAGACGGAACATCGAGCGACCTCGTCCCCGGATACATCAACCCACTCATCTATCTGTCTATCGTCGGCGTGGTCATCGAAATTGTCATGGGAGTTCGAGCAATCGCGCGACGCCGCAAGTTACTTGCAGAGTAGGCAGTCTATCCGCTTCGGGAGCATGCTTTGAGTGAATACTCACTACCTTTATCCCGTCGACGCCTTTTTACCACCGGGCTGGGTGTGGTCACTGCACTGACAGTGTCCGGATCCGCTTCTCCGGCGCTGGCTCTCGTCGTTAGCTCCGATACGACTCAAAACGGCTGGCCTGTGGTGAAGGACGTACCAGAACACGCAATCGAAGGCAGCAATCTGTCGGTGCGTGTCCTATCCGGAGATGTCTCGCTCATTCTCCTGCACGTGGTACGCCGCTTCCATTATGAGATCGACACTCTTCGGAAAGACGCGCCCAACGAAATCAGTGGCCATCTCGTCGGGCCGCCAGGCGGACAACCATACGAAAGCAACTATTTTTCCGGCACGGCAATCGCAATCCGTCCTGGTACTTATTCGTCGGGGGTGGCCGGCGGCTTCTTTCCACACGAGCTGATCGTCATCCGGGACGTTCTGGCGGAATGCGAGGGCGTCGTACGTTGGGGAGGGGACGAGCGTGTGCCGAAGGAGAGTCACTTCCAGATTGATGTGCCACCGGGCGACCCTCGCATAGGACGTTTAGCGGCGAGGGTCGGCTCGTGGAATCGCACACCTGGTAAGGGTGCAGGAGCAGAAGATCCGTTCCGTCCGGAACGCATCAAAGCTGCTCGCCAACTGGAATTGAGGCAGCGCACCCGCTGACGCCGCACCGGCTGGGCATTTGCAAGGGTAATTCCTTGCCATTAGCCAATAAGTCTATTTCTAGTCCGATCGGAGATCTTGGGTTTGAATTGGGGTTTGCGCATACGAGCAGGAATTTGGTCGAGCTGTGTCTTCCTCTCGGTGTGTGCGTGTGCAGGTACGGAGGTGGGGCGAGCTACTCCGACGCAACCGTCGTATCCTTCATCGAAGGGCGAGAAGATCCCATTTGTGAAGAGCGAAGATGATCTACGATTGCCGCTGGATGACTACGACCTTGATAGTAAGAGTCGATCCATTGTGCAAACTGCTCGCTATCGGCTGATTGCGCAATGTCTCGCCAGGTATGGATTCACCATGCCCATGCATGTCACCAGTCCGGCGAACTATCCCGCCAATGCGGCGTATCTCGGCTGGTTGGGTGCGCTCAACGTCGGCAAGTACGGCTACACGGGCTCGGAAACGCAGCTCCTCCTTGATACGCCGGCCGCCCGCGATGGGATTCGCGGCTACAAGATCCCGGCAGAGCAAGATCCTGTTCATACCGGTGCGGTGACCACTTTCAAGGGTAAGGAGGTTCCCGAAGAAGGATGTGACGGTGAAGCGCAGCGTCGGCTCAACGGAAACGCTCCAGGGCCTGATGGCGCCGTTCCTGCAAAACCGCACAGCTATAAAGAGCTGTACGTGCTCATGGATGACGCGGCTGAAGCTGCCGTCGCATCTAACGGCTCTCGCATGGATCGTCGCGTCGCGACTGCCATCGAGGGCTGGACTGCATGTATGAAGGCGAAGGAGCATGTCTACAATTTTCCCTGGGAAGCGGAGTTCGACGCTCGCTGGGCAGGGCGGCGTGACGTCCCGACTGGGCACCGTCTGGCCAAGCCGGAGGCGATAGAACTTGAGGTGGCTGTGGCGGATGAATATTGCCGGACACGCGTCAACTACAGCGGTGCCAGAAAGGCTGCATGGACAGATGCACAACTCCGCATCATTAGAGCTAATTCGGAAAAGCTGAACCTTCTCAAAAACCTCCTACGTACACGTCATCGGAATGCCTTGGAGGTGCTTGCTGCGTCATAGAGCTCGATATTTCAATAGAGAGGTTAAAATTCAAGTGTTGATCACCATTTAAACGAAAGGATCATGGTGAAAAAGACTTTCTTCATGGCTGCTGCGGTCGCTGTCGCGGTGACTGGGGTTCTGGCTTCCAATGTCGCGGCGCATGCGGACGCCCCTATTACTCCGGGTGACCCCGAGCTCGTCGACCCTCAGTTCAACAACGAGCGTGGCCGGGTACAGGTATCCGCAGAGAAGCTCGAGGCTGAGAGAAAGATCCTCGGTGCTCCTGCACCGGCTCCACGGAAGATCGCGCCGGAAGACCTACCGCTGAACGAGAGCGATCGCGCGACTGCTCGAAGTGGAGATGCAGGCCTCCTGGCCGCCGATGTTTGGTGCGGGAACTGGCTCAGTGATCCCAACGCGGTAACCCTCACGGACGTTAGTTACGGTGGTCTATCTCTCTACACGTGGCGTGCGCCCACTGGGAATGTGAACGACGATCTGTGGTGGCAGCCAGTCATGGCAACGTCGGCTAGCAACGGGATCCGTTATGGCTGGTCGAAGATATATGACGTGGTCCACTCCACTGGGAGGTTCCTGATTAATTCACAGGTAACTACCGGCTGGTGGGACAATTCTAGCAACCCGCACTTCTGCGGTTGGGGAAGCTCGTTGGCGCGGACCGTCTCAAGCGAAGCCGCAGCATACACGGCTGGCGTACGGCAAACCGAAGCGACCTACATACGTGGGCACGGAAAGCCGAACTACTCTGGGACCGGCTGGCTGTACCCCTCGACGAAGACCGCGTTCTAGGAGCAGGACAGTCGACGGCAAGGCTCCTGCTCACAGGGCCTTGCCGCCGCAGTTGCCCATTCATCCGCACCGCTGGGCTCCGATGTGGTACCTGATTGCCTCCTGGCTGACAGTGTTTCACCGGTTCCTTTACACCTCCAGAACTCACCTGGGCCAAGGGCATAGGCTCACTTCCGAAGAAGGCGGACGAGCTTCGACCATCGCAACTCTTGATGGCTCGGACCACTAATCCGCGCGTCGTTTCAAACCAATAGGCCTCGATCCAGTTTGCCGACTCCGGCGTTGCTCGCATCAGGGCTACGTGTCCCGGCGCTCTGGCCAGGGCAAAAGGTGAGCCAGTCGGCGGGCGGTGAGGTAAATCAGGTGTGCCGGGAGACGGCGGATCTCGGCATGGGGCAGACCGGCCAGCTTGGGCTTTGGGGCGTGAGCAGCGGTGACGGCCAGGTAAGTGTGGGTGGACATGGCTGGCGTGATGTGTCGGAACGACGCCGGATGACGACGCATTGGGTAGTGGTCCAGGCCGGTCTCGTTCTTGCCCGAGGCGAGCACTCCTCGATGCGGTATTGACGCTGACTTCGGTCGAGCGTTCGTCCTTTTGACGAATCCGAGCTCAGCCACGATCAGCACAGCGCCTTTGCCTAGCTGGTCGACGGCGAAGCGCCGATATCGTCGCATACTGCGTCGGCGATCCCCCATCTGCCTGGCGCCTGTCCAGGCGGAGCCCAGCCTTTGCAGCGGACGAGGCAGACGGGAAGATCAGGCGGGGAGGAGTGTGCGTTCGCACCAAGATCCGGAACATGCGCGGAATGCCTCGGCCGGTGCGGGATCGGATGAGGTGCGTTTCCAGACCCGGTCACGATCGCCTCGTGCTCGATGGGCTGTGCCGTCATATCGTGAAGGGGCGACCCTGGAGGCGCATGTGTTCTGGTGGGCACCCCGGTCTTCAAAACCGGTGGGCGGCGCGCGGCGTCGTCGGCGGGTTCGATCCCCGTGCGCCTCCGCGGCACGGGCGAGGTCACGATGAGCGACGATCCCCGGCGTCGCATCCCGCGCACCGACGCGGTGCTGGCCGATCCGCGGGTGGCCGAGGCGGCGGGGAGCGCGGGGCGTACCGAGGTGAAGGCCGCGGTCGCGGCCGCGCAGCAGCAGGCCAGGGTGGGACGCATCACGCCGGAAGAGGTCGTCGCGGCGACCGTGGCCGCGCTCAAGGCGCCGGCCGGGGCGCGCCGGGTGATCAACGCGACCGGCGTGCTCGTGCACACCAACCTCGGACGCGCCCCGCTCGGGTCCGCCGCCGTCGAGGCACTGGCGTCCGCGGCCGGGTGCAGTGATGTGGAGTTCGACCTGGTGACGGGGGAGCGGGTGCGGCGCGGGCGGGCGGCGTTGTCCGCGCTGGCCGCGGCGGTGCCCGAGGCGGGGGACGTCCACGTCGTCAACAACAACGCGGCCGCGCTGGCGCTGACGGCGACCGCGCTCGCGGCGGGGCGGGAGATCGTCATCAGCCGCGGCGAGATGGTGGAGATCGGCGACGGGTTCCGGCTCCCCGACCTGCTCACCTCCACCGGGGCGCGGCTGCGCGAGGTCGGCGCCACGAACCGCACCCACCTCGCCGACTACGCCGGGGCGATCGGTCCGGAGACCGGGTTCGTGTTGAAGGTGCATCCGTCCAACTTCCGGATCGAGGGGTTCACGGCGGCCGCGTCCGTCGCCGAGCTGAGCGCGCTGCCGGTGCCCGTGGTCGTCGACGTCGGCTCGGGCCTGCTCGCCCCCGAGGCGCTGCTGCCCGGCGAACCCGACGTGCGTACGACGCTGCGCCAGGGCGCCGCGCTGGTGACGGCCAGCGGCGACAAGCTGTTCGGCGGGCCGCAGGCGGGTCTCGTCTTCGGCCGGGCCGAACTGGTGCACCGGCTGCGGCGCCATCCGCTGGCCCGCGCGCTGCGCGTCGACAAGCTCACGCTCGCCGCCCTGCGCGCCACGCTGCTGGCGGACCCGCCGGTGCGGCTCGCCCTGCGCGCCGACATCGTCGAGTTACGGCGGCGGGCGCAACGGCTGGCCGGACGGCTCAAACGGGCCGCGTCCGAGACCGGTCTCGGCGGTGGCACGACGGGCTTCGAGGGCGGCACGGCGGGCATCGAGGGTGGCGCCACGGGCTTCGGGCGTGGTGCGGCGGGCATCGAGGGTCGTGCGGGGGGCGGCGAGGGTTGTGCGG
>NZ_JABCPZ010000318.1 GCF_013283785.1 Nonomuraea antri
CCAGCCCGCCCCCCGCCGCACCCCGCTCGACGCGGACGAGAAGGCGCGGGCCGAGAACGGCTTCGCCGCACTCGTCACCGAGCACCTTCGCGCGGAGGGCCGGTTCCGGGTGAGCGCCGACACCCCGGAGATGGTCGAGCTGTTCCAGGCGGCCGCGCGCAGGGCCGGCGAGACGCTGGGCCGTCCGGTGGTCAGCTACGCCAACGGCCGCTACATGGTGATCACCTTCGCCGAGCACGCCCAGGCACAGGCGGTCGAGGCCCGCGCTTAGGAGAGGGCGCGGTTCAAGAGGCGGCGGGGCTCAAGGGGCGGTGCGGCGGCGTAGCACGATGCGCTCGGCCCAACTCGCCGCCTCCGGGTCGCGCAGCCCCTCGACCACCCCGCCCAGATACGCCGTGGCCAGGCTGTCGAAGCCGCTGTCGAGCTGGCGCAACCGGCTGGCCCGGCGCCGGTCGGCGGACTGGAGATACTGCGCGATGCTCTCGGCGTATCCGGCGTCGGCCTGGTAAGCGGCCTGGGCGGCGGCACAGGCGCGGGCCTCGGCGTCGCGTTTGCCGCGCAGCTCGCGCAGCCGCCGGTCGTTCGGGTTGTGCATCCTGCGGCCCAGGTCGGCGGCGATCAGCGCGGTGGCCACCAGGAGCACGAGCAGCAGGATCATGGTCGGCAGCCGGCCGACGCCCTCGCTGGTCGGGCCGATCTCCTGGCCGTCCACGATCAGTGGCTTGACCAGCGCGTCGCGGCGCAGCACCGCGACGGCGACGATGAAGCCGAGCCAGGTCACGGCGACGCCGATGAGCAGCCAGCGGCCCCTGAGCGGGCTGCCGTGCTCCTGCCAGGAGCGGAAGGCCCGGCCGTACATGTGCGGCGCGACCAGCATGATCAGGGCGGCGCCCGCGGCCAGCAACGCGGTCATGGCGACGCTGTCGCCCCAGCTCAGGATGACCTGGTAGAGGATCGGGACCTCGACGATCAGCAGCAGGAGCAGCAGCGCCGCGGCGGGCAGCCAGCGGCGCACGGCCGGCCAGCGGCTGCCCGACAGCGCGATGGAGCTGGGACGGCCGTCCCCCGGCCGCCTGCTGGGCTGTTCCAGCTCGCTGACGTGGTGCTGGGTGTCGTCGAGGGCCTTGCGTGACTCGGCGAACGCGCGCTGCGACTCGGCCAGCTTGATCTTCTGCGCCTCGAAGGCGGCGCGGGCACGCTGGAGCTCCTGCTCGGTCCTGTCCTCCATCATGGCCAGCTCCCCGGCCCGCTCGTCGGCCAGCTCGTGGAAGCGTGGGACGCTGCCGGTCTGCAGCGTGAGCGTGTCGATCTGGCCCTCGGTGGCGTGGGCGCGGCCGAGGTCGCGTTCCTCGTGGCGGCGCTGCCGCCAGTCGGGCAGGTGGTACAGGTCGCCGTCGTAGGCGATGGCGGGGGCGATGCGGGTGACCTGGCCGGGGTCGGCGGGTTCGGCCTGCTTCCGGCGGATGAAGCGCATGTGGCCTCCCAGAAGGGGGTTCTGCCTTCGATGCTAATCGCGCCACCGCGGAACGGGCCGGTCGTCGGCTATCCGGAGTTCCGCACCACCAGCCGCACCGGCAGCACCACCGAGGTGGTGTGCCGTCCCTCCAGCCTGGACAGCAGCAGCCGGGCCAGCGCCAGCGCCTGGTCGTTGACCGGCGCCCGGACCGTGGTCAGCGAGAACAGCGCGGCCGCCGCGTCGTCGTCGAAGCCGACGACCGCCAGGTCGTCCGGCACCCGCCGGCCGGCCTCGGCGGCCGCCCGCAGCGCGCCGACGGCGAGCTGGTCGCTGGTGGCGAAGACGGCGTCGAGCGCGGGCTGGTCGCCGAGCAGCTGCAGGAGCGCCGCCGCGCCCGAGCGCGGGGTGCCGTCGGCGGGCGCGAGCAGCGGGTGCAGCCCGGCCTCCAGCAGCGCGGCACGGTGCCCGGCCAGCCGGTCCTGGACGGTGACCTGGTCCATCGGGCCGCAGATCACGCCGATGCGGCGGCGTCCCGAGTCGAGCAGGTGCCTGGTTGCGGCGGCCGCGCCGCCGGTGTTGTCCACGTCCACGTACGGCACGGGCGAGGCCACGGCCGGCTTGCCGAGCAGCACCAGCGGCACCCCGGTGCGCGCGAGCGATTCCGCCAGCGGGTCGGCCGGGCCCGAGGCCAGCAGCACGACGCCGTCGGCCTGGCGCGCCGTCACGTGCTGGACGATCCGCCTGCGGCTGTCGGCGGTGTCGGCCAGCATGAGCGTGATCTGCTTGCCGGCCCCTTCGAGCAGGCTCGTCACGTACTGCACCACGGCCGCGACCAGCGCGTCGCTGCCCTGGCGCGGCACGGACAACACCAGCGCGACGGCGTTGGTGCGGCGGGTGGCCAGGCTCCTGGCGGCGGCGTTGGGCACGTAGCCGAGTTCGCGCACGGCGCGCATCACGGCGGCGCGCACCTCGGTGCTGACCGACGACTCGCCGTTGACCACCCGCGACACGGTGGCGCGCGAGACGCCGGCGCGGGCGGCCACGGTCTCCAGCGTGGGCCGGCCGCGCTGCTCGCCGGGCAGGTCGCCGCGACTGATGACGTCGCGGTACCAGCGCGCGCTGGTCTTGAGCGTGCGCCGCTGGGTGGCGAAGTCGACGTGCACGAGCCCGAACTTGCGCTGGTAGCCGTCGGCCCACTCCAGGTTGTCCAGCAGGGTCCAGGCGAAGTAGCCGCGGACCCTGGCGCCGTCCGCGATGGAGGCGCGCAGCGCCCGCAGGTGCTCTTCGAGGAAGCTGACGCGGTCGGCGTCGTCGATGCCGTCGCCGGTGACGACGTCCACGAAGTCGGCGCCGTTCTCGGTGATCATCAGGTCGAGTTCCGGATGCTCGGCGGTCAGGCGGCGCAGCAGCAGCGACAGCGCGCCGGGCACGATCGGCCAGCCCATGGCGGTCACCGCGGTGGGCACGGTGCAGAACAGGATGCCCTCGCTGCCCGGGTAGGCCGGGTCGGCGGGCTCGCTGGGCTGGGCCTGGACCACGGTGGGCGCGTAGTAGTTGACGCCGAGCAGGTCGAGCGGCTGGGCGATGACGTCGAGGTCGCCGTCGCGGACGTGCGGCGCCAGCCTGGGCAGCAGCTCGGCCGGGTACGCCCCGCGCAGCACCGGCTCCAGGAACTGCCGGTGCTGGAGGGTGTCGATCCTGGCCACGGCCTCGGCGTCCTCGGCGGACAGCTCCCTGCCGAAGTCGCCGACCTGGGCGGGCGTCAGCACCGGGGCGAAGTTCAGCACCAGGCCCACCTGCGCGCCGCCCGCGCGCAGCGCCTGCGCGGCCAGGCCGTGGCCGAGCAGCAGGTGGTGCGCCGCGGCGAAGGCGTCGGACGCGTCCGCGCGCCCCGGCGCGTGCACCCCGGAGCCGTAGCCGAGGAAGGCCGACACCCACGGCTCGTTGAGCGTGAACCAGGTGCGCACCCGGTCGCCCAGCGCCTCGTGCACCACGGCCGCGTAGTCGGCGAAACGGTGTGCCGTGTCACGCGCGGGCCAGCCGCCCGCCTCCTCCAGCGCCTGCGGCAGGTCCCAGTGGTAGAGCGTCGCGTACGGCGTGATGCCCGCCGCCAGCAGCTCGTCCACCAGGCGGGCGTAGAAGTCCAGGCCGGCCGCGTTCACCTTGCCCGAGCCCTGGGGCAGCACCCGCGGCCAGCTCACCGAGAACCGGTAGGCGGCCACGCCCAGGTCCTTCATCAACCGCACGTCCTCGCGGTAGCGGTGGTAGTGGTCGCAGGCGTCGGAGCCGCCCTGGACGAAGGTGTCCCAGATGGAGGGGCCGCGCCCGTCGGCCGAGGTCGCGCCCTCGATCTGGTAGGCGGACGTGGACACACCCCACACGAAGTCCGCGGGGAACCGCGCTCTGCTCATCTGACGTGCCTCCGGCGAATGATCGAACGCCCAGTCTCTCCCGCGAGGCTCGTCGCACGCCAGCCGGGTGCGGGCGTCGCCGTCGAGAAGTCAGCCGGCGGCGGGCGTCCCGCCGGGGACGGTCACCCAGCGGGAGAACGTGGTGCTCCCGTCGCGGCTGAGCTGGAGTATCGGGACGTTCTTGGTGATCCGTTCCCCTCCCGAGCCGATCTTGATCGGCCCGCTGCCGCCGTTCACCTCGACGGTTCCGCTGGTCAGCATGCTGGCCACGTCCGCCGCGGTGGGCAGGCGCTGCTTGCCGGCGAACTTGTCGACCGCCGCGATGGCCGCGCCCATCGCGTCGTGATGCATGATGGCCATGCCGTCGTCGAGGTTCTCCGCGCCGAACATGCGCTCGTAGGAGTCCGGGTCCTGCCCCTTGAATCGGGCCTGGACCGCGGGGATGACCGGGCCGTTCGGCTGGACGACGCCCTCGCTGTGGGCCAGCGCGGTGTAGAAGAGCCTGATGCGCAGGTCGCCCCACATCTGCTTCTTCGACTCGCGGTTGAGCTGGCTGGCGTCGTCGCCGGTGATCACGGTGACGTTCTTCTCGATGCACGAGCTCTGCTGGCTCAGGCCCTCCATCAACGCGGGCAGGGGTTCGCTGCGGCCGCTGTACAGCACGGTGTTGGCGTCGGTGGTGCAGATCGACGCGGCGATGTTGGCGAGCACGGTGCCCGGATCGCTGGTGTCGGAGTCGAACGACTTCTCCTCGACCCGTTCCTTGTCGGTGAGTGCCCGGGTGAAGTGGTCGCCGAGCGTCTTGACGTAGCTGTCGGCCCGGTTGGTGTCCCTGACCACGACCGCCCGGAGATCGGGACGCAGCCGCCTGGCCAGATCCACCGCGGCCTGGGCCTGCTCGCTGTTGAGCGTGGCCACCCTGGCGAGCCCCTTGTACGGCTTGAACTCGTCAGAGGTGATCACCGCGGCCACCATGGCGAACGAGCTCTCGCTCAACCGTGCCACCGCCCGGTGCCCGGTCTTGTTGCTGGCGCCCAGCCCGGTCACCGCCACGATGCGCTCGCCCTCGGACCTGGCCCTCAGGTCGTCGACCGCGGCCTCGACGCCGTCCGGGCCGACGTCGCCGACCAGCACCTTGACGTACGGGGCCCCGCTGCCCCGCCGGTTGCGCCACACCTGTGCCAGGTGCGCGCCCTGCAGTCCGTGCCTGATGCTCTCCCGGTCCAGGGAGATGTCGGTGAGTGAGCCCGTCATCGGCATCAGCACGGCGATCGTGACGTGGTCGTCGGGATGGTCGCGCTGGATCCGGCCGTTCTCCTCCTGGATGCGTCTCATGACGTCTTCCAGGTCCGGGCCGAACGCGGCCGGCTCGTCGGTGAGCGGCGGCGTCCGCTGGAGCACGAGGACGACGCCCACGACCGCCACGACGACCAGCGCCACGAGCCCCGCGAGCACCAGGTGCCAGATCCTGCGCCCGCGGCCGTAGCCGGGGGCGGTGTCCGCCCGCACCTTCCGGCCGCCGGCGTGACGTCCTTCCTGGTGCGTGGCCTCGTCCTCAGGACTGTTCATACCTTTCGGCCTCCCGTAACAGGATCGACGGGCTGGATCCGGACAGCAGCGCCAGTTCTCTCAGCCAGTGCGCGATCTGGGATGCGCGGCGCCCGGAGGGGTCCAGGAGTGGATCGAGCCAGAACCAGCGGTTCACGATCAGCGCCTTGATCAGGAGGATCCGTTCGTCGCCTGGGGGCGGCGGCCCGGTGGCCATCAGCGAGTCGTACAGGTCGTCGGCGGAGCGGTCCAGCGGCAGCGCGTTCGGCGCCGTGGTGACGTGGTCGTATCGCCCGATCCACTCCGCCAGCCGGCTCGTGCCGTCCTTGACCTGGTCGAGCAGGCCGAACTGGCGGTCGAGGCCGCGGGCCACGTGCAGCAGGTGCCCGGCCGGGTCGCCCGGCGTCACCCGGGCCAGGCGGTGGTGGAGCGCGGCGCTCTCGTCGGCGTACCGCTCCAGGCAGAACTCCTCCAGCCTTTTGTGCACGACGTCCCAGCGCGTGCCGTTCTCGGCGTGGGCGAGCCGGTGCAGCAGGAGCCTGCGCAGCCACGGGTGCAGTACGGTGACCTGCTCGCCGTCCTGCGGCGGCCACCGGCCGCGCATGTCCTGACGCGCCGGCCGGGTCGTGAGCCAGAGCCGGTCGCCCAGCGCGTCGCGGAGGTTCGGCGCCCCGCCGGACAGGTCGAGCAGCGCGTTCTCCGCGTCGTCCAGGTGGGCGGCCGCGGCCCAGCCGCACAGCTGGTCCAGGTGCGGCAGGTGCAGCCCCGGCCAGCGCAGCACGTCCGCCTGGTGGATCATCGAGCGGAGATCGTCGTCGCGGGCCGCCGGGCCGAGCAGTTCGAGCAGGCGCCGGGTGGCGGCCGGGTGCCCGCCGGTGAGCCGGTAGATCGCGGGTGGCCCGGCCGGCGGCTCTCCGGGTGTCGCGGGCGGCATCAGCACCGGATACCACCAGCGGTGCTCCCGCCTGCCGCCCCGGCCACGCCAGTCGGCGTGGCTCGCCTGGTCGAGCCGGGGCACCTGGAGGTCGTCGGCGGCCACCGTACCCGGGCGCGCCCAGCTTGCGCCCACCGGCAGCCACATCCGCGAGGCCGCGACCACCAGCAGCGGATCGGCGCCCTTGGCCGGGACGAGCGCCTTGAGGAACGCGCGTCCCGCGTCGGTCTCGGCCCCCTCCAGGAGCAGCAGGCAGCAGCGGGGGTAGCGGGTGCGCCGGGACCAGGCCTCGGTGAGGTCGGCCAGGAGCGCCTTGCACAGGATGAGCGCGGCGGACTCCGCCTGCGCGCCGATCTGCCCGTCGCGCCGCCTGGCCAGGTCCACCACGTTGTGCGTGGAGATCTCGGCCTGCAGCCAGGACCTGCCCTTGTCGTTGAGCAGCCTGGACACGTAGCGGCCGCCGGCCAGCGCGGCCTGCGTCACCGCCACCGCCCCCGCCAGCCACGGCCCGATCTCCGGCACGCCGCCCAGCAGCTCTCTGAGGGTGTGCAGGGAGTCTGAAGCCGCCTTGCGCTTCCCGCTCACCAGGTCGTCGAGTTCCTCGGCCAGTTCGGCGTCGGTGCGGCCGGCCGGCTTCAGCTCGAGCACGTGCAGGCAGAAGACCACGCGGGGCAGTTTGACGGTGGAGGACTCCATGAGATCGTGCGCGATGCGCTCGACGGTCTTGACCACGGGCAGGCTCGACTGTCCCGTCAGGCGGAAGTCCATGCGCACCCGGGGCGACTCCGGGTCGACCACGCTCTCCCAGACCAGGCGGAGGTATTCGCTCTTGTCCGTGCCCTCGGGGCCGAGCAGCAGGACGACCGGCAGTTCCTGGCCCTCGGTGCGCGGCAGAAGGTCCTTCGCCGGCAGGCGAAAGCTGGAATCGTCGAAGAAGTCCGCCATGGCGCGGTCCTACCAGGGGATGTCGGGCGGTTCCTGACCCTGCGTGTCGCCGTACCAGCGACTTGTCAGATCTTATGACCGCGCTTCCCCGATGCGGGCGGACATGCCGGAAAATACGTATCCGACCGGGGGACGCGCGCCCGGAGCGTTCGTCGCGCGCCGGCCCGGCCAGGCGGTATACAAGGCCCGTGGAACTGGACCGGCTGGACCGTGACATCATCGCCGCGCTCGTCGACGACGCTCGGCAGACCTACGCCGAGATCGGGCATCAGGTGGGGCTGAGCGCGTCGGCCGTCAAGCGGCGGGTCGACCGGTTGCGCGAGACGGGCGCGATCACCGGGTTCAGCGCCAGGGTGGCCCCGCAGGCGCTCGGCTGGACCACCGAGGCTTACGTCGAACTGTTCTGCGCGGGCAAGACCAAGCCGTCGGACATCGCGCTGGCCGTGGCCAAGTTCCCCGAGGTGGTGGCGGCGGCCACGATCACCGGTGAGGCCGACGCGTTGTTGCACGTCAGGGCCACCGACGTGCGGCATGTGGAGCGGGTGATCGAGCGCATCGCGGCGCAGCCTTTCGTGGTGCGGACCAAGAGCGCGATCGTGCTGTCCAGGCTGGTCGACACCCCTCCCGGGGCGGCCGTTCCCGAGGCGCGCAACGGATCCGCCATCGGGAGCTGATACTCGCAACAGACTCGCGCGAAGACGCAATGCCAGCCGCTTGGCCTGCATAAACATGCATTCTTAGGCTGTCTCCGTCCCAAAAATCGGGACGAGCCCCGACAAAGTCGACGGAGACTTGCATGCCCAAACACTTCCTCATGTGCCGCCCGGACTTCTTCACGGTCGAGTACGCGATCAACCCGTGGATGGACCCCGAGGCCGGCGCCGACCGCGACGTCGCGATCCGGCAGTGGGAGGGGCTCAAGGCGGCGTACGAGGATCTTGGGCACCAGGTCAGCCTGATCGACCCGATCGAGGGGCTGCCCGACATGGTCTTCGCGGCCAACGGCGCCACCGTGGTCAACGGCCGCGTCTACGGCGCCCGCTTCGCCTTCGCCGAGCGCGGCCCCGAGGGCCCGGCCTACCTGCGCTGGTTCGCCGAGCGCGGCTACCCGACGCACGAGCCGCAGCACGTCAACGAGGGCGAGGGCGACTTCCTCACCCTCGACGAGGTCGTCCTGGCCGGCACCGGCTTCCGCACCGACGTCTCGGCGCACCTGGAGGCGCAGGAGTACCTGGGCCGGCCGGTGATCTCGCTGAAGCTGGTCGACCCGCGCTTCTACCACCTCGACACCGCCCTGTTCCCGCTGGACGGCAAGAACGTCGCCTACTACCCCGGCGCGTTCTCCGCCGGCAGCCAGGAGGTGCTGCGCCGGCTGTTCCCCGACGCCGTGCTCGCCACCGCGCGGGACGCCGAGGTGCTCGGTCTCAACGCCGTCAGCGACGGCACGAACGTGGTCATCAACGCCGAGGCCATGGATCTGCAGTTGGAGCTCAAGCGTCGTGGGTACGAGGTGGTTCCGGTCGACCTGTCGGAGCTGCGCAAAGCGGGCGGGGGCCCCAAGTGCTGCACACTGGAGATCAGGGGGGAGAACTGATCATGACCACCAGCGCAGAGCTGATCGAAGTGAGCGAGCGCCGTAGCGCGCACAACTACCATCCGCTGCCCGTGGTGATCCACGAGGCGCACGGGGCCTGGGTCACCGACGTCGAGGGCAAGCGGTACCTGGACTTCCTGTCCGGCTACTCCTCGCTCAACTTCGGTCACGGCAACGAGAAGATCATCAACGCGGCCCAGGAACAGCTCAAGAACCTGACGCTGACCAGCCGCGCCTTCTACCACGACCAGTTCGCGCAGTTCTGCGCCGGGCTCGGCGACCTGACCGGCAAGGACATGATCCTGCCGATGAACACCGGCGCCGAGGCCGTCGAGACCGCCATCAAGGTGGCGCGCAAGTGGGGCTACGAGATCAAGGGCGTCGCCGCGGACCAGGCCAACATCATCGTGATGGAGGACAACTTCCACGGCCGCACCACCACGATCGTCAGCTTCTCCACCGATCCCGACGCGCGCGCCGACTTCGGCCCGTACACGCCCGGTTTCAAGATCGTGCGCTACGGCTCGGCCGAGGCGATCCAGGAGGCCATCGACGACAACACGGTCGCGGTGCTGGTCGAGCCCATCCAGGGCGAGGCCGGGGTGCTGGTTCCGCCGGACGGCTACCTGCTCGACGTACGCCGGATCTGCTCCGAGAACAACGTGCTGATGATCGCCGACGAGATCCAGTCGGGGCTCGGCCGCACCGGCAAGACGTTCGCCTGCGACCACGAAGGCGTCGTGCCCGACATCTACGTGCTGGGCAAGGCGCTGGGCGGCGGCGTCGTCCCGGTCTCGGCCATCGCCGCGAACCAGGACGTGCTGGGCGTCATCAAGCCCGGCCAGCACGGCTCCACGTTCGGCGGCAACCCGCTGGCCTGCGCGGTCGGCAACGCCGTCATCGAGCTGCTGAACACCGGCGAGTACCAGGAGCGGGCCGCCAAGCTGGGCGAGCTGATGCACGCGCGGCTGCGCGAGCTCATCGGCAAGGGCGTGGTGACCGTGCGCGGGCGCGGCCTGTGGGCGGGCGTGGACATCGACCCGTCGCTGGCCTCGGGCCGCGAGGTGTCCAAGGCGCTGCTGGCCCGTGGCGTGCTGGCCAAGGACACGCACGGCACGACCATCCGGCTGGCTCCGCCGATCGTCATCTCCGAGGAGGACCTGCTGTCGGCGATCGACAAGCTCGCCGACGCCATCGCCTCGTTCTGATCTCAGGTACGGCGAAAGCCCGGCCACCGCACGGTGACCGGGCTCTCGCCGTGGCCGGGGTCAGCCCTCGGACGGGGCGGGCTCCTCGGTGGGTGCGGACGCCTCGGTCGGGGCGGCCGGCTCGTCGGCGGGCGCGGGCTCGGTGGGCTCGCTGCCCGGAGCGGGCGCCTCGGTGGGGGCGGCCTCCTCGGTCGGGGCGCGCTCCTCGGTCGGGGCG
>NZ_JABCPZ010000319.1 GCF_013283785.1 Nonomuraea antri
GGTCGTCGGCAGCGTCAGTTGTGTATAAGAGACAGGGGTGAGGCGCCGGGTGCGGGCGGGGCGGAGGCCGAAGGGCCGGGCGTGGCCGCGTCCGAGCCCCCACCGGACGAGGCGCCGGACGAGCCGCCGGTCATTGGACCCGGCGCTCCTGGCCGTCGCCGTCGCCCCGGCCCCGGTTGTCGCCGCGGTCCCGGTCCTTGTCCTTGTCCTGCTCGGGCAGGTGCACGTCGTCGATCCTGATGTTCACCTCGGTCACCTCGAGCCCGCACATCCGCTCGACGGCGGCGATGACGTTCTTGCGCACGGCCGCGGCCAGGTCGGGGATCGCGGTGCCGTACTCGGCCACCAGGTCCAGGTCCACGGCCGCCTGCCGCTCGCCCACCTCCACCGACACTCCCTGCGTGACGCTGCGCTCGCCGCCGACCATGCCGCGCACGCTGCTGAACGCCCGCGACGCGCCGCCGCCCATGTCGTGGATGCCGGACACCTCCCTGGCCGCCAGTCCGGCGATCTTGGCGACGACCGAGTCGTCGATGCTGGTGGTGCCCTGGTCGGTGACCAGTGCGCTGCCCTGTCCGGACTCCTGCGTTCTGGCTCGCGGCACGGCTGAGGCCTTGCTGACCATCGTGTCCGACATGTCCGTCACCCCCCGAGGTTTTGAAAGTCTCTCCAAGAACCACACGTAACCGCTGCTGAACGGACCATGCACAACAAAACGGACTCTAGGCCGGATTGTGGAAGGTTCCTGACTTGGTCGTTACGAGGGCATTCACACCGCCCGCCCGCATTGACGGGCGCCGGCGCCATGGGCCGACCCTCGTGACGGCGGCGATAGCCTTGTCGGGTGCGTATAGCGAGGTTCTCCACAGGCGAAGGCGTGACGTTCGGCGTGGTCGAAGGCGGCCCGGGCGAGGAGTTCATCTCCGCGATCTCCGGCCACCCGTTCGGCCAGGTGCAGTTCACCGGCGAACGGTTCGCGCTGTCCCAGGTGAAGCTGCTGGCCCCGATGTTGCCGAGCAAGGTCGTCGCCATCGGCAGGAACTACGCCGAGCACGCTCGCGAGCTGGGCAACGAGGTTCCCGACGAGCCGCTCATCTTCATGAAGCCGTCCACGTCGGTGATCGGCCACGGCGAGGCCATCGCGTACCCGACGACGCTGTCCGACCGCGTCGACTTCGAGGGCGAGCTGGCCGTGGTGATCGGCCGGCTGTGCCGCGAGGTGCCGGTCGAGCGGGTCAAGGACGTCATCTTCGGCTACACCTGCGCCAACGACGTCACCGCGCGAGACCTGCAGAAGAAGGACGTGCAGTTCACCCGGGCCAAGGGCTTCGACACGTTCTGCCCGCTCGGGCCGTGGATCCAGACCGACCTCGACCCGAGCGACCTCGCGCTCACCACGACGGTCAACGGCGAGGTGCGCCAGTCCGGCCGCACCAGCCAGCTCATCAACGACATCCCGGCGCTGGTCGCCTACGTCAGCGCGGTCATGACGCTGATCCCCGGCGACGTGATCCTGACCGGCACCCCGGCGGGCGTCGGCCCGCTGGAGATCGGCGACGAGGTCAGCGTGGGCATCGAAGGCATCGGTACTCTGACGAACAAGGTGGTCTCTCGTGACTGATCTGCGGGTGCGCTTCGCCCCGTCCCCAACCGGCATGTTCCACGTCGGCGGCGCCCGCACGGCGCTGTTCAACTGGGCGCTGGCCGAACAGTCCGGCGGCCGGTTCGTGCTGCGCATCGAGGACACCGACGCCACGAGGAACCGTCCGGAGTGGACCGAGGGCATCATCTCGGCGCTCGACTGGATCGGCATCAACGGCACCAACCCGGTCTTCGAGGGCCCCTACTTCCAGTCGGCGTACGAGCCGCAGCACCGCGAGGCCGTGGCCAAGCTGCTGGCCGACGGCAAGGCGTACCACTGCGACTGCACCCGTGAGTCGCTGGTCGCGCGTACCGGCTCGGAGCACAAGGGCTACGACGGCTACTGCCGCGAGCGCGGCCTGACCGAGGGCGCGGTGCGCTTCCGCACCCCCGACGACGGCGTCACGCTGGTGGAAGACCTCATCCGCGGCAACGTGGAGTTCCCGAACGAGGCGCAGGAGGACTTCGTCATCGCCCGCACCGACGGCTCCCCGCTGTACGTGCTGGCCAACGCGGTCGACGACATCACCCAGAACATCACCCACGTGGTGCGCGGCGAGGAGCACCTGGGCAACGCGGCCAAGCAGGTGCTGCTCTGGCCGGCCCTGGGCGCCACCCCGCCGGTCTGGGCGCACCTGCCGGTGATCGTCAACGAGCAGCGCAAGAAGCTGTCCAAGCGCCGCGACAAGGTGGCGCTGGAGGACTACCGGGCCGAGGGCTACCTGGCCGAGGCCATGGTCAACTACCTCATGCTGCTCGGCTGGGGCCCCGGCGACGACCGCGAGATCATGCCGTGGGCGGAGATGGTGCCGCTGTTCGAACTCGAGGACGTCAACTCCTCCAGCGCGTTCTTCGACGAGAAGAAGCTGCGCGCGTTCAACGGCGAGTACATCCGGGCGCTGCCGCTGGAGACGTTCGAGGAGCGCTGCGCGCCCTACCTCGACGCCTCGTGGGACCGCGAGCTGTTCAGCAAGGTCGCCTCGCTGGCCCAGACCCGCATCGCGGTGCTGTCGGAGATCAGGCAGAACGTCGACTTCCTCTTCCTCGACGAGCCCGTCTTCGACCAGGCGTCCTGGGACAAGGCGATGAAGAACGCCCCGGAGGAGATCCTCGGCGGCTACCTGGCCCGGCTTGAGACGGTGAGCTGGGAGCCCGAGTCGCTCAAGGAGGCGCTGGAGGAGGTCGGCGCCGCGCACGGGCTCAAGCTGGGCAAGGCGCAGGCGCCCGTCCGCGTCGCGGTCACCGGCCGGACCGTGGGCCTGCCGCTGTTCGAGTCGATCGAGGTGCTCGGCCGCGAGCGCGCGCAGGAGCGGATCCGCGCGGCGCTAGCGCGCCTGCGAGGCTGACGGCCGCGCCCGCGGCCATCGAGATCCACACTCCCGTCACCCCGAGCCACGAGCTCAGCGCGTAGGCGAGGGGCAGCTGGACGGCGAAGCCCGCCGACGTGGCGGCCAGCAGCCTGCTGCCCCTCCCGCTCGCCTGCAGCGCCCCGCCCACGGCGATCAGCCCGCCGAACGGCACCAGATACAGCGTCATCCAGCGCAGGAAGCCCACGGCCGCGGCGGTGTCGTCGGTGAACAGCGCGGCGGCCGGCGCGGCGACCAGGTTGAGCACGACCGCCACGGCCGCGCCCGCGCCGAGCCCGGCCCACAGCGGCGAGCCGGTGGGCTCCGCGCGCGCCGTCCGGATCATCGCGGCCTGGCGCAGGGCGTAGAAGACCATCACGCCGGCCAGCATGATCTTCTGCCCGATGCCGTAACCGGCCACCTGCGCCGTGCCGAACCCGGACACCAGCTCCACCAGCACCATGCCGGCGAGCGCGCGGGCCAGGAAGTCTCCCGACATGGGCAGCCCGGTCGCCAGCAGTTCCCGTGGTACGCGGCCGGCGCCCGGCGCGGACACGCCATGCAGGCGCGGCAGTGAGATCGCCAGCGTGACGGCCCTGGCGAGCACCGTCGCCACGGCCGCGCCCTGAACCCCGAGGCCGAGCCCGTAGATGAACAGCGGGTCCAGGACGACCACCAGGACGTTGCAGACGAGCGCGTGCCGCATCGGCGTCCTGGTGTCACCTTTGCCCTTCAGCACGCCGTCCACGACCGTCTGGGCGAAGTACACCGGCAGCCCGGCCAGCGTGATCAGGAAGAAGTCCGCGGTCGGCCCGGGATCGTCGGTGAACAGCGCGGCCAGCGGCTCGCGCAGCAGCACGCCGGGGATCGCGATGGCGGCCGAGAAGAGGGCCCAGAGCAGCCATCCGGTCCTGATCACCGGGGCCAGCGGGGCATTCCCGTCCCGCCGCCCGACCAGGACGGTCACGCCGGTCGGCACCGCCAGGAACAGCCCGTAGGCCAGGTACTCGACGGTGGTCGCGACGGTGACGGCGGCGATCGCCGCTTCGCCGAGCCCGGCCACCCAGAGCAGGTCGATCACCCCGACGGCGACGACGGCGGTGAGGAGTTCCACGTAGATGGGCAGGGCCAGCCTGAACACCACATACCTCGTTTCGTTGTATCTCGTTTAGAGGTATAGCGTTAAGATGTACCTATGGCAAGCGGCGGTGACCTGAGCCTCACCATCCTGGGGTTCCTGAACGAGCGGCCCATGCACGGCTACGAGCTCAAGGCCCGCCTGTCGGCGCTCACCGGCCACCTGCGCCCGATCAGCGACGGCGCGCTCTACCCGGCCATCTCCCGGCTGGAGGGCAAGGGCCTGCTCGAACGGCACGAGGAGGAGGGGTCGGCGGCGGCACGCAGGCAGGTGCTCACCATCACCCCGCAGGGCAGGAAAGAACTTCTCGAAAGGCTGGGCGACCCCGCCGACCTGGACATCAGCGACCAGACGCGCTTCTTCGCGCTGCTGACGTTCCTGTCGGCGCTGCCCGGCAGGCAGGCCCAGGCCGAGGTGCTGCGCCGCCGCCTGGCCTTCCTGGAGGCGCCGGCCAGCTTCTTCCACGCGGGCGGGCGGCCGGTCAAGATGAAGGACGAGCCCGACCCGTACCGCAGGGGCATGCTGGAGATCGCCAGGGCGTCGAGCAGGGCCGAGCGGGAATGGCTCAACCGGCGGCTGGCCGAACTCGACCAGCCAGGGGACGGCGACGCCGCCGCCCCCTGAGGCGCCCCTTACGCGAGGCCGGTTACCCGAGGCCGCGGCGGGCGAGCAGCGGCTCGATGCTCGCGGCCCGGCCGCGGAAGTTGCCGAAGGCGGTCAGCGGGTCCATCCCGCCGCCGCGCGACAGCAGCTCGCGCCGGAAGTGGTCACCGTTCGCCCTGGTCAGGCCGCCGTTCTCGGTGAACCACGCCACGCTCTCCGCGTCGAGCACCTCGCTCCAGATGTAGGAGTAGTAGCCCGCGCTGTAGCCGCCGGCGAAGATGTGGGCGAAGTAGTTCGTCCGGTAGCGCGGCGGCACCTCGCGCACCGCGATCCCGGCCGCCTCCAGCGCGGCGGTCTCGAACGCCTCCGCGTCGGGCACCTCGGCGCCTTCTGCCAGCTTGTGCCAGGCCCAGTCGAGCAGCGTCGCCGCCAGGTACTCGACCGTCTTGAACCCCTGGTTGAACTGCTCGGCCGCCTTCAGCTTGGCCACCAGCCCGGCCGGCATCGGCTCGCCCGTCTCGTGGTGCTTGGCGTAGTTCGCCAGCACCTCGGGCCAGGTCACCCACATCTCGTTGACCTGCGACGGGTACTCCACGAAGTCGCGCGGCACATTCGTGCCCGACACGCGCGGGTAGCGCACCGCGGAGAACAGGCCGTGCAGCGCGTGACCGAACTCGTGGAAGGCGGTGTTCACCTCGTCGTACGTCAGCAGCGTCGCCCCCGACGCCGGCTTGGTGAGGTTGAGGTTGTTCATCACCACGGGCTTCTCGTCGAACAGGTACGACTGGTCGACCAGGTTGTTCATCCACGCGCCGCCCCGCTTGGTGGCCCGGGCGTACGGGTCGAGCGCGAACAGGCCGAGCGCGCCGCCGTCCTCGTCGAACACCTCGAAGATCCGCACGTCCGGGTGGTAGCCGGCCAGGTCGGGACGCTCGGTGAAGGTGATGCCGTACAGCCGGGTGGCGGCGTAGAAGATGCCGTCGCGCAGGACCCGGTCCAGCTCGAAGTACGGCCGGGTGGCCTCGGCGTCGAACTCGTAGCGGGCCTGGCGCACCTTCTCGGCGTAGAACGACCAGTCCCACGGCTCGATCTCGAACCCGGCCTGCTCGGCCAGCGCCTCGGCCTCCTTGCGCGCGTTGCGCACGGCCGGGGCGACGAGCTGGCCGAGCATCTCCTCGACCGCCTCGACGGTCTTGGCCGTCTGGTCGGTCACGGAGTAGGCGGCGTGGTTCGGGAAGCCGAGCAGCGCGGCCCGCTCGGCCCGCAGCACGGCCATCCTGGCGCCCAGCTCGAAGTTCTGCGGCGCCCGCGCCACGCTCAGCTCGTACAGCCTGCGGCGCACGTCGCGGTCGGTGAGCCTGGCCAGGCCAGGCTGGTTGGTGAAGTTCAGCAGCGGCAGCACGTAGGTGCCGTCGTCCTTGCGCAGCGACTCGATGTGCGCCGGGTCGAGGCCGTCGAGCTCCTTGGGGTCGGTCACCACCAGCGCCGAGTCGGCCGAGGCCTTGATCAGGTTCTGCGAGAACTCGGTGGAGAGCTTCGACAACTCCTCGTTCAGCTCGCGCAGCCGCGCCTGCTCGGACTCGCTCAGGTCGGCGCCGGCCCGCACGAAGTCCTCGCGGTACTTCTCCAGCAGCCACGCCTCTTCCTGGTCGTCGGTCGCGACCTGCTTGATCCGGGCCCACAGCGCCCGGTTCAAGCGGATCGCGTCGCTGTGCTTGGCCAGCTCGGGGGAGATCCGCTTCTCGATCTCCATGATCCCGTCCGTGCTGTCGGACGAGGCGAGGCTGAAGAAGACCGTCGCCGTGCGGCCCAGGACGCGTCCGGAACGCTCGAGCGCGGCGATCGTGTTGTCGAAGGTGGGCGGCTCGGTGTTGCCGGCGATCGCGTCGACCTCGGCCAGTTGCTCGGCCATGCCGCGCTCGAAGGCGGGCAGGAAATGCTCTTCGCGGATCTCCGCGAAGGGCGGCAACTGGTACGGCAGGCCGCTGGGTGCGAAGAACGGGTTCTCGGCCAACGCTGGGGCTCCTCCACGTGGTGTTTTGTCCCCATCAGCTTGGCACGGACGGGCCCTGGGTGTGGGTCCGGGGAAACTGCTGGAGCCCTCGTTTTGGTCTTACCCCCCGAGCTGGGCTATTCTTTCGGACGTCGCCAAGCGCAGCTCCGCGAGGGGCCCGCAGCGGTGGGGTATGGTGTAATTGGCAGCACGACTGATTCTGGTTCAGTTAGTCTAGGTTCGAGTCCTGGTACCCCAGCTTCAACCCGAACGGATGTCTCCACGTGAGACGTCCGTTTTTTCATTTCACCAGCCGGTCGAGGATGTCGCTGATCCGCCGATACACCGCCGCCGTCGGCGCGTGGGTCGCCGGCACCGAGTAGACCTTGAACCGGTTGCCCGGCGTCGCCGCGTCCGCCTCCTTGATCATCCGGTCCTGCAGCGCGAGCGGGATCACCCGGTCCTTGGTGTGCCTGATGTACACCCGGGGCACCCGGCCCCACCTGTCGGCGCGTCCCCGGGCGTCCGCGTTCGGCACGTGCAGGCTCTCGTCCGGCAGCAGCGTGTTGAGCATGGCGAGGAACTCGCCGTCGCTCGCGTCGGCCATGAACGCGGCCTTGGCCGCGCTGAGGAACTTCTGCTGGTTCGTACGCCAGTTCACCCGGATCGCCTTGATCACCCGCGGGTCGGCGATCACGCCGTCGGCCAGGACCGATCCCAGGCTGGTCTTCCCCTCGGGCGTCTCCAGGTAGGCGGCAGGGGAGGGCAGCTTCGTGCAGCAGTACGCGCTGTCGTAGACCAGCCGGTCGATCAGCTCGGGCACCTCGTCGGCCGCCTTGGTGATCGTCGAACCGCCCATGCTGCCGCCCACCAGGATGACCGGGCCGTGCTCGGCGACCCTGCGCACGGTGTTCACGGTGGCCTCGACGTAGTCGTCGAGTGTCACGTCCGACACCGGCGATGGCAGCGTGGCCAGCTTCGCCAGGTCCTGCGGGGCCTGGTAGGCCGCGTGGAACTGCTCGGCGGGGCCGTGCCCGGGCAGGTTCACGCCCACCGTGCGGTGGCCGCGCAGCGTCAGCTCGGCGTCGCCGCTGGCCACGCCGCCCGCCCCGGTGACGAAGACGAACGTGGTCACGTCCTCGGCCCGCTTGGCGGGGGCGGCGGCGGAGACACAGGCGGCGGCGCCCGTCGCGGCGGCCAGCTTGAACGCGGTTCTCCGCGTGGTTTCGCTCATGGCTAGATGTTTGCCGAGGTCAGCGGCCCTACGCATCGACCGGTCAGAGATGCGTACGGTGGATGCCGGACATCAACCGATCGGTGGATACATGCAGGACATCCTGGGCCGGCTCGACGGACGGGAACGCTGGGTCTACCCGGCGCTCGCCTACGGGCTGCTCGCGATCTCCACGGTCGTCGCCGCGATCACCGCGCCGGCGGGTGCGGCACCGGCCTGGCCGGCGCTCGTCCAGGCGGGCGTGGCGCCGGCGTGGCCGGTTCTGGTGCCGGTGGCCGCGCTGTGGCTGGCGCCGATCCCGTGGCTCTACCGCCGCCGCGAGACGCGCCGTGCGCTCGTCGTCGGGCACTACCTGGGGCTCATCGTCCTGGCCTGGGCGCTGACGAGCGCGGCGGAGGCGTTCGTGCTGTTCGCCGCGATCGGCTACCCGCTGGCCTTCGCCCTGCTGCCCGTCAGGCTGGTGCTGGCCGGGGCCGCCGCGACCGCCGCCGTGACCGTGCTGGCCCAGGTCGGCCCGGGCGACCGCGCCGGGCTGCTCACCGCGATCGGCGGCATCGCCGTCCCGCTGGCCTTCGCCGGCTGGTACGTCTCCGCCGAGAGCGACAAGCGGCGCAGGCTGATCGAGCGCCTGCGCGCCGCCCTGGCCGAGAACGCCGGACTGCACGCCAGACTGCTCGACCACGCCAGGCACGCCGGGGTGCTGGACGAGCGGCACCGCATGGCCGGCGAGATCCACGACACCATCGCCCAGGACCTGGTCGCCATGATCGGCCAGCTCGAAGCCCTGCCCGAACCCGCCGAGCCCGACGCCAGACGCCGCCGCGCGCAGGCGCTCCGGCTGGCCAGGCAGTGCCTGGCCGAGGCCAGACGCTCGGTGCGCGCGCTGCGTCCAGAGCCGCTGGAGGACTCCGGGCTGCCCGAGGCGATCGGCCGCATGGCCCGCGCCTGGGCCGGCACCGCCGGGGTCGACCTGGCGCTGGAGGTCACGGGCACCCCGGTCCCGCTGGCCGCCGACGTGGAGTCCACCCTGTTCAGAGTGGCGCAGGAGGCCCTGGCGAACGTGGCCAAGCACGCCGGAGCCACCAGGACGGGCCTCACCCTCTCCTACACCGGCGAACTCGTCCTGCTGGACATCCGGGACGACGGAGCCGGTTTCGCCCCGCAGGCGGCGAATGGCGGCTTCGGCCTGGACAACATGCGGCAACGGGTGCGGGCGGCGGGTGGCACCCTGGAGATCGAGTCCGGGCCCGGCCAGGGCACCGCCGTCGCGGTGAGCGTCCCCGCCCTGCCGGTCGGCCGCGTGATCAGGGAGGGCGACGTATGAGGGTGCTGATAGCCGACGATCACCCGATCGTCCGCGACGGGCTGCGCGCGGCGCTCGGCGGCGAGCCCGACCTGGAGATCGTCGGCGAGGCCGGCGACGGCGCCGCGGCCGTGCGGCTGGCCGCCGAGCTGCGGCCCGACCTCGTCCTGATGGACCTGCGCATGCCCGGCATGGACGGGGTCACCGCCATCCGTGAACTTCGCGCGCGCACCGGCGGCGACGGGCCGCGGGTGCTGGTGCTCACCACGTTCGACACCGACGTGCTGCCCGCGCTGGAGGCCGGGGCCAGCGGCTACCTGCTCAAGGACGCGCCGCCTGCCGAGCTGGTGCGCGCCGTGCGCGCCACGCACCGGGGCGAGACCGTGCTCGCCCCCGCGGTCGCCGGACGCCTGGCCGACAACCTGCGCAGACCGGCGCGCGGCGCGCTGAGCAAGCGAGAGCTGGAGGTGCTGCGCCTGGTGGCCGCGGGCGCCACCAACCGTGAGGCGGCGGCCCGGCTGTTCATCAGCGAGGCCAGCGTCAAGACCCACCTGCTGCACGTCTACGCCAAGCTCGACGTCCGCGACCGGGCCGCCGCCGTGGGCGAGGCCTACCGGCGCGGCCTGCTCGGCTAGCACGCGGGCGGCTGCACCGATCTCGTGCGCTGATAAGCGGTTTGGTTGTGGTCTGCGGGGTGCGGTAGAGTTACCAACGTTGCCGGGGAGGCCCGGCACACCAGCTTGTGGACAGGGTCCCGTCGTCTAGTGGCCCAGGACGCCGCCCTCTCAAGGCGGTAGCGCCGGTTCGAATCCGGTCGGGACTACCACTGTCACACGAGCATCGCGAAGGTCCCGTCGTCTAGTGGCCCAGGACGCCGCCCTCTCAAGGCGGTAGCGCCGGTTCGAATCCGGTCGGGACTACATCTGCACCGCTCCGGTCGCCCTCATGGCACCGGGGCGTTTCGCATTTCCGGCCCAAACCCACGCCATTCCTCCCCGGCCTCACCCCGCGCCGCCACCCCTCACCCGGACCAC
>NZ_JABCPZ010000031.1 GCF_013283785.1 Nonomuraea antri
GGGGTGGGGGACGGGCTGCCGCCGGTCACCGGGCGCAGCGACCACTGCTTGGTGGCCACCGAGTCGCAGGAGTTCTGCTGCAGGACGGCGCCCGCGGCGGTGGAGCTGTCCTTGACGTTGAGACACTTGCCGCCGTTGGCGTTGACCACCCGGTAGTGCGCCCCTGCGGCGACCAGTTGCCAGGTCTGCGAGGCGGCGCCGGTGCACGTCTCCTGCTGCACGGCCTTGCCCGCGCTGGTCGAGGCGTCGCGCACCCCGGCGCACTTGCCGCTGTGCCTGGCCTTGAGCTGGTAGTTCGACCCGGCGGCGACGAGCGTGAACACCTGCCCGGCGCCCTCGGCGCAGGCGCTCTGCACGAGCTGCACGCCGTCGGCGGTGCTCTGCCCGGGCACGGCGGCGCACAGCCCGCTCCCGGCGTTGGCCAGCAGGTAGTCGCCGGCGGCCGGGGCGGCCGCGGCCGGCGTGTGCAGCGCGGCCACCAGGCCGCCGGTGGCGATGAGGCCGGAGGTCAGCACGACCGTCAGGCGTCTGCCCAGGGGTCGGTTCTCGCGCACGTTGGCTCCATTCGTTACGAGCGTGGGCTCGCGGTTCGGGGGGTGGAACGGGGATCGCCCTACGATTCAGATACCAACCGGTTGCAGACACAGTGAGCCGGAAGCTGAGGGCTCAGTCAAGATGTCCAGCTAAAACTGCAAACGCCCGCAGGCGTTATGCCAGGTTATGCGGATATTTCTGCAACAACCGCTTGTAAGAAACATCGAGTAAACCCTCATTCCCCGATGCCTGTTGACTCCGTCCGCGCTGTTGATTACGTTCTGGGAAAAATCAGCAATCGATTTCTCACGAGCGGGCGAAGCGAAGGCAGACATCGGACCGGCACCCACGCGAAGGGCGGGCCATGTACCAATTCCCTCAGCTCATCGAGCCGCCGGCGGCCGAACCCGGCGTCGTCTACACCGTGGCCAGCGGCGACCTGCGCCAGGGCGCGAACCGTACCTGCTGGCCGGTGCAGGAGAAACTGGAGCGGGACCTCGCGGCGGCGGTGCGCGACCTGGGCTGGACGGTGCGCCGGGGCCACGACGTCGACCCGGCCAAGGGGCACGGCTTCATCGACAGCCAGCGGGCCGGCATCGAGGTGTTCAAGCGCTTACCCCCCGACGCGCCGCTGATCGTGGTCGAGGCGGTCTGGCAGTACAGCCACCACGTGCTGGCCGGGCTGCGCGGCCACCGCGGCCCGGTCCTCGTCGTGGCCAACTGGAGCGGACGCTGGCCCGGCCTGGTCGGCCTGCTGAACCTGGCGGGCAGCCTGACCAAGGCGGGCCGGCCGTACTCGGTGTTGTGGAGCGCGGACTTCACCGACGAATGGGGCAGGCAGGGGCTCAAGACCTGGCTCGACACCGGCGAGCTGACCCACGACACCAGCCACGTCACCGACCTGCCGGACCTGGCCGAACTGCCCCCGACGCCGGAGTCCGAGCTGGGCCGGGCCATCGCGCGCCGGCTCGTCGCGGACAAGGCGATCATCGGCGTTTTCGACGAGGGCTGCATGGGGATGTACAACGCCATCATCGACGACGAACTGCTCAACCCGCTGGGCATCTACAAGGAGCGGCTGTCGCAGAGCGCGCTCGTCGCCGAGATGGACCGGGTCGGCGACGCCGAGGCGCACGCCGTCCGCGCCTGGCTCGACAAGGCGGGCCTGACCTTCCACCTCGGCGCCGACGACGCCACCGAGCTCACCGAGGCGCAGCTCACCAGCCAGTTCAAGATGTACGTCGCGGCCCTGCGCATCGCCGACGACTTCGGCCTGGACGCCGTCGGCATCCAGTACCAGCAGGGACTCAAGGACGTGGTCCCGGCCAGCGACCTGGCCGAGGGGCTGCTCAACAACGTCGAGCGCCCGCCGGTGCGCAGCCGCGACGGCGCCCGCGAGCTCTACCCGGGCCGCCCGCTGCCGCACTTCAACGAGGTGGACGAGGGCGTCGCGGTCGACTCGCTGATCACCAACAGGATCTGGACCGCGATGGGCCTCGACCCCGCCACCACCCTGCACGACGTGCGCTGGGGCGAGGCGTACGAGGGCCGGTTCATCTGGGTCTTCGAGATCTCCGGCGCGGTGCCCGCCTCGCACCACGGCGGCTACCACAGGTCGTGGAGCATGCGGCAGCCGCCGATGTACTTCCCGCTGGGCGGCGGCACGCTGAGCGGGGTGTCCAAACCCGGCGAGATCGTCTGGTCGCGGGTGTTCATCATGGACGGCGACCTGCACCTCGACCTGGGCCGGGCCACCGTGGTCGCGCTGCCCGACGAGGAGACCAGGCGCAGGCTCGACGCCACCACCCCGCAGTGGCCGATCATGCACGCGTTACTGCACGGGGTCACCCGCGACCAGTTCATGGCCCGCCACCGGGCCAACCACCTCAACGTGGCCTACGCCCCCGACGCCGAGAGCGCGGACCGGGCGCTGACGGCCAAGGCCGCGGCGTTCGCCGAGCTCGGCGTGCACGTCCACCTCTGCGGAGTCTCGTAGCGAAATCGATTCCCCTTCCAGGAGGGCCCGGTGCAGCTCCTACGCATCACGATCGCGCTGATCCTGTTGGCCGGCCTGCTCCCGGCCGCGCACGCCCAGGCCACCACCGCCACCACGACCGCCACCGCCACGTCCGCCGCCGCGACCACCACCGCGACCGCCGCCCGCTCGCCGGCCGTCGTGGTGAGCAAGCTGACCGGGCCAGGCTCGCTCAGCGCCACCGACGTGAACTGGAAGGTCAAGGCGACCGATCTCGGCATCATGTGGGACAACGGGGCCGGTCAGATCCTGGCCGCCTTCGGTGACACGTTCGGCGACACGTGGCGGCCGCCGGGCGCGAACGGCGACGACTGGCGCAGCCAGGTGCTCCTGCGCAGCACGGACCGGAACCTGGCCGACGGCATGTCGTTCAGCGGCGCGGCCACCGACGCGCCCGGCCACGCCAAGCAGCTCATCCCGAGCAAGAAGATCGACGGCGACGAGATCACGGTGATCCCCACGGCCGGGGTGTCGGTGGGGACACGCCAGTACCTCGCCTACATGTCGGTACGGCACTGGGGCGACCCGGGCGTCTGGGACACCAACCACGCCTCGATCGCCTACTCCGACGACAACGGCCAGAACTGGGTCACCGGCGGCCCCCGCTGGGACAACCCGGGCGGGACGAACCACTTCCAGATGGCCGCGTTCGTCCGCCGCGACGGCTACGTCTACCTGTTCGGCACCCCGAACGGCCGCAACGGCGCCGCCTACCTGGCCAGGGTGCCGGAGACCGCGGTGCTGACCAAGTCCGCCTACCAGTACTGGACCGGCGACGCCTGGCGCACCGGCCAGGACACGCAGGCCGTCCCGGTGGTCGCGGCCCCGGTGTCGGAGCTGTCGGTGCAGTTCAACGCCTACACCGGCAAGTGGCTGATGACGTACCTGCGGGGCAGCGACGTGGTGCTGCGCAGCGCGCCCGCGCCCACCGGCCCGTGGAGCGCGCCGTCCGTGGTGGCCAGTTCCGCGGACTTCCCCGGCCTGTACGGCGGCTTCATGCACCCCTGGTCGCCGGGCCCCGACCTCTACCTGGCGCTGTCGGAGTGGACGCCGTACAACGTGTACCTGATCAGGATCCGGCTGAACCCCGACGCGACGATCACCAACCCGAACCTCGTCGGCGACCCGAGCTTCGAACGCCAGACGACGGGCACGGTGTCGGCGCCCTGGGCGGTGCGCGGCAACGGCGGCATCGACCACGGCACCTGGGCGTTCACCGCCGACCGTAACGCCTTCGTCCGCTACAACCGGGGCTGGCACGACCTGCACCAGGTCGTCGCGGTCGAGCGGAACACGAACTACACCCTGACCGGCCGGCTCAGGACCTCACCGAACAACGACAACGGCTTCTTCGGCGTGCGGAACCCGGGCGGGCTCCCGTTCGCCGAGGTCAACTTCCGGGCGGTCGGCGCCTGGACCAAGTTCACCGTCACCTTCAACAGCGGGCAGCGCGGCTCCGTCGAGGTCTTCGCCGGGATCTGGACCGACAACGGCGACATGTGGCTGCAGCTCGACGACGTCGCTCTGGTCAAGCCCTGAGCCGCGCCCGGCGCGCGGCTCCGCGGCGCACTCGATGAGATCGGGGTAATCGATTTCCAGCTCCGGGGCATTCCCGGACTCACCCCCACGTCCCCGGAAGGAGACGACGTGCGCACACCACTCATCAGGTTGATCGCGGTCGTGGCCGGCGCGGCGGCGCTGGCCGCCGGCTGCGGGTCGGGCGGCAGGACCCCCGCGCAGGGCGGCGGCAAGGCGGAGATCACGCTGTGGCAGCAGAAGTTCACCGACCAGGAGGACGCCTGGTACAAGAAGGCGGTCGCCGCGTTCAACAAGGCGCAGAACCAGGTCGTGCTCAAGCACGTGATCGTGCCTGCGGACGTGTGGGACCAGAAGATGAAGGCCGCCCAGGCCGCGCGCAAGGCGCCCGACGTCTACACGGTGAACTACAGCAAGGTCCCCGGCTTCGCCCGCACCGGCCAGATCCAGGCGCTCGACCAGCTCATCCCGGCCGACAAGTGGGCCGGCCTGCGGGAGCCGGTGGTCGGCTCGGTGCGTTACCAGGGCCGCACGTACGCCTACCCGATGCTGGTCGAGCCGTCCACGGTGCTGTACTACCGCAAGGACCTGTTCGCCAAGGCCGGGCTCGACCCCGCCCGCCCGCCGGCCACCTGGCAGGAGGTCATCGACTACGGCAGGAAGCTGACCACCAAGGACGTGGCCGGATTCGTCACCGCCGCCAACCAGATCGACCTGGGCTGGTCGACGTGGGGCCTGCAGCTGAACGCCGCAGGCCACCTGCCGATCAGCGACGACTGGTCGGCCCCGCGCGCCGCCGACCCCAAGTACAAGCAGTTGCTGCAGGTCTACCAGACCCTCTACCAGCAGGGGATCATGCCCAAGGAGCCGCTGGCGCCGTACGCGGACGCCAACCCGCTGGGCCAGGGCAAGACCGCGATGATGGTCTGCGGCTCGTGGGCGGCGAGCGTGTTCCTGTCGGACTACCCGAACCTGGTGCCGCAGATCGGCGCGGCGGCCCTGCCCTCCTTCGACGGCGACGCCACCAAGCCCACCGCCACGCTCGGCGGCTGGACGCTCGCCGTGGACGCCAGGTCGAGGAACGCCAAGGCGGCGGCCGACTTCGTCTCCTGGCTGCTGGCCGGTGACACCGCGCTGCTGACCGAGTTCTTCAGGACCACCAAGTTCTCCAAGTACTCGCCCAGGGCCGCGGTGGCCGACGCGATCAACGGCGACCCGGCGGCGGCGCAGAACCCCTGGGCCAAGACCATCGAGGAACAGGTGGTCAAGTACGCCAAGCCCGAGCCCAGCTACGACTGGGCGATCAGCCTGGCCTTCGGCAAGGCGATGGAGCAGGCGATGCAGGGCAAGGACGTCGACCAGGCGCTGCGGGCGGCCGACGCCGAGATCAAGGACCTGATCGCCAAGAACGACCTGGCCGGACAGGGTTCCTGACCAGAGCGCCCGCCGCCGGCCCCCGGCCCGGCGGCGGGGAAGGGAGTGCCCCCGTGGCTGTCACGTCACTGCGCGCCGCCACCCGCGCGCGGCGCGCCGCCGGCGTCCGCGCCGGTCCCAGGCGGGCGAACCGGACGGCGTACGTCATGCTCGCGCCGCTGCTGGTCCTCCTGGCCGTCTTCGTGCTCTGGCCGCTGCTGCACGCGGTCTACATCAGCTTCTTCACCTGGAGCTTCTACGACCCGGCCGTCTTCGTCGGGCTGAAGAACTACCTCGACGTGCTCACCGACGCCGAGTTCGTCGACGCCGTCGTACGCGGGCTGCTCTTCTCGGCCATGGTGGTGCCCGCCCAGGTCACGATCGCCTTCGTGTTCGCGAACCTGGTCAAGGCGGTGAGCAGGCGGATGGCGGCGGTGCTGAAGGTGACCATCTACGTCCCCGCGGTGATCTCCGAGGTGATCGCCGCCATCGTGTTCGCGCTCATCTACACCCATCGCGGCGGCGTGCTGAACTGGTTCCTGGACTTCTTCGGCGTCGAGGCCGTCCCCTGGCTCGGCGACACCGCCACGGCGCTGCCCGCCCTGGCGGTGCCGGCGATCTGGATCGGCATGGGCGTGGCGTCCCTGATCATGCTGGCCGGGCTGCTCGACATCCCGGAGGCGTACTACGAGTGCGCCTCGCTGGACGGCGCCGGCCCGTGGACGAAGATGTTCCGCATCACGCTGCCGCTGATGAAGAACGTGATCCTGTTTCTGCTGGTCACCGGATTCGCGGCGTCGCTGCAGTTCCTCATCCTGCCGCTGGTCATGACCCAGGGCGGGCCGGTGAACTCCACCAACCTGCCGAACCTGTTCATCCTGCAGCACTTCAACACCGACCTGTACGTCGGCTACTCGATCGCCGCGGCGCTGCTGCTGCTCGGCGTGCTCGGCGCGGTGTCGGCGGTCATCTTCCGGCTGGTCAGATCCGAGAAGGCGATGGACGGATGAGAGATCTCGGTGGAGCGCTCGTCAGGTACGCCCTGGCCGCGCTGTTCGTCGTCGCCGCGCTGTTCCCGCTGGCCTGGCTGGCGGTGGCCGGGTTCAAGGCGAAGACCGAGGTCGTGGCCACGCCGTTCCAGTTCTTCCCCGAGGTGTGGCGCTGGGACAACTACGCGCGCATGGTGTCGGACGAGGCGTTCCTCCGCTCCCTGGGGGTGACCTTCGCCGGCGCGAGCCTGTTCGCGGCGCTGACCCTGGTGATCAACGCGCTCGGCGCGTACGCGTTCGCCCGGCTGGAGTTCGCGTTCAAGCGCACCCTGTGGATCATCGTGATCGGCACCATGTTCATCCCGGGCATCGCGATCATGCTGACCTCGTTCATCGTGGTGACCCAGCTCGGCCTGCTGGACAGCCTGGCGGTCCTGGTCATCCCGGGCGCGGCGTCGGGGTTGCAGGTGTTCTTCCTGCGCCAGTTCTTCCTGTCGGTGCCCGCCGCGCTGGAGGAGGCGGCGCAGCTCGACGGGGCGGGTCCGTGGCGCGTCTTCCGCCACATCTTCATCCCGCTGTCCAAGGGCGCGTTCGTGGTGGTCGCCGCCACGTCGTTCCTGCTGTTCTGGAACTCCTACGTCTGGCCGGTGCTCACCATCACCGACCCGGCGCTGTTCCCGGTGCAGCAGTACCTGGCCACCTTCCGCTCCGAACGCACGACCGAGGCGGGGCTGCTCATGGCCGGCTCGACGCTCGCCGCGCTGCCGGTCGTCGTCCTGTTCCTGATCTTCCAGCGGCACATCATCCGCGGCGTGCGCCTGTCGGGGCTCAAGTGAACCCGGCCTTCGGCCGCGCCCGGCCGATCCCGTACGACGAGGGCAGGCACGTGGCCCTGCCGCTGGGCGGCATCGGCACCGGCAACCTGGCCGTCTGCGCCGACGGCGGGCTGCGGCAGTGGCAGTTGCAGAACGTCGGCAACCATCGCGGGTCACTGCCGCACACCTTCTTCGCGCTGCGCGTCAGCCGGTGGGAGCCGCCCGCCGACGAGCGGTTCGTTCTCCAGGCCCCGCCGCCGGAGCCGGGGTCGGCGGGCACGCCGCTGGTCGACGACGATCACGTGCCGGACTGGCAGCGCGAGCTGCTGGCCAGGCATCGCGGGGTGCGGGGGACCACCTTTCGCGGGCTGTACCCGTTCGCGCACGTGCGTTACCACGGGCTGCCGGTGGAGCTGGAGCTGGAGGCGTTCAACCCGCTGATCCCGCTGGAGGTGGACGACAGCTCGCTGCCCGCCGCGCTGTTCACCTTCACCGTCGCCAATCCCGGGCCGCTTCCGGCGCAGGTGTGGCTCGCGGCGGCCATGCAGAACCCGGTCGGCCACGACGGCGCCACCCCCGTCGACGGCGTGCGCGGGCCGGGGTACGGCGGCAACACCAACCGGGTCCGCCGCGCCCGCGGCTGGACGTCGCTGGTCATGGAGAACACCGCGATCGACCCGGCGGCGCCCGGAGCGGGCCAGGCGGTGCTGGGCGTGGACGCGTCCGACGCCGCCGCGCTGCCGCAGTGGACGCATCCCGACGAGTTCCTCGCCTTCCTGGCCGGGCGGGCGGTGCACGCCGGGGCGGAGAAGGCGAGGTACGCGTCCTGGCTGCCGGACTACCAGGCGAGCGGGCCGCAGCCGGGCCACCTGCCCAGCCCGGCGGGTCAGACCTGGAACGGCGGCCTCGTCGCCCCGATGATCCTCCAACCCGGCGAGTCCCGAAATATCAGGATCTGTATGACCTGGTACTTCCCGAACCGCTACGCCAACTTCGTGCAGTTCGGCGTGCCGGAACCGGCGTGGGGCCCGACCAGGTTCTGGCTCGGCAACGCCTACGCGACCAGGTTCGCCGACGCGATCGACGTCGCCGAGTATGTTCGCGACCGGTGGTCCCGGCTCCGCGAGACCTCGCTGCGCTGGGTGGACACGCTGGCCGGCAGCAGCCTGTCCGACCAGGCGGTCGAGCACCTGGCCGCGCAGGCGGCGATCCTGCGCAGCCCGTCCTGCTTCCGCACCGCCGACGGCGCGTTCTTCGGCTTCGAGGGCGTGCTCGGCGCCTCGACCGTCATGTGGGCGGGCGACACGGGTGGCTCCTGCCCGCTCAACTGCACTCACGTGTGGAACTACGCGCAGGCCGCGGCCGAGCTGTTCCCCGAGCTCGAACGCGACATGCGCGCCACCGAGTTCGACGTCGTGCAGGCCCCGGACGGCTGCCTGCCGCACCGCGTGATCGTGCCCACCTACCTGCGCCAGCTCTGGGACGCCCCCATCGGCGGCCCGGCCGAGCCCGCCCTCGACGGCATGCTCGGCGCGATACTCAAGACCTACCGCGAGGTACGGCACGGCGCCGACTGGCTCGACCGGTACTGGCCCCGGGTGAAACGCCTGCTGGCCCACATCCGGGCCAAGTGGGACCCGGACGGCACCGGGGTGCTGCGCGGGGTGCAGCCGTCCACGCACGACATCGACCTGCGCGGGCTCAACCCGTACATGGGCACGCTCTGGCTGGCCGCGCTGCGCGCCGCCGAGGAACTGGCGTTGCTGACCGGGGAGCCGGGGCTCGCGGCGGAGCTGCGCGAGCTGTTCACCAGGGGCGCCGCGCGCTACGACGCGGAGCTGTTCAACGGCGAGTACTACGTGCAGCGGCCGGCGGACGGCGAATCCGCCGAGTTCCAGTGGCTGGACGGCTGCCTGTCCGACCAGCTCATCGGCCAGTGGTGGGCACACCACCTCGGCCTGGGCCACCTGCTGCCGCGCGAGCACGTGGTGAGCGCGCTGCGTGCCGTCGTCCGGCACAACCTGCGCACCGGGTTCGACGGCTTCGAGCACCCGTACCGGGTCTTCGCCGACGGGGACGACCGCGGCCTGCTCATGTGCACCTGGCCGCGCGGCGGCCGTCCCGACGTCCCGACCCGGTACTGCGACGAGGTGTGGACCGGCAGCGAGTACCAGGTCGCGGCGCACTGCCTGTGGGAGGGACTGACGGAGGAGGCCGACGCGATCCTCGGCGGGCTGTGGGCCAGGTACGACGGGCGGCGGCGCAACCCGTACAACGAGATCGAGTGCGGCGACCACTACGTGCGGGCGATGGCCGGGTGGTCGGTGCTGGGCGCGCTGTCCGGCGCCCGCTACGACGCGACAACCCGGCGGCTCACCCTGTCGTCACGCGCGCACGGCCGCTGGCCGCTGCTGCTGCCGACCGGGTGGGGCACGCTCGTCCGCGACGCCGACGGCGTCCGGCTGTCGTGCGCCCACGGTGACCTGAAGGTCGGGGAGATCCAGGTACAGGAGGGTTCGTGATGGCCGGCATCTCGGAGACGAGCGGATCCCTGTCCGGCAGGCGGGTCCTCATCACCGGCGCGGCCGGGTTCGGCCTGCGCGGGGTGTCCGAAGTGCTCAGGTTCGACCTGCGGCAACACGGGATCGCGGTGACGCTGGTGTGCCCCGGCGGTGGACACCCCGCTGACGGAGACCGTTGAGATCGCCGGGGTGGACCAGGAGGGCGAATCAGGCGGGCAGGGCGTCCGCGGTGGGCACCACCACGCCGAACAGGTCGCCGATCGTGGTCAGGGCGGCGGCGTGCAGGGCCTCGGCCGAGAGCGGCGCGCCGTCCGGGCCGGCCAGCGGGCGGGTGGCGCAGGCGTCGGCGACGACGGTCGGGCGGTAGCCCAGGTTGAACGCCCCCTGCGCGGTGAAGGCCACGCACATGTGCGTCATGAAACCCGCCACGACCAGGTCCGGCCCGGCGTCCAGGTCCGTGAGCACCTGCCGCAGGCCGGTCTGGTGGAAGGCGTCGGGGAACGTCTTGACCACCACCGGCTCCCCGTCGCGCGGCGCGACCTGCGGGCTGATGGCGCCGATCTCGGCCCGGACGTCGTACGGGGTGCCGGGCCCGCCGTCGTTGACCACGTGGACGACACGCGTCCCCGCGGCGCGGGCCCGCTCCAGCAGGCGAGCCCCGGCGGCCAGGGCCAGGTCGGCGCCGGGCAGGGCCATGACGCCGGTGCGGTAGGTGTTCTGGTAGTCGATCAGGAGGAGGGTCGACTCGGACAGCCGGGCCGGTTCGGCGGGCAGCCTGGAGACCTGGCGGAGGGTGGAGGAGACGTTACTCATGACTGATCTTCCTTCGTTGGGTGCGCGGATCTTTTCGCGCAGGCTGACGCCGCCGCCGGGCGGCGGCGGGTGCGATGGACGGGTACGGGGTCAGGCCACCGTGCGGAAGCGACGGCGGTAGGAGCCGGGGCCGGTGCCCAGGCGGCGGCGGAACGCGCGATGCAGTGTCTCCACCGAGCCGAGCCCGCTGTCGGCGGCCACCCGCGGCAGCGGCAGATCGGTGGTCTCCAGCAGCCGGCGCGCCGCCTCCACCCTGGCCGCCTCGATGTAGGCGGCCGGGGTGGCCCCGGTGAGCTGCTTGAACACGCGGGTGAACTGGCGCTGGCTGAGCCCCATCCGGGCCGCCAGCTCGATCGTGGTGAGCTCTTCCGCGAGGTGTTCGGCGATCCACAGGCGCAGGTCGTCGATGTCCCTGCGGCCGGAGGAGGCGTGGGTGAGCGGCACGCTGAACTGGCTCTGGCCGCCCTGGCGCTTGAGGTACATGACCAGCTCGCGGGCCACCGCCAGCGCGGTCTCCTCGCCGTGGTCCTCGGCCACCAGGGCGAGCGTCAGGTCCAGGCAGGCGCTGATGCCCGCGCCCGTCCACACCCGGCCGCTGGACCGTACGAAGATCGGGTCGGGGTCGACCGTGACATTCGGGTGGTCGGCGGCCAGTTGCGCGGCGGTGGACCAGTGGGTGGTGGCGGTCAGGCCGTCCAGCAGCCCGGCGTCGGCCAGGATGTGCGCGCCGACGCACACCGAGGCCACCCGGCGGGCGGCGGGGGCGGTCCGCCGCACCCAGGCCACCACCTCCGGCTCGCTCAGCGCGACCGGCCCGCCGGGGGTGACCCGCACCGCGCCGGGCACCAGCAGGGTGTCCACCCGGTCGCCGACCTCGTCGAACGTCAGATCGGCCACCAGCCGCACCCCGGCCGACGTGGTGACGTGCCCGCCAGTGAGCCCGGCCAGCCGCACGTCGTAGAGCTCCCGGCCGGCGATCCTGTTGGCCAGGGCGAACACCTCGGCAGGGCCGGTGACGTCGAGCAGGTCGACGTCGGGGAAGAGCGCGATGACGACGCGGTGCGCGGAGGACATGACCTGATTGTCATGGAACACACGAAATGACGGTAACGACAGTTATCTGGCAGATCCGGTCATCGCCGACCACGATCACCCCCGTGACCAGGTGTGATGCCCGGCACCGCCGGGCATGAGGGGAGCGAGGGCATCTCGGGGGGTCAGGTGGGCGCGCAACGGCCGGAGGAGGGTGTCTCGTTCGGCGAGGACCTGGGGCCGCTGGGCGCCGAGGGCTGGCAGCGGCTGCAGGCGGGTCTGGCGCAGATCCGCGATCTGCACGGCCGGATGGAACGCCTGCTCGAAGCGGTGCTGGCGATCAGCTCGGAGCTGGAGCTGAACACGGCGCTGCGCACGATCGTGGAGGTCTCGGCCGACCTGGTCGACGCCACGTACGGCGCGCTGGGCGTGCTGAACGAGAACGGCGAGTTCGCCGACCTGTTCACCTGCGGCGTCTCGGAAGACGTGCCCGCGGCCATCGGCCGGATGCCCACCACCCATGGCCTGCTCGACGAGCTGATGGCCCAGCCCAGGCCGCTGCGCGTGGACGACGTGTCGGCCCATCCCCGCTTCCGCCAGTTCCCGCCGGGGCACCCGGAGATGCACTCCCTGCTGGGCACGCCGATCCTGGTCCGCGGCACCGTCTACGGCAACCTGTACTTCGCCGACAAACGGACGGGCGGCACGTTCACCGGCGACGACGAGCGGATCATCGGCGCCCTGGCGAGCGCGGCCGGCGTCGCCATCGAGAACGCCCGGCTCTACGACCGCATCCGGCGCAGCACCGAGGACTTCCAGCGCAGCCTGCTCCCGCAACTGCCCGACCTGGGCGCGTTGTCGGCCTGCGCGCGCTACCTGCCCTCCAGCGAGGTGCCGCAGATCGGCGGCGACTGGTACGACGCGATCATCCTGCCCGACGGCGTGCCCTGCCTGATGGTCGGCGACGTGATGGGCCACGACCTGAGGTCGGCCACCGTCATGAGCCAGATCAGCAACATGCTGCGGGTGATCGCCTACGAGCAGTGCAAGCCGCCGTCCCGCATCCTGCAGCGGCTGGACGAAGTGCTGCACGGCCTGCACGGCGGTCCGATGGCCACGGTCGCGCTGGCCAGGCTGGAGAAGCACGGCGAGTCCGGCTGGCGGCTGCGCTGGTCCAACGCCGGGCACCCGCCCCCGCTGCTGGTGCCGCCCGGCGGCCCGGTCCGCTACCTGCGCGAAGACGGCGGCCACCCGCTCGGCGTCACCCCCGAGCTGCCCCGGCCCGACCACGAGGAGATCGTCCAGCCCGGCTCCACGCTGCTGTTCTACACCGACGGGCTGATCGAGGACCGCGAGCACGACATCGACGAGGGCATGGAGAGCCTCGCCCGAGCCGCGGACATGCTGCGGAACCTGTCGCTGGAGGACATGTGCGACCGGCTGCTGGAGCACCGCAGGGAGCGGTTCACCGACGACGTCGCCCTCATCGCGGTGCGCCTGGCCGACCCGTCCGCCCTGCCGCTCATGGCCGAACTGCTCGGCTGACCGGCCCGCTCGACCGGCCCGCTCGACCGGCTGGCCTCGGCCCACGATCAGACGAGCAGGTCGGCCAGGGCGCGGGTGCGGGTGGGGTGGCGCAGCTTGATCATGCCCTTGGCCTCGATCTGGCGGATGCGCTCGCGGGTCAGCCCGAACGCCCGGCCGATCTCGTCCAGGGTGCGCGGCCGCGCGTCGGCCAGGCCGTAGCGCTGGGAGATGACGGCCGCCTCACGCTCGGTCAGCGTCGCCATGACCGCCTCCAGGCTGGGACGCAGCGACGCCGCGCAGACCTCGTCGGCGGGGCCGGCCGCGTCGTCGGCCAGCAGGTCGCCGAGCTCGCCGCCGTCGTCGCCGATCGGGGTGTGCAGCGAGACGGTCTCCCTGGCCAGGCGCAGCGCCTGCTCGACCTTCGCCACGCTCAGGTCGAGCTCCGCGGCGAGCTGCGCGGACGTCGGCTCGGCGCCCCGCTCCTGCAGCAGGGCGCGCCGCGCGCGGGCCACCCGGTTGACGAGCTCGGCCACGTGCGACGGGATGCGCACGGTACGGCTCTGGTCGTCCAGGGCGCGGCCGAGCGCCTGCTTGATCCACCAGGTGGCGTAGGTGGAGAACTTCAGCCCGCGCCGGTGGTCGAACTTCTCCACCGCGCGCATCATGCCGATCGTGCCCTCCTGGATCAGGTCGGGCAGCGGCAGGGCGCCGGTCGCGGCATAGCGCCTGGCGATCGAGACGACCAGCCGGAGGTTGGCCTCGATCATGTGGTCCTTGGCCCGCTGCCCGTCCTCGGCCAGGCGCTCCAGGCTGTCGCGCTCGGCGGGGGTGAACCCGCCGGGGTGCTCGTCGAGGCGGCGCCGGGCGTTCGCCCCGGCCTCGATGCGCGCACCCAGCTCCACTTCCTGCTGCGCGGTCAGCAGCGGGGTGCGGGCGATCTGCTTGAGGTATTCGCTCACCGAATCGGTCACGGTCAACGCGCAAGTCCTTTCGACGGGTCCCCGCCGGACGACCACTGGCGAGGCACGACCTAAACTTAGGTCAGACCTAAAAAGATGTCAAGAACAATTTTGGGACGAACCTAGGTATAGTGATCCCGTGAGCGAGCAGACGTCCGGCCTCCGGGCCATGAAGAAGCGCCAGACCAGGGAGAACATCTCGAACCAGGCCACCAGGCTGTTCCTGGAGCGCGGCTTCGACCACGTGACCATCGCCGAGGTGGCGGCCGCCGCCCAGGTGGCCAAGATGACCGTCACCAACTACTTCCCCCGCAAGGAGGACCTGGCGCTCGATCTGCACGACGCCTTCGTGCAGGGTCCCGCGACGACCGTGCGCGAGCGCCGGCCGGGCGAATCCGCGCTGGCCGCGCTGCGCCGCGCCTACCTGGCCGCGGTGGCCGAGCATGATCCGGTCATCGGCTTCTCCGGCCCCAGGTTCGCCGAGATGATCACTGAGAGCCCGGCGCTGACCGCCCGGCTGCGCGAGTTCCACGACGACCGCGAGAAGGCGCTGGCCGCCACGCTCGCCGACGAGACCGGCGCGGCCCCTGGCGACCTCCTGCCCCGCGTCGCGGCGACGCTGCTCGGCGGCGTGCACCGGCTGCTGTTCGAGGAGACCCTGCGCCTGACGCTCGACGGGCACGCCGACGACGAGATCGCGCGCACGCTCGACGGGCACGCCCGCGTCGCCTTCGGCGCGCTGGAGCCCGCGCTGTCCGGCTACGCCGTCCGCCCGGCGGCATGACCTGCCGCGCTGGACGCTGTCGCAGGGAAGGACCTGGCCCCGCCGGTGGGTGGGGCCAGGTCGCGTGCGGGTGTCAGTCGCGCGGGTTCCAGCCGCCGGTGTCGACGTCCAGGTCGAGCTCGTCGGCGATGTCGTCCCACTCGGCGAACTTGAAGTTGGTGCTCTCGCGATCGGGCTGCGCCGGGGTCTGCGCGCCGTCGTGGGCCACGAACAGGCCCTCGTCGAAGTCGCCCAGCGGGACGTTGAGCACGGCCGCGCCGTCGCTGTGCTCGACCGCGTCGATGCCGTCGTCCGCGCCGATGCGGAAGCGGCCGATGAAGGCGTTGCCGCTCTCCCTGCGGTAGACGGCGAAGTGGTCGTCACCCTGGCTCGAGGCCAGCAGGTAGCCCTTGCCGTTCTCCCGGTGGTAGATGGTCAGTCCCTCGACGTCGGCGGACAGGTGGGCGCCGCCGAAGCCGGGGTCGGCGCCGGGCGCGCACTCCTCCGTCTCCGGGTCGTAGACGCCGGGCACGCCGTACTCCTTGACCTTGTCCACCAGCACCGGAGTCCCGGTCAGGCCGGCGGGCATGCGCCAGATGCCGACGTCCTCCTGGGCGGCGTAGAGCACGTCCCGCTGCTGGTCGACGACCATGCCCTCGACCTGGGCCAGCTCGCCGGGCTCCAGGCAGGGGGCCCACGTCTGGCCGTTGGGCAGGGTGAAGGAAGCGGGCAGGTCCAGCGTCCTGATCACCTGGTAGCCGACCTTGCCGCCGGGCTTGGCCAGCAGCTTGACCAGGCCGATCGAGGTCGTGTGCCGGCGGCTGACCAGGGCGTAGGTGCCCGTGCCGTCCTTCCAGGCGGCCAGGCCGTAGACCGTCCTGGCCTCGTTGACCTCCTCCTGGCTGGTGTTGAACACGAAGGGCGCGGCCGGGTCGGTCACGTCGGTGAGCCGGCCGTCGGAGATGGCGTAGAAGCGCAGCGTGTCGCGGCCGCGGTCGGAGACGACGGCCAGGTCACGGCCGGCGAAGCCGTAGGTGACGTCGACGTTGTTGAACCGCCCGGGCTCGTCGTCGGGGCCGGGCGGCGCGGGTGCGGGGAAGTGCTGGAGCTGCTCGCCGTCGAGGTCGTAGACGTACAGGCCGCCTTCCTTGGCGGTGGCGGCCACCACGCTGTCGCCGGAGTCCGACGGGTGCAGCCAGATCGCCGGGTCGTCGCCGTTGGCGTTGCCGCCGGCCTCGTCGTCGTACAGGGCGGGCGTCTCCACCTGCGGGTCGATGGAGGGTGCGGAGGCGCCGGCGGCGGGGCCGGCCAGGCCGCAGGCGAGTGCGAACGTCGGTGCCACGAGGAGCGGCCGGGGGGTGCGTCGCATCGTTCTCCCTTTCTCCCTGACATGCATATGTCCTGACATATGATGACACGGGAGTGTCCGCCCGTCCCTGGCGAGAAGGTGAATTCCCGGCGACTCACCAGTTGCCGTCGGGGGCCTCGGGCAGGGGGTGCCCGGGCGGGTGCAGGACGTAGGCCACGCCGCCGCTGCCAGGGCTCCGCAGCCAGACGTTCTCGAAGGCGGCCCGGGGATAGACCCGGCGCACCAGGCCCTGCTCGGGACCGGCCGGATCGTTGGCCACGACGTCGCCGGCGGCGGTGAAACCCGTCACGACCATCAGGTGCCCGTCGGTGTCGTAACCGGATCCGGGCAGCTCGTGCGCCTTGAACGACTGCGAGGTGATCACCGGGACGCCGGCGCGCACCAGGCGCTCCAGCTCGGCGGCCGAGCGCAGCCTGGTGACGAATCCGGTCAGGCCGAAGCAGCCGGCGTAGGCGATGTTGAACGGCCAGTTGCCGGTGCCCTGGTAGCTGTGGTCGTACGTGCCGCGCGCGGCGTGGACCACGGCCGGGCCAGGGTCACCGTCGGCGACCCACGTCAGGTCGGCGGGCGCGGGGCCGAGTCCCCAGTAACCGAGCACCATGGCCAGCGACACCGGGCTGCACCAGCCGGCGCCGCCGCCCCACTGCGGGTGCAGCCCGGCGTGCGCGTACTGGGACAGCGGGGGCACGGCCAGCTCGACGGCGTCCTGCCCGGCCGGCGGGCTGGGAGTCACCGCGCGCGCCGGGACGGCCGAGGCCAGCACGCTCAGCGAGGTCACCCGCGCGCCAGCGCCGTGCGGGGTGACCCGGGTACGGAAGGACGTCACCGGCCGCCGCGCGACGAAGGTGTCGACGGCCACGTCGCCGTCGTCGTCGCCCTGGCCGGGCACGGAGGTGCGGTGCTCGCCGTGCTCGTCCCAGCGGCCCATGACGTACCACTTCGTGCGGGTGCCGAAGACCGTCGTGGCCTGCAGTTCCACCTCGATCCAGGTGCCCGGCGCGGTGCGCCCGGTCCAGGACGGGATGAGCTGGGTGGCGGCGAAGCCGATCTGCCGCTCCTCGCTGGTCCAGCCGCCCGCGGACGCCGTGAAGCGCATGAGGGACAGCGGGACCAGATCGGTGGCGTGCATCGGCCCATCATGGTTTCGCCCATGGTGACGGGCATCGGAAGGTTTACGTATGTTCGGGGGCGGGTTCGTCCAGCTCGGGGGTCTCGTCCGGCGGCGCGGCGGCGGCCGGGCGCGGCTTGCGTATCCGCCTGACGCCCACGACCAGCACCGCGAGCCCGGCCAGCGCGAGCAGGCCGGTGAACACCCACTCGTCCGAGCCGTCGGGCCCGTAGACGCGGGTCTCGCGCCCGGTGTCGACGGCCTGGACGATCTGCCCGGCCGTCAGCGTGCCGCGGTCGCTGCCGTACATCTCGATGCCCTGGCGCCTGATCTGCCCGTCGCCGGAGGCGAAGTCCCCCGTCCAGACGCAGGACTCGTGCCCGGGGTGCTGGATGCACTGCAGTTGCCTGGCGGTGAACGCGCCGCTCACCCCGTCCCCGCGCGCCGCCCGGATGGCCGGGCCGAACTCGGGGACGGAGGCGAGCAGCAGCAGCACCCCCACCACGGCCAGCACCACGGAGAAGCCGCTCACCCGCCGCTTCTGGACCGCCATGACCGTCATGAGCAGCCCTGCCTAGTGGTGGGAGACCGCGCAGGTGCAGGTCGCACCGGCGGAGTGCTCGGAAGCGCGGCGGTGCAGCAGCATCGCCACCACCATCGGCACGAAGACGAGGGCGTTGTAGAACAGGTGCAGCTCCATCCGGGGCCAGACCAGCTGCAGGATGCTCGTCGGGACCGGCCGGCCGGCCAGGTTCACGCCGATGATCTTCTGCAGGAGCAGCAGCAGGTGCTCCAGGTGGTGCCACACCTGGATGCCGAGCGAGATGTTCCACCAGGTGCGCGACAGGCCCGTGAAGCCCTTACGGAGCAGGATCAGGCCGATGAGCATGATTAACGCGTAGCCGTAGTGCATCCACTCGGAGGTCACCAGCCACGGGAAGGGGATGCCGAGCACGCCGCGGGCCTCGGCCATGGGCCAGCCCCAGGCGTAGACCTGGATGGCCTGCACCACGTGCTCGGCCCAGTGGGCCACCACGATGATCAGGTAGAACGTGAGCGCGGCCTTGTGGTGGCGCCCGTTGAGCGTGGACACGCTGATCGTCGGCGTCGCCATTTCTCACCTCGTGTTTCTTGCGATGCGCGGTCTGAGTGATCCGGGTGCAGCGTCGGCTCGGCTCCGGGCGGTCCCCGATCCGCCCTTCGCCGGCATGCGTCGCCCGCCGTTCGGCGTCCCCGAGCGCATGCGCGGCACGCAGCGATGATCGCCGACCGCACTAGCAAGCGGCTTGCAATCGGCTGGTTGGTCGACGTTCGCGTACGGCGCAATCCTTTGACGCAACCAATTGGTTGCCATAATGTGGCAACCGTTCGGTTGCTACTAACTGGAGGCTGTCATGGCTGTTCCCGCTCTGACCATCGACACCGCCGCGCCGCCGCGCCTCGACGGCAGGCGGCGTCTGATCGCGTTCGTGCTGCTCGGCGCCAGTTTCATGTTGTCCGTCGACTTCTCGATCCTGAACGTCGCGCTGCCCGAGGCCGGGGCGGGCGTCGGGCTCGGGCTGGCCGAATTACCCTGGATCACCTCCGCGTACGCGCTGCCCGCGGCCGGCTTCACCCTGGCCTTCGGCCGCATGGGAGACCTGTTCGGCCGCCGCAGGATGTTGCTGCTGGGCATGGTCGTGCTCACCGGAGCCTCACTGCTGGGCGGCTTCGCGACCGGCCCCGAGGCGCTGCTGACCGCGCGGGTGCTGCAGGGCCTGGCCACCGCGATGACCCTGCCCGCGGCGTTGTCGCTGCTCACCACCACGTTCGAGGAGGGCCCGCTGCGCGCCAGGGTGCTCGGGCTGAACGGCGCGCTGCTGTCGGGCGGATTCACCGTCGGCGCGCTGGTCGGCGGCACCCTGGTCAGCCTGCTGAGCTGGCGGGCCGCGTTCTTCATCAACGTCCCCGTCGCGGTGGCGATCCTGCTGCTGACGCCGTTCCTGATCAGCGAGAGCCGGCTGCCCGACCGGGTGCGGGCCGACCTGCCCGGGGCCGTGACCGTCACCGGCGGCCTGCTGGCGGTGATCTACGCGGTCATCGAGAAGAACGCCGTCGCGGCCGTGGCCGGCCTGGCGCTGCTGGCCGCGTTCTGGGTGATCGAGCTGCGCTCGCCCGCGCCGCTCGCGCCCATCCGCATTCTCAAGCGGCCCACCGTGAAGTGGGGCAACTACGCCGGCCTGGTGATCTTCACGATGGAGCCGGCCATGATCTTCCTGCTGACCCTCTACCTGCAGCGCGTCCTGGGGATGTCCCCGCTGGTCACCGGGCTGATCCTGGGCGTGCCCGGACTGGCCTCGGTGGTCGCCGGGGTGATCGCGGGGCGGTTCATCGGGCGCTTCGGCAGCCGCGTCGTGCTGGTCACGGGGCTGAGCGTGCAGGGGCTGGCGACGATCCCGCTGATGTTCATCGGGGCGGGGACGTGGGCGCTGGCGATCATCGTCCCGGCCCTGTTCATCGGGTTCTTCGGGCACGTGAGCGCGATCGTGGCGCACACCGTGACCAGCACCTCCGGGCTGCCGAACGAGGAGCAGGGTCTGGCCACCGGCCTGACCTCGATGACCCAGCAGGTGGCGCTGACCGTGGGCATCCCGATCCTGGGCGCGGTCGCCGCCACCCAGAGCGCGGAGCTGACCGGCATCCGGCTCGCCCTCGGCGTGAACGTGGTCGTGACGCTCCTCAGCGTGGCGCTCATCTGGTTCGGGCTGCGCACGCGTGACGCGGCCCGGCCGGCGGCGGGGCGGACCTGACCCGCTCGGCCGGCGGCGGAGCGGACCTGATCCGCGAGACCGTTACATTGCTACCTATCGGAGGAGGCTGTCATGGGTTTTCCTGATCGCATCGAGCGGACCATCGAGGTCGCCCGGCCGCCGGCCGAGGTGTGGGCCGCGCTCACCACGGCCGAGGGCCTGAGCGCCTGGCTGGGCCACGAGGCGAGCATCGACCTGCGCCCGGGCGGCGCCGCCCAGATGCGCTGGAACGACGGGCACACGGCCGACCTGCGCGTCGAACGCGTGGAGGAGCCCGTCGTGTTCGGGTTCACCTGGCAGATCTTCGGGCTGCCCAAGGACGACCCGCGCCGCACGTACGTCGAGTTCACCCTCGAACCGGCCGGCGCGGGCACCAGGCTGCGCATGGTCGAGACCGGCTTCGCGCAACTGCCTGAGGACGCCTACCGCAAGGCGTACGACGCCCACCACGACGGATGGGGGCACGAACTGGGCGAACTGGCCGGCCACCTCGATGCCGCCTGACGTCGAGGCGATCGCCGAGCAGGTCTTCATCGCCCTGGCCGACCCGAGCCGGCGCGCCATCCTGGCCGCGCTGGCCTCGGGCGGCCCGGCCACGGCGACGGACCTGGCCGCCCGCCTGCCGATCACCCGGCAGGCGATCGCCAAGCATCTGGCCCTGCTGTCGGAGGCCGGTCTGGTGACGGCGGAACCGGGGGAGCGGCGGCGGGTGCGCTACCGGCTGCGCTCCGCGCCGATGCAGGTGGCCCAGCAGTTCCTGGCCGCGCTGGCCCGCGACTGGGACGGCCCGCTCGACGCGTTGAAGAACCACCTCGACCGCTGACCCGGCCGGCCCCCCAGCTTTTTCCGAGACGCCCCGCGTGACGCGGGGCGTCTTGCGTTTCCGGGCCCCCGCGCACCCCCGATACGCCAAGAGCGGCCTCTCCACGGACATTCCAGCCATTGGCCATGGCCTTTGAATTGAGCTTCAACATAGCGGAACGGTGGCAAAAGAGCCTTTCGCTGTGCTCCCCACCTGGAGAACCGAGAGAGCCGCGCCACGTGCGCGAAAGGCTGCCGCAAGAAGATGCATGATCTGCTGAAGGGGGCTACAGTACCCTGCAACCGTAAACGTAATTGGAGCACCCTATGGCGAAGCGCATTGTTGAGTCCTTTATCGATGACATCGACGGCAGTGACGCCGAGGGGACCACGAGGTTCGCTCTCGACGGCACCAACTACGAGATCGACCTCTCCGGGTCCAACCGGGAGAAGCTGGAGAAGGCCCTGGCCCCCTTTATCGCCAAGGCCCGCCCGGTCCGGGCCGAGCGGGGCGTGCGCGGCAGGCGGGGCGGCGGCGTGTCCGCCCGGGCCGTCAGCCGTGAGAAGGCCACCGAGATCAGGCGCTGGGCCAAGGCCCAGGGGCTGCCGGTGAGCGAGCGCGGCCGCATCGCCGCTTCCGTCGTGGAACAGTACGAGCAGGCCCACTGATTCGGCGCCGTAGAGCCGGCTTCGCCGAAGCCGGCTCTACGACGCGCGGCCGATGGCCAGCTCCGGCATGCACTCCCGGTAGCGTCCGGCGTGGAAGACCAGCGGGTCGCCTTCGGCCCGCTGGTAACGCTCCACCTCGCCGACGAAGATGTGGTGGTCGCCGCCGTCGTGCACGCGCACCGTACGGCAGACGAAATGGGCCAGCGTCCCGGCGAGCAGCGGCAGCGGCGTGCCGAGCAGCTCCACCCCGGCGAACTTGTCGGCCGCCCCGGTGGCGAACCGCCGCGACAGGTGTTCCTGCCCGGCCGCCAGCACGTTGATGGCGAACTGCCCGGCCCGCAGGAACGACGGCGCGCTGGGCGCCCGCTCCGACAGGCACCACAACACCAGCGGCGGATCGAGCGAGACCGACGTGAACGAGTTGACGGTCACCCCGGCACGCGTCCCCTCCGGGGTCACCGTGGTGATCACGGCGACCCCGGTCGCGAACTGCCCGAAGGCCTCACGCAGCGATCTCATGCCGCGACCCGGTTCAGGTAGGCCTCGGCGCGGCCGGCGTCCAGGTACCAGTCGGCGTAGTCGCTGGGGTCGTCGAAGCCGTTGACGAAGCGCGAGGCGATCCGCGGGTGCTCGCCGGCGGCGCCCAGCAGCGCGAGGTGGTGCGCCTGCGGCGGGGCGAGCAGGGTGTTGGTCCAGCCGGTGACGTGCTGCGCGTCGGCCCAGAACCGGTCGAACGTCTCGCGCATCCACTCCGTGTCGAACGGCCGGTCGCCGCGCTCCACGATGGCCGCCAGGTAGGCGGCGGCGCACTTGGCGGCGTTGTTGCTGCCCTGCCCGGTGATCGGGTCGTTGAGCACCACCACGTCGGCGACGCCGAGCACGGGCGCGCCGGACGGCAGCACCGCGACGGGCCTGCGTACCGTGGGGGCGAAACGGCCGGTCAGGGTGCCGCCCGCGTCGGTGAGCTCGATCCCGGCGCAGCGCTCGGCCTCCCAGGGGAAGAACCGCTGCAGGATCTCGCGGCTGCGCGCCAGGTGCTCGGCCGGGGTGCGGACGTCGGCCCAGCAGTCCATCGGCCCGCCGGGCAGGCCCTCGAACACCATGATCTCGCACGGGCCCGTGCGCGTGAGCGCCGGGAAGACGAAGTACTCGCCCACCCCGGGCAGCAGGTTGAAGCAGACCGCCGAGTAGTCGGGCCTGGGCGCCAGCCCGTGGACGTAGGTGAGCGCCAGCGCCCGCTGCGGCGTCGTGTACGGCGAGAGTGCCGGGTCGCGCTCGAACAGCGAGGCGATCTCCCCCTTGCCGGCCGCGACCAGCACCAGGTCGTACTGGGCGGCGTAACCCTCCAGGTCCTGGACGCCGGCCTCGTGCACGACCAGCTTGCCGCCGAGCCGCTCCAGCTCCGCCAGCCAGGCCGGCATCTTCATCCGCTGGTCGACCGAGCGGGCAGGGACGTCCAGCCGGGCCGCCCAGTCGAGCGCCTTGCCGCCTTCAGGAGAGGGCACCGCGAGCGCGATGCCCTCGATCGGCGGGCACTCGCCGGCCCAGAAGTCCAGGCCGAGCGCGTGCTCGTGGGCCTGGGCGGTGCCGAACATGGCCTGGCTGGACAGCACCCGGCCGTCGCGGATGGACTCGGGGGTGCGGTTGGAGACGACGGTGACGTCGTAGCCCTGCTTGAGCAGGCCGAGCGCCAGGTGCAGGCCGGCCTGCCCGGCGCCGACGACGAGGATGTTTCGCATGGTGGGTGGTCCCTTTCCGTCAGGAGTTGAGTGGTGGTCGGCGCCTGACATGAAAGGTACGGCCGGCGCCGCCGCCCGAGCCATCCGCTGAGCGCGGATCTCATCCACCTGACGCGGAACCGCGGCGCAGCGTCTCCGACGGCTGCTGCCCGAACCTCTCGCGGTACATGGCGGCGAAACGTCCCTGGTGCAGGAAGCCCCAGCGGGCGGCCACCGTGGTCACCGTCGCCCTGGCCGGGTCGGCGACGGCCAGTTCCTCGTGCACCCGCACCAGCCGCACCGACCTGAGGTGGGCCATCGGGGTCAGCCCGAGATGGGCGCGGAACCCCTCCTGCAGCGAACGGCTGCTCACCGCGACGGCGGCGGCGACGTCGCTGGTGGTGAGCGGCAGATGGGCGTGTCCCTCGATGAACTCCATCGCCCGCCGCACCACCTTGGGCAGCGCGGGCGGCCGGGGCGCGGTCAGCCGCTCCAGATAGTTGGACGGCTGGCTGGTCAGCAGCAGGCTCATCATGGCGTTCTCCAGATGCGCCACGGCCAGGGGCTGGGCGGTCAGCCCGTCGTCGTGCTCGGCCTCCCTGACCAGCAGGTCGGCCATGCCGCGCCAGGACCTGGTCCAGCCCAGCGTCATGTCCACGCCCAGGCCGAAGATGATCGGCTCGTCCAGCGGCTCGCCGAGCAGCTGCTCCAGCGCGCGTTCGAGCGCGGTGCGCTCGAACTTGATGAGCAGCTGCGGGCAGCCCGCCGCCCAGCGCATGTCCAGGTGGCGGGTCGGTGAGGGCAGCGAGGCCAGGGACGGCGTCGAGACGATCTCCTTGTCACCGGCGCGGATCAGGCTGCGCCCGGTGAGCGGGATCATGGCCAGGAAGAAGGTGTCCAGGTCGCCGGGCTCGATGTGCACGTCGGCCCCGTAGTCGAGGTAGCTGATGCGTACCGAGCCGAGCTGGACCGAGTTGAACTGGGCCGCCAGCAGGGCGGCGTCTCCGGCCAGGTCCAGTCGGTGCGGGCAGAACACCTTGGCCACCTCGTCCCGGACCTCGTCGAGGTCCGAGCTGGCGAACACGGCTCGATTGCTGAGGAGCACACCAGATGATCGGTGTCCGGGGCGGCGGCGTTCCAGGTAAAAGTACGCAGACCAGCGGCCGTCACACCGCGGGCGCCGGACGCGGGCGCACCCAGGCCGCGCCGGCGGCGCCGAACCCGGTGGCGAGCAGCAGCCAGCCCAGCGCGTTGACCGGCATGGCCACGAATCCACCAGCCATGACCAGCGGGAACGAGGCCGGCATGAGCGCCGCGGCCCACCGGGGCACCTGACGCCCGCGCCACAGCGCCACCGCGAGAAGGACGATCCCGAGGAACATCAGCGGGACGAACACCGCCCCGCCGAGCGCCGGCGCCTGGAAGGCGTCCAGCCCGGCCAGCAGCCGCTCGGTTGCGGCCTGGCCGAGGCCCGCCTGGCGGGAGGCGACCGCCGCCGCGTCGTACCCGGCCCCGCTGAAGCCCAGCGCGGCGAATCCCACGTACGTCAGCGCCATCCCCGCCGTGCCCAGCCCGGGCGAGCCGCGCCTGGCCACCAGGCCGGTCACGATCGCGCCCACCCCGGCGGTGAGCGCGAACACCAGCAGCATCCACATGGCCAGTTGCAGCCGGCCGACGCCGGCGGCCGCCTTCGGTATCCACACGTCCGGGGCGTCGGCCACGGCGTAGGGCACCAGCAGCGCCCAGGCCGCCATCGCCAGCGGGCCCGCGGGAGCGAGCAGTGCCAGCGCCCGGTGCACCCGGGTGACCTGCGCGGACGGGGGTGCGATCAGGTCCACGTCGTTCTCCTCCATCGTCGGGGGGTGATACGGGAACGACGCTACGATCGCGGGCCCGGCCGCCACATCCGAGCTAACACCGGTTCAGCCACATCAGCGCGGCACGCACCCGGCGGTTGTGGTCGGCGTCGGGCGGCAGGGCCAGCTTGGTGAAGATCGACGCGACGTGCGAGTCGACGGTCCGCTCGGAGATGACCAGCCGGCCGGCGATGGCCACGTTGCTGAGCCCCTGGGCCAGCAGCCCGAGCACGTCGCGCTCGCGGCCGGTGAGCGTGCCCGGGCCGGTGGGCGTGCTCGGGCCGGCCAGGTAGTGGTCGACGACCTGGGCGTCGATCGCGGTGCCGCCGGCCGCGACCCGGCGGACGGCGGCCACGAAGTCGTCCAGGTCGAGCACCCGGTCCTTGAGCAGGTAGCCGAACCGCGCCGGACGTTCCGCGGCCAGCGTCATGGCCAGCGCCGGTTCCACGACGTGCGAGAGCATCACCACGGCCAGCTCGGGGAAGCGCTCGCGCAGCAGCACCGCCGCGCGGGCGCCCTCGTCGGTGAACGTGGGCGGCATCCGCACGTCCGCGATCACCAGGTCCGGCCGCTCGGCGACGACGGCCGACACCAGGCTCGCCGCGTCACCCACCTCGGCGGCGACCTCGATGCCGTCCGCACGCAGCAGCCTGGCGATGCTCTGCCTGAGCATCACCAGGTCCTCGGCGATCACGACCCGCACGGCAGGATCACCTCCAGTTCCGTGCCGCGCGGCCGGCGGTCGCAGACCAGCAGCCGGCCGCCGGCCGCCTCGACCCGTTCCGACAGCCCGCGCAGGCCGGTGCCCGCCCGGGGGTCGGCGCCGCCGCTCCCGTCGTCGGTGACGCTCACCCGGGCGTGGCCGCCGGTGACCGTCACGTCCACGGTGATGGAGCTCGCGCCGGCGTGCTTGAGCGCGTTGGTGACCGCCTCGCACACCACCAGGTACGCCACGCTCTCGACGCGTGGCGGCAGCCGCTCGGCCGGCACGTTGAGCGTGATCGGCAGCGGGATCGCGCCGGTCAGGTCGGCCAGCGCGACCCGCAGGCCATGCCTGCTCAGCGTCTCCGGCACGTTGCCCGCGACCAGCGCGCGCAGCTCCTCGATCGCGGTGGCCAGGTTGTCGCTCGCGCCGGTGAGCAGGTTCCGCGTCTCGGCGTCCGGGAAGCGCCGCCAGGCCATCCGCAGTTCCAGCGCGAGCGCGAGCAGCCGGCCCTGCACGCCGTCGTGCAGGTCGCGTTCGAGCCGCCGTCGTTCCTCGGCCGCCGCCGACTCGGCCCGGCCGGCCTGCTCGCGTACCGCGGCCTGGAGCACCGCCCGTTCGACCAGCTCGGCCACCTCGGCTACGCCGCCGCCGGCGTCCGCGGCCGCGCCGCGATGCATCAGGTACGCCCGCGTGCCGATCGGCACCGCGCCGGGCGGCGGCTCCGCCATGGCCGCGCCGTCGGCGTCCACCCAGCCGCGCCCCTCGGGCAGCCGCAGCGCCAGGCCCGCGCTGGGGTCGCCGAGCGCGGCGCGCAGAATGTCCCTGGCGGTCTCGGCCGGCCGGCTGGTCTCGCCCGCCTCCCGGACGAGACGCGCCGCCCGCGCCCTGACCGGGTCGGTACGCAGCACCAGCGCCCGCACCACCCACCGGTCGAGCGGGACGGCCAGCGCGGCCACCGCCAGCGTCACCAGCACCACCGGCAGCACCGCCCCGGCGCCGAGCAGGTCACCGAGCACCGCGCCCGCCGCCACCACCAGCAGCGCGAACAGCAGCCCCACGACCAGGCCGATCAACGACGGCACCCGGCCCGCCCAGCGCGCGCCGCCGTGCCGCGCCACCGCGACTAGCAGGAGCGGGCACACGGCGAACGGCGCGCAGAACCCCACCGCCAGCGCCGCCTCACCGGCCGCCGGGGTCAGCACGCCGAAGCCGCCCGCCATCGCCGCGGCCAGCGCGCAGAGCAGCACGGTGACGATCGGCACCAGCGCGCACGCGGCCAGGACGAGCAGCCGCAGGCGCTCCTCGCCGCGGGCCGCGGGCGCCGCCCGCCACAGCAGCACCGGCGCCACCAGCACCGACGCCATCCACGGCAGCGCCGCGGGCCCGGCCGCCTCCGGCAGCTCCCACAACGGCCTGATCCGCGAGTACGGCTCGCCCACCGGCAACACCGCCATCGCCAGCAGGGCGAAGGCGATCCCGTAGCCGAGCACCAGCCGTACCGCCCAGGCCGGACGCGACCCGGCCACCAGCAGGGCCACCTGTAACAGGGTGATCGGCAGGATGTATCCGGCCGCGTGCCAGGTCACCGCGAGCCAGGCCAGGGCGTCGGTGTGGCCCTTGGCGCCCGCGTACTCGGCGGCGACGGCGGTGGTGACCAGGTAGGCGAGCAGTGCCCAGCAGGTCGCGGCCACCCACCGGCCGGTGCGCGGCCGGCCCGCCCTGGTCAGCGCGGCGGCGCAGAACGAGCAGACGATCGCCGCTGCGGCCAGCGGGAGCACGAAGATCGGGCTGTTGCCGCCGTAACGGAAGCCGGACAGGTACGTTCCGACCGCGATCGCCGCGGCGGTGAGCGCGGCCGGCGAGTGGATCGCCGGCCAGGAGGGGGCACCCATGCCGCGATGATGACAGGGGGGCCGGTCCGGCGGAATCGGTGCGAGCACCGGAACCGCCTGGGGTCGCGGTCGCTCGCCCGGACCAGCAGGCGTTTGCGCGGGTCAGCGGCGGCCTGGGCGGGTCGGCGGCCGTCCGGGCGGGTCAGCGGCCGTAGAACCTGGCGGGGTCGGCGGCGAGCGCGGCCTTGACCTTGGCGCTCCACTCGTCGACGACCACCTCCAGCTCATCGGCCTCGATGCCGTCGAGCGCGGCGCGGGCCACGTCCTCGGGGTCGATCATCTCGCCCTCGTACCCGGCCATCATGTCCGTGGCGGCGGCGCCCAGATGCAGGCCGGTCACCAGCGTGCCCTGGCCGCGCAGTTCGAGCCGGACGCCGTTGGTCAGGCTCCACTCGGCCGCCTTCGCGGCGCTGTACGCGTTGGCCCCGTCGTGGGAGAACCAGGACAGCGCGGACAACACGTTGAGCACGGCGCCGCCGCCGTTGCGGCCGAGGATCGGGGCGAAGGCACGCACCATGGCGAGCGTCCCGTAGTAGTGGGTCTCCATCTCCAGGCGGATCGTGGCGAGGTCGCCGGCGATCAGGTTGGTGCCCGTGCTGATGCCGGCGTTGTTGATCAGGAGCGTCACGTCGCCGGCGACGGCGGCGGCCGCCTCGACCGAGGCCGGGTCGGTGATGTCCAGCCGCAGCGCCTCGACGCCGGGGACGTCGACGTGCTCGGGATTGCGCGCGGCGGCGTAGACCTTCTTCGCGCCGCGCTCCAGCAGTTGCCGCGCGAAACGCAGGCCGATGCCGCGGTTGGCGCCGGTCACGAGCGCGGTCGAGCCGGAAATACGCATGGCTGCCTCCAGGCAGTTCTCAGTGACGAGTGATTCGCGGATACGCTAAAACCTGACGTTGACGTCAGAGGCAAATGTTGTGACGCGAATCACCAGGGAGGCCGTCATGCGCATCGGGGAACTCGCCGCCAAGACGGGCGTGAGCGTGCGGGCCCTGCGCTACTACGAGGAGCAGCACCTGCTCGTCGCCGAACGCAGCGCCAGCGGCCAGCGGCACTACCCCGAAGACGCGGTGGAGCGGGTCTGGCTGATCCAGCAGCTCTACGCGGCCGGGCTGGCCAGCAAGTCGATGGCCGACCTGATGCCGTGCGTGGTGACCGGCGAGGTCACCCCCGAGCTGCTCCGGCGGCTGGGCGGCGAGCGCGACCGCATCGAGAGCCGGATCGGCGAGCTGGTCAAGGCACGCGACAAGCTCGACTTGATCATCGACCTGGCCGCCGAGGCCGCGCACGCGGGCCGGCCATGCCCGCGCTGAACCGCCGACTCCCACTGCGGACGGTCGAAGGCGAGTCGCCTGGCGGTGCGCGGCGGAAGCTTTAGCCAGGCATTAGCGCGGGCATGCCGACCGCACTCGATCACGCGGGTAAGCACAACGTGACCATGGCATTCCGGATCGTCACCTCCCTCCGGGGCCTGGCACCACAGCTGATTCCTGCGAGAGAGACGGAAGTCCCATGCCCGCAAACCCGATGATCCGGCTGACGTATGTCGTCTTCGCCGCGTCCGCCGCCCTCGTCCCGTTCACTCCGGCGGTCGCCGGGGCGAACGCCGACCTGACCACCCGCGTGACGGCTCAGGCCGTCAAGAGCGACGAGAAACCGCCGCTGGTGGCCGGTCGTGGCTGTCACGGACACCGCTGGTGCGGCGGCGGCTGGCGGCACTGGAACCACTGGCGTCCGTGGCACCGCGGCTGCCACCACCGCTGCCACGGCCGGACCGGCCCGCAGGGTCCCCAGGGTCCGCAGGGCCCGGCGGGTCCGGCGGGGACCGCCGGCTCCAGCGTCGACACGGCCTTCCACGGCAACCGCAAGTTCGTCGCGCAGGCGCCCGGCGACGGCCGGACCCTGGTGCGCGACCCGCGCACCACGCCGACGTGGCACGACCTGTCGTCGATCGACAACTACCCGGGCGGCGTCACGGGCGTCTCGCTGGCCAACAGGCTCGGGCGCCTGCACGTGACCGTGCGCACCGCGTCCGGGCAGGTCTTCCAGACGGAGTGCCGGCTCAACCCGACGCCGGGAACGGGCATGAACGATCCCTGGCCGGGCAACTGCAGCGACTTCATCGACCTGACCCCGCCCAACTGAACGCCGCGACCGCTGATCCCGCCGGCGTCCGCCGGCCGCCCCTGATCGGGCCGGGATGAAACGCGCGGGTGGACGCCACACGAAAGGCGTCCACCCGCGCGCACGCGTTTCAGGGCAGGACCCAGGAAAGGCCGGCGCACCGCGCCGAACGGCTGTCCCCGAAAGGCCGGCGCACCGCACAGACCGGCTGTCCTCGAAAGGCCGGTGCACGGCACTGACCGGCTGTCCGCGAAAAGTCTGCGCGCCGCACCGACGGGCCGGTGCGGGAATGGCCGGTACGCCGCACCGACCGTCCCGAGAAATTTACCGAAGATGACCGTTTTTCCAGGATCATCATGCCCTGATCACGGCAAATCCACATACGTGATCAAAATGCGGTGGTTCGCCGTCCTCGTCGTCAGTTGCACGGCGCCGCTGGTCCCGGGCGGGATCGCGGCGGCCGACACCGTGGTGGCCCCAGGCGATCGCAGCGCCGAAGTCGAACGCCTGCAGCGCAAGCTGCACCAGGGCGGGTTCTACTGGGGCCGGATCAACGGGAACTACGACGTCCAGACCCGCTACGCGGTCTGGACCCTGCAGAAGAGCCAGGGACTCACGCCGCGCGGCGAGGTGAGCACCGCGGAGTGGCAGGCGCTGGAGCGCCCGCGGCGACGGCGTCCGCTCGTGCCGCGCGGCCCGGACGACCGGGTCGAGATCAACCTGCGCACCCAGCTCCTGACCGTCTACCGCAGGGATCGCCCGGTCCTCGTCTCGCACGTCTCCACCGGGGCCGGGATCGAGTTCTGCAACGGCGGCCGGTGCCGGGTGGCCAACACCCCGATCGGCGACTTCCGGGTCGGCGCCCGCTCTCCGGGCTGGTCCACCGGGGCGCTCGGCTCGATGTTCAACGCGATGTACTTCAACGGCGGCATCGCCATGCACGGCTCGTCGCAGGTGCCGCTCCGGCCGGCTTCGCACGGGTGCGTGCGGCTGCCGCTGGCCACGTCCAAGCGGCTGTTCAAGCTGGTCGGGCCGGGAGAGCCGGTGTACGTCCGCGGCGCCTGGCACGACCGGGGCGAACGCCGGCGCGCGGCCGCCAGGCACGGGCGATCGGCGAGGCCGCACCGCTGACCGCCGGGACCCGTCGCTTGTGACCGTCAGGACCTCCGTCGTCCGGTTCGTGGGGTGATGTCAACGGCCGGTCGAGGATGGGTCAGCACTTCTCCGGCGGGTGCCGCGCCGTGCTCGGCGCCGCGTCCGCGAGGGCTAGACACGAAGTTGCGTTGATCTTCGTCGTGGTGGCCGGAGGAGGCACGGATGTCGAACGCTGGACGGATCGTCACGGGCGCGGTGCTGGTCGCCGCGGCCGTCGTGCCTGGTCAGGCCGTCGCGGACCCGGGAAGGCCGCCGCAGGCCGCCCCGGATGCCCGGCCCGCGCCACCCGCGACGCGCTCCGCGGCCCAGCCGGTCGAGCTGGTGCTGACCGGCGGCGCGTTCTCCATCAGGGACGCCTTCGCCGTCCTCGACGGCCGTCCGCTGACGGTACGGCTCGCCCCCGCCGCCCGCGCCCGCATGACCCAGGCGCGCGAAGGCGCGCTCGCGGCGCTGGAGAGCCAGCGGGTCTACGGCTGGAACCAGGCGCTGGGCCCGCTGAAGGACCGTCCGCTGACCGTGGACGAGCAGCGGCTGTTCCAGCGCAACACGCTGCGCTCGCACGCCGCGGGCGTCGGCCCGGCCCTGCCAGACAACGTGGCGAGGCTGGCCCTGGTGCTCAAGGCCAACCAGATGGCCAGGGGGAAGGTGGGGGTCCGGCCGGAGGTGCCGGAACGCCTGCTGGCCATGGTCAACGCCGGTGTCGTGCCGGTCATGCCGCAGATCGGCTCGCTCGGCACCGGTGATCTGCAGCCGCAGGCGGCGGCCGGGCTGGCCGCGATCGGCGAGGACGCGCCGGTGCGTTACCGGGGCGGGCAGGGTCCGGCCTCGGCCATGTTGCCGCTGGCCGGGCTGCCCAGGGACTTCGTCCTGGAGGCGGGGGAGGCGTTGCCGATCATCAGCGGCAGCACGGTCGTGGCCGCGTCGCTGCTGCACGCCGTGCACCGCGCAGACGCGCTCGCCGACCAGGCGGAAGGCGCGTTCGCGCTGTTCCTGGAGGCGACCAGGGCCGAGCGCGGCTCACTCGACGGCCGCACGCACGCCGAGCGGCACATCCCGGAGGAGAACGCGATCGCCGCGCGGCTGCGCGCGCTGGTCGCCGGCTCGGGCTGGATGACCGAAGAGGGACGAAAGCGCCTCGACCCGGCCAACTACCACCCGCGTGTGCAGGACGCGGTGTCCGTTCGCGCCGCCCCGCACATCATGGCCGGGCTCAGGAAGGTGCTCGGCGACGCGCGCACGACCCTGATCAGGGAGGCCAACTCCTCGACCTCCAACCCGCTGGTCTTCCGCCGCAAGGACGGCAAGGGCCACGAGTTCGTGATGGGCGGCAACTGGGACGGCTCCATCATGGGCCACACCGCCGACACGCTGAACGCGGAGATCGCCGACCTCGGCGTGCTCTCGCAGGAGCTGTCCGCACGGCTGCTGTCGCCGAGCTGGAGCTACGGCCTGCCGGCCAACCTGGCGGGCGGCGCGGTCGGCCTGAACTCCGGCCTGGTGCAGGTGCAGACCGTGGCCACCGCGCTGGTCCCGGAGATGCAGATACGCGCCACGCCCGCGGGGACGTTGTCACGCCCGGCCAAGAACGGCCAGGAGGACCACAACACGATGGCCATGGCCTCGGTCAGGAACCTGCACGCCAACCTCGACCGGCTGGAGACCGTGCTGGCGGTGCAGTTCCTCATGTCGGCCCAGGGCATCGACCTCATCGCGGCCCGGATGAGGCCGCTGCCGCTCGGCGTGGGCACCCGCTACCTGCACGCGCAGTTCAGGCGCTACGTCCGGCCGCTGGGCGACGACCGCTACCTGACCCCGGACCTGCTGCGCGCCACCTGGCTGGTGCGCAACAACCGCCTCCTGCCGCCGGCCCTGCCCACGGCCAGTGCCAGGAAGGCGGGCGGCGTGAGGAAGGCGGCCAGTTCCAAGAAGGCGGGCGGCGCCAGCAAGGCGGCCTGAGCGGGCCCGGTCAGCCGCCCGCCACCAGGTCGGCGAAGGCCCGGCCGGCCACCTCGGAGGTGAACAGCCGCTCCAGCCGCGCCCTGGCCAGCCGCCGGCGGAAGGCCCCGGCCAGCCGGTCGTCGCCGGCCTCGTGCGTCATCTCGGTCAGCCAGCGGCAGAACTCCTGGTAGTTCCACACCCGCTGGAGACACGTGTCGGAGTACGCGTCGAGCTGCTTGTCGTCCCCGTCGCGCACGGCCGCGCGCAACGCGTGGGCCAGGACGTTCGCGTCGCCGATGGCCAGGTTCATGCCCTTGCCGCCCATCGGCGTGACGATGTGCGCGGAGTCGCCGACCAGGAAGAGCCTGCCGTGACGCATCGGCTCGGCGACGAAGCTGCGCATCTCCACCACGGACTTCTCGCCGATCGGCCCGGTGGGCAGCCCCTGGTCGCCGAGCCGTAACCGGAGCTGGTCCCAGATCCGCTCGTCGGCCCAGTCGCCGGGCACGTCGGCGGGCGCGCATTCGAGGTAGAAGCGGCTGGCGCGCGGGCCACGGGGGAAGTGCGCGGCGAAGCCGTGCGAGGTGATCGCGAACAGCGGGTGGCGCGGCGGCGGCGCCTCGGCCAGCACGGTCAGCCAGCCGATGCCGTGGTCGTAGGCGTAAGTGGTCAGCTCCCCTTCGGGGATGACGGCCCGGCTGACCCCGTGCTGGCCGTCGCACCCGGCCACGTAGTCGCAGACGATCTCGTGCTGGACGCCGTCCGCGTCACGGTAGGCGACCGTGGGCCGGGGGCCTTCGAGGTCGCGCGGGCGCACCTCGGCCGCCTCGAAACGCAGGTCGCCGCCGCCGTCGAGCAGGGCCTTCATGAGACGGCCGACGAGCAACTGCTGCGGGACGATCACGCCGGCCCGGCCGCCGGACAGCGTGGGGATGTCGAGGAAGCGCGGTTCCCCGTCGACGCGGATCTCCAGCGTGCTGTCCCTGGGCATGCCGGACAGCACGGCGTCGGCCAGGCCCCACTCGTCGAAGATGCGGGTGCCGTCGTAGTCGAGCACGCCGGCCCGCTGCCGTTGCTCGACGTAGGACCGGCTCTGCCGTTCCAGCACCACGCACGCGACGCCGGCCCGCATCAGCAGATTGGCCAGGGTCAGGCCGGCCGGCCCGGCCCCGATGACGACGACCTGCGTGCTCTCACGACTGCTCGGCTGCGCCATGTCGCTCCTTCTGCGAACACTCCGGACAACTGGACGAGGCGAACACACCGGACACCTGGGATGCGGCGAACACCCCGATGACACGAACCCTAGACAGCTCGCCGCGATCGCGACACCCGGTCGTCAGCGAGCATGTCCAGGGCACACCTCCAGCGCCGGGAACTCCTTCAGGTGCCGCCGCCGCTCGCCGTCCGTGAGATCCCGGCCCACCCGGGCGCAGACCGCCGCCGCGACCTGCGGCCCGGCGAGCGGATGCGCGAACAGCGCGCCGAGCCGGTCGATGCTGTACAGCCTGCTCCCGTCCGGGCTGAACGCCACGGACGAGATCCCGCCCATGTGGTCGGCGGTGAGCGTGCCCAGGCTCAGGCCGGTGTCCGGCTCCCACAGCCGCACCCGGTGGTCGAGCCCGGCCGTGGCCAGCACGGTCCCGTCCGGCGAGTACGCCAGCGCGGTGACGGCGTCGTCGTGGGCGTTCAGCACGTGACCGGTCGGGGCCAGGTCGGAGGTGGCGCGGAAGCGCACCTGTCCATGCTGCGGGTCGCTCACGGCCAGCACCCGGCCGGCCGGATGGAAGGCGGTGAAGGGGCCGGGCGGGGCGTTCCTGCTCTGCGTGGGCTCCTCGACCCGGCCGGTACGCAGGTCCACCACCTTGGTGAAACCGGCGAAGGCCCACAGGCGGCGTGCGCCGGGGTCGAAGGCCAGGATCGCGCCGCCGACCTCGTCCAACGTCTTGACGCGGCGCTGGGCGGGCACGTCCCACAGCCACGTCCGCGAGGTGGTGAACGCGGAGACCGCGAGCGTGCGGCCGTCGGCGCTCAGGGCCAGCCCCCACGACCAGACCGGCTCGCCGCGCAGCTCACCCGCGGGGACCGAGCCGAGCAGGCGGCCGGCGGCCGTGTCCCAGAGCGCCACCGACGGCGGGTCGGCGACCACCACGGCCAGCACCCGTCCGTCGGCGTTGAGCGCGGTCACCGGCAGGCTCTCGACGCCCGGCGCGGTCGCCGTCATGCGCACGCCGGGAAGCGGGGCGCGCCGCGCCACGTCCACGACGTTCAGCTCCCAGGACTCGCCGCCGCCGCGCCAGGCCACCGCGAGCCGGCCGTCGTCCGACATCGGCCCGGCCGCGGCGGCGCCGGGCATGGCGAGCGGGGGGTGGGTGAAGCGTGAGACGTCGAGCGTCAGCACGGCCGACTGGTCGGTCAGCACGCGCAGCGTGCGATCGCCCGCGCCGAACGCCAGCGACCCGCTCTGCCCGCGCACCCGGTACCGCATCACCTCCGCGCCTTCGGCCGTGGTCCACAACCTGACCAGCCCGGACGACGTGAGCCCCGCCACGAACCTGCCGTCACCGCTGAAGCGCACCTCGGCCAGCCCCGGCGTGGACGCGACCCGGCTGACGGTCTTGCCGGTGCCGACGTCCGTGACGGACATCGACGAGCCGTCCGTGGCGGCCAGCAGGCGCCCGGCCGGGCTGAAGTCGGCCGCGTGGACACCCGACTCCGGGTGGTACCGGTGCTCCTTGCCCGGCAGCGGCCGGGTCTTCCCGGAACGGACGTCCACCAGCCGCAGGCCCTGCTCGGCCGAGAGCACGGCCACCGCCAGCCGGCCGTCGGCGGAGACGACCGCGGGCGGCAGGACGACCATCTTGCCGCGTTCGCGGTGGAACAGCCGGGTCCGGGTGCGCACGTCCCAGAACTCGACGCCGTCCCTGTCGATGGCCAGCACGCTGCCGTCGCGGCTGAAGCGCAGGTCCTCCGCGATGGTCACGCCCGCCCCCGACGGGCCGAAGGCCGGGCCCACCTGCTCGCCCGAGCCGATGTCCCACAGGCGCACGCCCGCCTCGTTGCCGATGACCAGCGTGCGGCCGTCCGGCGTGACCGTGACCTCCTGCTTGGGCAGGCGGTCGGCGGCGAGCGTGGTGTGCCGCCCGGTCTCCAGGTCCCACACCCGGACCGCGTGCGGCGGGTTCAGGTCGGTGGCCAGCAGGGTTCTGCCGTCCACCAGGTGGTAGACCGAGGCGTCGGCGTCGGCGCCCGGCTCGGTGAAGGCCGACAGCTCCCGCTGGCCGAGCGCGGCCGCCAGCCCGGCCCGCACCTCGCGCGACCCGGGGGCCAGCCGGTGCGCGGCGACCGAGAGCAGCATCGCCACCGCCGGGTCGGCCGCGCGCAGCGCCGCCGCCTCACCTGGCAGGCGGCGGCCCACCGCCTCCCTGAGCTGCCTGCTGACCGTCTCGCCCTGCTCGGCGATCGTCCGGCGCTGCTGGTCGACGACGAACACCGCGCCCAGCGAGATCAGCAGCAGCACGGCCAGCGCCGCGGTGAGCGTCCGCCTGCGCCTGGTCCGGGTCCTGCGGTGGGCGATGCAGGCCGCCAGGAAACCGCGTTCGACCGGGGTCAGCGGCAGGCGCTGCCGGCCGTCGGCCGCCCGTTCGAGCATCCGGTCGAGTGAGGTGCCCTGGTGGAGGTCGGCGGTCTTGGCGCCGTTGTCGCGCCACAGGCGGGCCGCGTTGCTCAGCTCGTGGTGCAGGCGCAGGCCGTCGCGGTCGGCGTCGACCCACTCGCGCAGCCGGGGCCAGGCGCGTAACAGCGCCGCGTTGGCCAGCATGACCGTGTCGTCCTGGCGGACGAGCAGCCCGTCGAACGCGGTCAGGACCCGCTCGGCGGTGTCCGGGTCGTCGCCGTGCAGCAGTTCGTCGGCGCCGGCCGGGCGCAGCACGTCGGCGGCCTGCTGCAGCGGGCTCACCAGGCGCAGCAGCAGGTGCGGCGCGAGCCGCCGGCCCGCCTCGTCCAGCCCGGCGTACGCCTGCTCGGCCAGGTCGGCGAGCGCGGGGTCGCCTTCGGCGTCCCGTGGCCGGACCTCGGCGGCGGCATCGCTGCCCGCCCGAAGCAAGTCCCCGCCGCCCGCGGGGGCCGCCTGGTCGAGGGACGGGTCATCGGGGGGTGCCTGGTCGAGGGGCGTGCCGGTGCCGCCCAGCAGCCCGCGCAGCAGCGTCTCCGCCGTCGGCCGCGCGGCCGGGTCCTTGCGCAGCGCGGCGGCCACCAGCGTGCGCAGCGGCTCGGCCAGCACGGACACGTCCGGATCCGCGGTGATCACCTGGTTCATCACGTAACCGAGGTGCTCGCCCTCGAACGGGTCGCGCCCGGTGGCCGCGAACAGCACCACCGCGCCCCACCCGTACACGTCGGCCGGCCGCCCGGCCCTGTCGCCGTGCAGCAGCTCCGGTGCCATGTACCGGGGCGTGCCCGCCACCTGCCGCGACGCGGTCAGCGACATGTCCTCGGTACGGGCGATGCCGAAGTCGATGACCCGCGGCCCGTCCGCGCCCAGCAGGACGTTCTCCGGCTTCAGATCCCGGTGGACCACGCCCGCCCGGTGGATGGCCAGCAGCGCGGTCGCGATGCCGATCGCCAGCCTGCGCAGGTCGTCGCCGGTGAAGACGGGCCCGCCGGCGACCGCCTGGCGCAGGCTGGGGCCTTCGACGTACTCGCTGACCAGGTACGGCCTGGCCCCCTCGCCGTCACCGTCGCCGCCCACGGCCAGCACCCTGGCGGTGCAGAACGACGCCACCCGGCGCGTCGCGGTGACCTCCTTGTCCAGCCTGCTCATGGTCCCGTGCAGCACCTTGACCGCCACCCGGGCGCCCGCCGCGTCGTACGCCTCGTACACCACGCCCTGGCCGCCCGCCCCCAGGCGGCCCGCGAGCCAGTAGTCCGCGATCTGCCGGGGGTCGCCCGGCAGCAGTGGAACGCGTCCCATCGACAACCCCCGTGATCGAGTTCCCTGACGTCTTTGATGCGGGAAAGCGGCGAGCGGTTGGACAGCAAGCGCTTTCTATCCGGCTTTACCGGAGCGCCGCAGTAAGGCGATGGAAAGCGGCAGAAAGATCGGGAAAGCCGTTGACGGCTTCGGAAAGCGCTTACATACTCTGCGTGCATCCCCCCACGTTGCAGGAGAGAGCATGCCGTCCATTCGTCCAGGACGCCGGGCCTTCCTCGGCACGCTGGCCGCAGGCGCCGGCGCGGCGCTGCTCGGCGGCACCCCGGCCGCCGCCGACACGGCCACCCCCGCCACTGCCACCCCCGCCACCAATGCCGCCGCTCCCACGCCCGAGACGTACGCCGCGCTGCGCGCCAAGGCCGCCGCGCTCATCACCGGAGTCCCCTTCGACCCGGCGGACCCCGCCTTCGCCGCGCCGCTGGCCAGGCTGAACGCCGCCGCCACCGAGCTGCGCGCCGGACTGAACACCGCCGCGGGCCGCACCTCGCTCTGGGCCGACCTGCCGCTGACCGGCGTGTCCGGCGACATCGCGAGCAGCTACCAGCGGCTGCGCACCCTGGCCGTCGCCTGGGCCACGCCCGGCTCGGCCCTGCACGGCGACGACACGCTGACCGCCGACCTACTCGGCGGGCTCGACTTCCTCCACGCCCGCGCCTACAACGAGTCCAAGCGCGAGACCGGCAACTGGTGGCACTGGGAGATCGGCGCGCCCCGGGCGCTGATGGACACCTGCGTCCTCATGCACGAGGTGATCAGCGATACGCAGCGGGCCGCCTGGATCAGGGCCGTCGACCGGTTCTGCCCCAACCCGGACCGCCGTACCAACCTCGCGAACTTCGCCGAGACCGGCGCGAACCGGGCGGACAAGGCGCTGATCGTGGCGCTGCGCGGCGCGGTCGGCGACGAGCCGGCCAAGCTGGCGCTCGCCCGCGACGGCCTGTCCGACGTGCGCGACGGCGGCCGGCGCACCCTGTTCGGCTACGTCAGCTCGGGCGACGGCTACTACGCCGACGGCTCGTTCATCCAGCACGACGTGGTGGCCTACACCGGCTCGTACGGCGTGGTGCTGCTGCAGTCGGTCAGCGCCGTGCTCGGCCTGCTCGGCGGCTCGCCCTGGCAGGTCACCGACCCGGCCGTGGCCGTCGTGCTCGACGCGGTCGAACGCACCTACGCGCCGTGGATCCACGACGGCCTGATGATGGACAGCGTGCGCGGCCGGGCGGTGTCACGGCAGTTCAACCGCGACTCCGACGCCGGACGCGACACCGTGGACGCCATCCTGCAACTCGCCGCCGGCGCGCCCGAGCCGTACGCCACCCGGTTCCGCTGCCTGGCCAAGGGCTGGATCGAGCGGGGTGAGTTCCTGGCGAGCGCCGGGATCGCCGCCACCGCCAGGGCCGGCGCCGTGCTCGCCGACGCCCGGCTCACCCCGGTGCCCAGGCCCACCGCGCACCACGTGTTCGCGGCCATGGACCGGGTCGTGCACCGCCGTCCGGGCTGGTCGATGGCGCTCAGCCTGTCGTCGAGACGCATCGCCATGTACGAGTGCGGCAACGGCGAGAACTACCGGGCCTGGTACCAGGGCGACGGCGTCACCTACCTGCACACCGACACCGGGCACTACGCCGACGACTACTGGCCGACGGTGAACTCCTACCGGCTGCCTGGCACCACCGTCGACACCAGGCACCGCGACCCGGCGGTCTCGTCCGGCGGCACCGGCACGTTCCGCCCGGCCAACGCCTGGGCCGGCGGCGTCGCGGCGGGCACGTACGGGCTGGCGAGCCTCGACCTGATGGCGGCGGGCACCACGCTGCGGGCCAGGAAGAGCTGGGTGTTCCTGGACGACGCGGTGGTCTGCCTGGGCGCGGGCATCACCAGCGGCGACGGCCGCCCGATCGAGACGGTCGTGGAGAACCGGGGCACCACCGCCGAGCTGACCACCGGCCAGGACGGACGCTGGGCGCACCTCGACGGCGTCGGCGGCTACGTCTTCCCGTCCGGTTCGAGCGGGCTGCGCACGCTGCGCGAGCGGCGTGCCGACAGCTGGCGGGCGATCAACGACGGCGCCTCGACTGGCGGCGGGAACGGGCAGGTGGCACGCGACTACGTCACGCTCTGGCTGGACCACGGCGCGAACCCGGCGAACGCGGCCTACGCCTACATCCTGCTGCCGACCGCGAGCCTGGCGCAGACCGAGGCGTTCGACCGGGCCGAGGTGCTGGCCAACACCGCCGAGGTGCAGGCCGTGCGCGCGCACGGCAGATCGGTCGGCCGGGGCGTCCTGCTCGCGGCCACGTTCTGGGCGGCGGGCGCGGCGGGCGGCGTGACCGCGAGCGCGCCGTGCGCGGTGCTGGTCAGGCAGGCGGCCGGCCGGATCACGGTGGCGGTCTCCGACCCGGGCCGTACGGTGAGCGGCGTGACCGTCACGCTCGACCACCCGGCGCACCGCCTGATCGCGGCCGACCCGACGGTCACCGTGGTGCCGGGGGAGCGCCCGGCGATCACGGTGAACCTGGCCGGGTCGCGCGGCCGTACGCACACCGCCGAACTGGCGGTCGGCCGCGGCGCCTGATCAGCGCGGGTTCCGGCGCGGGGCCGATCAGCGCGGGTTCCGGCGCGGGCCCGATCAGCGCGGACTCCGCCGGGGCGCCTGGTCAGCGCGGGTTCTGATACCCGGTGGCGCGGAACAGGAAGGAGGCCCACGAGCGGTAGGGCCGCCAGGCGTCGGCCAGCTTCCGGTAGGCGGCCGGCGTGGCGTCGTCGGGCAGCCCGTAGACCTCGCGCAGGATCCCGAACAGGCGCGGCTCGTCGCCGGGGAACGCGTCGGGCGCGCCCGCGCCGCGGATCAGGATCAGCCCGGCGGAGAACGGCCCCACGCCGGGCAGGGCCCGCAGCTCGGCCAGGGCGTCGTCGGGGTCGAGCGAGCGCAGGTGCTCGGCGGTGAGCACGCCGTCGAGCGCCGCCTGGGCCAGGCCGCGCACCCACTCCTCCTTCTGCGCGGGCAGGCCGAGCCCGTCGGCGTCGAGCAGTGACACCGGCGGCGGGAAGGCGGTGTATTCGTGCCCGTCGACGGTGACCCGCGCGCCGTAGCGGTCGGCGATGCGCTGCTTGATGCGGGCCGCGATGTGCATCGACGAGCGCTGCACGATCACCGCCCAGCACGCCGCCTCCCACGGGCTCCAGAAGCACACCGGACGCAGCCCCGGCCGCAGCCGCTGCACGTCGCCGAGCACCGGATCGGCCGCGCCGAGCGCGGCGAAGCCGGCGCCGTCGACGTCGAGCGACAGGATGCGCGCCACCTCGCCCCGGATCGCCGGGCCCGCCGGCCGCGTGGTGACGACCTCGACCCCGCCCGGCGCGGCGGTCACGCTCACGCCGATCGGCCGCCAGTCGGACTCGGCGCAATAGGCGAAACGCAGCGTGCGCCCGTCGGAGGGCAGCGCGCTGGTGGCCGGCCAGTCTTCGACGAAACGCAGCATGGCGCCGAAGTCGAACGGCCCCTTCGCGGCCAGCGTGAATGCGTGCGTGCTCATGGCCGTCATGGTAGGAGGCCGGTACGACCGTTCTGGACGCGGAAGGTCACCGGCAGCCGGCAGGAACGCCGACCGGCGACACTGCCGGGTCAGTCCGGCGGCGTCGTGCGGCGGGCCACGCGCAGGCTCGCCAGCAGGGCCAGCGCGCTGAGGAAGTAGAACGGCGCGAGGAAGAACTGCTCACCCATCCCGGCGCTGTCCGCGTGCTCCAGCGCGCTCATCCCGACCCAGCCGCTGATCACGCCGTACGCGGCCAGCAGCCCGGCCGCCCACCGGGTGGCCGGGCGAGTGTGCCGGTCGGGCAGAGCGAACACCACCGCGAGCACCAGCACGACCAGCCCGGACGACCCGACGAACTCGAACCACTGCTGGGCGAGCGGCGGATCGAAGTAGCCGTCGGCCACCTGCACGCTGCCCACCACGAACGCGTGCTCCCACTCGTCCTCGGCCATGGGCGGGCTGGGGAGCCGGAGGTCGAGCAGCCGGGGGAGCGCGGCCAGGGCCAGCGCCAGCAACCGCAGTGAGGTGGCTGAGCGCCACCGGTCCCACCGTTCCATCCGCACTCCCGCCGGCCGATCCGCCCCGATGACCCGTCGAGACTACTGCGCTTTGGTCAACACGTACGCCCGAGCCGGATCGGCGGTGACGGTGACGTTCGTGCCCTCGGCCAGCAGGCCCTGCGGATCAGGCCCGGGCACGGTCACCGACAGCGTTCCTGCGCGCGTCTCCACCTCGTAGTCCACGCTGTGCCCGTGGAAGGTGGCGCGCAGCACCGACCCGGTGCCGCCGTCCCCGGCCGGGGCCAGGGAGAGCGTCTCCGGCCGGAGCATCAGGTAGGCGGGGGAGTTCGGGCGCACCTCGGGGTGCGCGGGCACGGTCATCGGCCGGCCGAGCGCGGTCACCGCCGCGCCCGTGTCGTCCACGCGCTCGGGCACGACCTCGACGAAGTTGGCCCGGCCGATGAAGTCGGCCACGAACACGGTGGCCGGCCTGAAGTAGATGTCGGCCGGGGTGGCCACCTGCTCGATGCGGCCCTGGTTCATCACCACCACCCGGTCCGACAGGGTCATGGCCTCGTCCTGGTCGTGGGTGACGTACAGGCTGGTGATGCCGAGCCTGCGCTGGATCCTGCGGATCTCGGCGCGCATGGCGCCGCGCAGCTTGGCGTCCAGGTTCGACAGCGGCTCGTCGAAGAGCAGCACCTTGGGCTGGACGACCAGCGCGCGGGCCAGCGCCACCCGCTGCTGCTGGCCACCGGACAGCTCGTGCGGGCTGCGGTCGGCCAGACCGACCAGGTTCATGCTGGTCAGCGCGATACGCAGGGCGGTGTCCGTCTCGTCCTTGCCGCGGTGCCTGGTACGCAGCCCGTACGCGATGTTCTCGCCCACGGTGAGGTGCGGGAACAGCGCGTAGCTCTGGAACACCATGGCCATCGGCCGGCGCTGCGGCGGCAGCGCGTCGATCACCTGGCCGTCGAGCCTGACGTGGCCGTGCGTGGCGGTCTCAAGCCCGGCCACGATGCGCAGCGTGGTGGTCTTGCCGCAGCCGGACGGCCCGAGCAGGGTGATGAACTCGCCGGGCGCCACGTCGAGCGTGACCGCGTCGACCGCGACGACCGGGTCGGAGCCGCGCGCCGCGTGGAAGGCCTTGGTGAGCCGGTCGAGGTGGAGCCGGCCCGGCCGGGTCTCCGCGCGGTTCTGGGGTTGCCAGGTGACGGCCGTCATCCGCCCTGCCTTTCCGAAGAGACTCTGTGCAGCGTGGGGGCCCGGCCGACGATCAGCCTGATGACCCCGAACCCGGCCAGCACCAGCGCGGTCAGCACGGTGCAGTAGGCGAAGGCGACGCCGTAGCGGCCGGTGTTGGCGGCGCTGAGAATCTGCGAGGTGATGATGCTGGTGCCGGGCGTGACCAGCAGGATGATCGTCGAGATCGAGGTCATGCAGCGGGCGAAGCCGTAGCCGAGCCCGGTGAGCAGGGCCGGCCGGATCAGCGGCAGCGTGACCCGGCGGAACGTGCGCAGCGGCCCCGCGCCCAGGTCCGCCGACGCCTCCTCCAGGCTGGGGTGCAGCTGCGACAGCGCCGCCGTCCCGGTACGCAGCCCCGCGGGCACGGACCGGATGATGTACGCCAGCACGATCGCGACCGCGCCGCCGCCGACCGCGCCGCCGCCCACGATTCCCGGCACGACCAGCCAGTCGCCCACGTACCGGTCCGGACGGTAGGCCAGCAGGTAGCCGATGCCGAGCACGGTCCCCGGCACGGCCACGCCGAGCGTGCCCGCCAGGTCGAGCCAGCCTCCGGCCCTGGGCAGGTGCCGGACCGCGAGCCAGGCGATCACCAGCCCGGACACCCCGGCCACCGGCGTCGCGATCGCGGCCAGCAGCGTGGTGTCCTTCAGCGCCTCGCGCCCGACGCCGAGCAGCACCTCGCGCAGGTGCTCGAAGGTCAGCGCGTAGTCGACGCCGAACACCCGGGTGATCCCGCCGGCCACCACGGTGCCGTACACGGCGACGATGACCAGCGCCACCAGCACGGCCAGCGCGTAGACGGGCCAGCGCACCCAGCTCGTGACCAGGTGCACGCTGCCGGACGGCCGCCCGGTGACGGTGGCCCGGACCTTCCTGCTCAGCCAGTATCGCTGCGCGGCGAACACGCCGAGCGCGGGCACCAGCAGGATCAGGCTGTAGACGGCCGCGCTGGTGGTGTCGTACTCGCCGGTGACGGCCAGGTACGCGCGGCCGGCCAGCACGGTGTGGTCCCCGCCGAGCACGAGCGGATTGGCCAGGTCGGCGATGGCCTCCACGAACAGCAGCAGGAACGGCGCCGCGAGCCCCGGCGCGAGCAGCGGCAACATCACCGTGCGGAACACCCGCCAGCGGGAGGCGCCCATGGTCATGGCGGCCTCCTCCATGGCCGGGTCCAGGCCCCGCATCATGCCGAGCAGGCCCAGGTAGGCCACCGGGAAGAGCGACAGCGACAGGACGAACACCAGCCCGTCGAGCCCGTAGATGTCGTAGGAGAGGCCGAACAGGCCGTGCGTCACCAGGCCGCGCCGGCCGAACAGCACGATCGTGGCCGTGGCCACCGCGAACGGCGGGCTGACCACCGGCACCAGCGCGATGACGTGCAGCACCCGCTTGCCCGGCACGTCCAGCCTGGTCTGGGTGAACGCGAACAGGAACCCGATCGCGGTGCCGCACAGCCCGGTCAGCACGCCGAGCACCAGCGTGTTCCACAGGATGCGCAGGCCGACGGCGGAGGTGAAGAAGCGCACGTAGTGCGGCATGGCCTCGCCCGACAGCGCCGCGCTCAGCACCGCGGTGAGCGGGACGACGCTCCCCGCGACCACGAGCACGACGCAGCCGGCGATGGCCAGCACGACCACCGGCTCGCGGCGCCGGCGGCGCGGCGCGGCCGGCGGCGACTCGGCGGCCGGCGGTGATTCCGAAGAGGGCAGCACAGTGGTCATGAACGTTCTCCCCGCTGGTGAACCGGCCCGGGCGACGGGCCCCTGTATCGCCGCCCGGGCCGGGGTCAGGATTTCGGTGCCTGCGCGACCTCGGCGTCGAAACGCCTGATCAGGTCGCTCTTGAGCGCGCCGGCCGCGGCCGCGTCGTAGTCGATGAGCTTGACCGCGGACAGGTCCACGGCCTTGTCGGACCGCTTGGCCTTCGGGTTGGTCGGCGCCTGGTACGACCGGACGGTCGGCCCGATCTCCTGCGCCGCCGGGGTGAGCGCCCAGTCGATGTACTTCTTCGCGGCGGCCGGCGACGGCCCGCCCTTGATCAGCGCGACGCCGCCCACCTCGTAGCCCGTGCCCTCGGTGGGGAACGTGACGGTCAGGTCGGTGAACCCCTGCTCCCTGGTGGCCACGCAGTCGTGGGAGAAGACGACGCCCACGCCGATCTCGCCCCTGGCGACCTGCTGCGCGGGCGCGGCCCCCGACTTGCTGTACTGCAGCACGTTGGGGTGCAGCTGCTTCATGTACCGCAACGCCGCGTCCGCCGCGCCGCCGTTCAGCGTGACCTGCGTCCACAGCGCGGTGTACGCGGTGCCGGAGGTGACCGGGTGCGCGATGCCGACGTTCTGCTTGAGCGCCGGGTCGAGCAGGCTCTGCCACGAGCGCGGCGCCTGCACCCGCTTCTCGCCGAGCACCCTGGTGTTGTCGCAGAAGCCGAGCACGCCCACGTAGACGCCGGTCCAGCGGCCGTCCGCGTCCTTGTACCTGGCCGGGATGTCGGCCGCGTTCGGCGAGACGTACCGCTCCAGCAGGCCGTGGCCGACCGCCGCCGCGTACCCGTCGGCCGGGCCGCCGTGCCACACGTCGAACTCCGGGTTGTCCCTGGCGGCCAGGATCCTGGCCTGCGCCTCGCCGCTGGACAGGCGGACGAACTCGGCGGCGATCCCGGTCTTGGCGGTGAAGGCCGCGGTCATCGCCGCGCACCACTCCTCGGTCGCGCCGCAGGCGACCGTCACCTTGTTCGGTTCTTCCGTACGCGCCCCGCCGGCCGGGCGGACGCAGCCCGCGCAGACCAGGACGCCGACAGCGGTGAACACCAGAGCCGGACGCAGGCGGCGGCGATGCGGTGAAGCCATGAGATGACCTCCTCGGACGGGCCGTTGGATTCCCGTGATCAGAACCTAGGCCGCGCGGAGGTCATCGCCGGTAACAGGTCGGTGAGGCTTGGTGACGGCGGCGTTACCCGGCCTTTGGATCTTCCGGCATCAGGTAGCCGACGCCGCGCACGGTCTGCACGTATCCGGCGGCGCCCGGCAGCGCGGCCAGCCGGGAGCGCAGCCGGTAGACGGTGCTCTTGACGATGTCGCGGCCGCCGATCAGCTCGGTGGTGCCCCACACCGCGCGCAGCAGGTCGCGCCACGACTGCGGCTGCCCGGCGTACCTGGCCAGGTGGGCGAGCAGCGCGAACTCGGTGTACGGCAGGTCGAGCGGCACCCCGTCGAAGGTGGCGACGCGCTGCCTGGCGTCGATGCCGAGCTTGCCGGCCTTCATGGTGTCCTTCCCGGTGTCCTTGTTCGCCCGCCGGATCAGCGCGGCCGCGCGCAGGGCGACCTCGCGCGGGTGGAACGGCTTGGCCACGTAGTCGTCGGCGCCGCGCTCCAGGCCGGCGATGACGTCCTCGTGCTGGGAGAGCGCGGTGAGCAGGATGATCGGCACGTCCGAGGTGGCCCTGATGCGCTCGCAGACGGTGAGCCCGTCGAGCACGGGCATGAGCACGTCGAGCACGACCAGGTCGACGTGCCGGCGGCTGAGCAGGTTGAGCGCGGTCGCGCCGTCGGGCGCGGTGTGCACGGTGAAACCGTGGGTCTGCAGGGCGAACTCCACGATGGTGCGCATCTGCGGTTCGTCGTCGACGACCAGGACGGTGCTCATGGTGCCCCCTTCGGCAGGGTGAACAGGAACGTGGTGCCGCGCATGGAGGTCGTGTCGACCATGATGGATCCGCCGTGCAGTTCGACGATCGTCTTGGTGATGACCAGCCCGAGCCCGGTGCCGTCGGCCAGCGGCCGCCCGGTGGCGAACCGGTGGAACAGCCGCCGGCGCTGCTCTCTCGTCATTCCCGCGCCGTCGTCGGTGACGTACACCGCGATCCCCGTGTCGATGACCATCACCCGTACATCGATGCTGCCACCTTCGGTGGTGAACCGGCCGGCGTTGGACAGCAGATTGGTGAACGCCTGCGCGACCAGCATCGGGTCGGCCGCGATGAGCGGGGTGACCTGCGGGGTGTCGAGCGTGATGCGCTGGTTCCGCTCGGCGCACAGCGCGCGCATGGCGGTGACCACGTCGCGGGCGACGACCGAGACGTCGATCTTCTCCAGCCGGGGGGTGAAGAGCCCGGCCTCGATCTTGGCCTGGGTGAGCAGGCTCTCGCACAGGCCGATCACCTGGCCGCACTGCTGGTCGACGGTGGTCAGGAAACGTTCCTGGGCGGCGGTGAGCGGGCCGGGGGTGCGTTCGAGCAGCAGGTCGACGCCGCCTTTGATCATGCTGAGCGGGGTGCGCAGCTCGTGGCTGAGCGCGGTCACCTGCTCGGCCCGGCGCTCCACCAGCTCGCCCAGCCTGGTCAGCTCGGCGTTCTGCGCGGCGGCCACGCCGCGCAGCCCGGCCAGGGTCAGCCCCGCGCCGCTGACGAATCCGGCCGCGGTGGCGAGCTCCGGCCACGCGCCGGTGACCAGGGCCGCCGCCGCGCAGGCCGCCGCGGCCACCCCGGCCAGCAGGGGTAATCGCGGCGATCGCGACACGACCCGGCGGGCCAGCCGGTACGGCCCGCCGGAAGGCACCTCTGACGTCATCTCCGCGCCGCCTCTCAGCGAAGGCCATCGGGGTGGCTTGCGGAGGAATTATCGGCGGTGCGGGATCACTCGCGCCATGCTCAGAAGCGGGCGGCGTCCAGCACCTTCTGGGCGTCGCGCTCGAACGAGGCCCGCGCGCCCAGCGTGAGCAGGCCGCCGGCCACCATGGGGACGATCAGCAGGTACATGCCGGCCGTGAGCGAGCCGAACCCGTCCGAGGCCGCGCCGACCACCAGCGACCCGAACGCGGCGCCCAGCGTGGTGAGCAGTTGCAGGACGGCGAAGCCCATGCCGCGCACGCCGGCCGGGACCACGTCGGCCAGGCAGGCCGTCATGTTCGGGATGGCCAGCGACATCAGGCAGCAGGCGAGCAGCGTCAGCACGGTGAGCCAGGTGACGGAGTCCATGGCCAGCGCCACGGCCAGCACGGCGGAGCCGGCGGTGATGCCGCCGCCGCCGGCCAGCAGCCGGCCGCCCTTGCGGGTGCCGTGCCACTTGCGGCCCAGCCACGAGCCGGCCAGGGTGCCGATCAGCGTGCCCGCGATGGTGATCAGCCCGGTCAGGGAGGCCGCCGACCCGGTGCCCACGCCGTAGGCGCGGACCATGAGCATGGGCAGCCAGTAGAAGATGCCGGCCAGGCCGAGCGTGAGCAGGGAGAGCCCGGCGCAGACGAACACCAGGCTCGGCACGGTCAGCACCCGGAGCAGCTGTGGCAGGAAGGTGGCCCTGGTGATCTTGGGGTGCGCGGGGGCGGGGGCGGGCGCGGCGCCCGGCTGGGCGAGCGCCACCTGCCTGTCCAGCTCGCCGCGCGCGGGCTCGCGCAGGAACCAGACCAGCAGCGCCGTCAGCAGGCCGGGGACGACCATGATGTAGAAGGCGACGCGCCAGTCGTCGAAGGTGTCGGCCAGCACGCCGCCGAGCATCGTGCCCAGGCCGCCGAGGTAGGTGGTGACCCGGGTCAGGCCGTAGGCCTTGGCGCGGGTGATCGGCGGGTAGTAGTCGGCCAGCAGGCTGCCCGAGGCCGGGTTGTCGATGGTCTCCGCGGCGGCCAGCAGCACGCGCATCAGGTAGAACATCACGAACCCGGTGGCCAGCCCGGAGCCGAGGGTGGCGATGGCCCAGACGAAGACCACCACCGCGATGATGCGGGTGCGGTTGAGCCTGTCGGCGAGGTATCCGGCGGGCAGCGCGACGAGCACGCCGGCCAGGGCCGCGGCGGTGGGGATCGAGCCGAGCGTGGTGTCGCTCAGCGCCCACTCGGTCTTCAGTTCGGGGAGCACGCCCGCCAGCAGGTTGTGCTCGATGCGGTCGACGAGTCCGACGATGAAGAGCACGACCAGTGGCGCCCAGCCGAACGGCGCCCTGGTCCGCGCGTCGATGGCGCCGGCGCGCGGAGAACCCAACGTCCCGACCATGCCCATCCTTCCAGTAGGAAAATCTAGAATGCTGTTCTAGGCATCCGTTCTAGCCAGAGTGGCAGAAGTCACAGATTTCGTAAATGGGTGATTTTTCGCGAGATGTAGCCTGATCCGCATGAACGGGGCGTTGCTGGTGGCGGGAACCACGTCGGACGCGGGCAAGAGCGTGGTGACCGCGGGAATCTGCCGCTGGCTGGCCCGCCGGGGCGTCCGCGTCGCGCCGTACAAGGCGCAGAACATGTCGCTCAACTCGTACGTCACCGCAGGCGGCGCCGAGATCGGCCGGGCCCAGGCCATGCAGGCGCAGGCCGCCGGGCTCGAACCCGTCGCCGACATGAACCCGATCCTGCTCAAGCCGGGCAGCGACCGGCGCAGCCAGGTCGTGCTACTCGGCCGGCCGGTCGCCGACGTGGACGCCATGGAGTACGGCGAGCTACGCGACCTGCTGCGCGCCACCGCGCTGGAGTCGCTGGAGCGGCTCAGGAAGCAGTACGACGTGGTCGTCTGCGAGGGCGCGGGCAGCCCGGCCGAGATCAACCTGCGCCGGGGCGACATCGCGAACATGGGGCTGGCCAGGGCCGCGAACCTGCCGGTGATCGTGGTCGGGGACATCGACCGCGGCGGCGTGTTCGCCTCCTTCTACGGCACGGTCGGCCTGCTGGAGCCCGCCGACCAGGCCCTCATCTCCGGATTCGTGGTGAACAAGTTCCGCGGCGCGCTCGAACTGCTCGAACCCGGCCTCGACCAGCTGCGCCGCCTGACCGGGCGCGCGGTCTACGGGGTGCTGCCCTGGCTGGACGGGCTCTGGCTGGACGTCGAGGACTCCCTGGCCCTGGACAGCCGCGCGGTCGTGCGCGGGCGGCCGTACGGGCGGCAGACGCTGCGGGTGTCCGTGGTGCGCCTGCCGCGCATCTCGAACTTCACCGACCTGGACGCCCTGGCCGCCGAGCCCGGCGTGGTGGTGCGCTTCGTCACCGACCCGGCCGAACTGGACGACGCCGACCTGGTCGTCCTGCCCGGCTCCCGCGCCACCGTCGCCGACCTGGCCTGGCTGCGCGCGAGCGGCATTGCCGGGGCGCTGCTGGAGCGGCGCGGGCCGGTGCTCGGCATCTGCGGCGGCTTCCAGATGCTGGCCAGGGAGATCGTGGACGAGGTCGAATCGGGCGCCGGCCGGGTGGACGGGCTCGGGCTGCTGCCCGTGCGCGTGCGATTCGACCGGGACAAGCGGCTGGCCCGGCCGGTGGGCGAGGCGTACGGGCAGGTGGTGTCGGCGTACGAGATCCATCACGGGCGGGCGGTGGTCGAGGGCGGCGAGCCGTTCCTCGACGGCTGCCGGGTGCGCGACGTCTGGGGCACCACCTGGCACGGGGCCATGGAGAACGACGGCTTCCGCCGCGCGTTCCTGGCCGACGTGGCCGCCCGCGCGGGCCGCGACTTCACGCCCGCGCCCGACACCGACTTCGCCAGGCTCAGGGAGGAGCGGCTGGACGCGCTCGGCGACCTGGTGGAGCGCCACCTCGACACCGACGCGCTGCTCCGCCTCATCGAAGACGGCCCGCCCGCCGTGCCGGTGCTCCCGCCCGGCGCCCCCGCCTGACGCCCCCGCCTGATGGGGCGCTTGCCCGTCGGGCGCCCGAGCCGCCAGGATCTAGGCGATCACAACCGCCCACGGTGAGGGAACGACGATGGCATCGAACGTCTTCGGGATGGTCGCCGTGATCGCGGTGATCGTGGGCGTGGTGTTGTTCCTCAGGCTGAGGCGGCGGCCGGAGACCCGGGTCGGGGCGTACGCGGGAGCCGGGATCTTATTCCTAGCCGCGGGGATGCTGGCGCTGGGCCACTTCTCGTTCGCGGGCCTGGAGTCGGCCATGCTGAGCACGTTCTCGGCGGCCGAGCGCGCGGCGGCGCTGCCCTGCGAGGCCGCGGTCCTGACCGCCGAGAACACCGAGAACAAGCTCAACGGGCGCTACGTCTGGTGGCTGAAGCTCCGGGTGACGCCCCGGTCCGGCGGCGCGTACGAGATCGAGCGCGCCGCCCGTCCCGCCCGGGCCATGGAGGACCGCCTGGAGCGGGGCGGCGTCGTGCTGCCGTGCCTGGTGGCGCCGGACGACCCGGCCAGGATCGAGATCGCCGCCATCGGCTGAGCGTGGGTCAGGGGATGTAGTAGAGGAAGTAGTAGCCGGCCGGGCGGTACCGGTCGCCGTTGTACCAGCGGCAGGGCGCGAGGCCGGTGTACTGGCCGTTCTGGGCCTCGTCCGTGAAGGCCGCCCGGCAGTCGGCCAAGGTGGCGTAGTGGCTGGACCAGTACCAGTCGGGCGGCAGCGGCGAGAGCGCGTGCGCTCCGGCCGGGACGGTCGCGGCGCCGGCGGCGGGCACGGCGCCGGCCAGGACGGCGGCGCCCAGGGCGGTCGCGAGCAGGGCTGCGGCGGGCAGGCTGCGGATCTTCACGGGTCTCCTCGCGGTCGGGTGGGATGACCCCTTCAGATCAGCATTGATCGCCCCGGCTGGGGAGCCACCGGTTTTCCATATTTTCGGGCGTTTGTTCCCATGATGGAAATCGCTTTCTGCCCCGTCCGCCCGGCTCAGGTGCGGGCCATGCGCTGTTCGCCGATCCAGGCGTCGATCCGCTCCCAGTGGTCGAACAGCCAGCGGATCTGCGCCTCGCGCTCCCTGGGCACCTGATCGGCGGGCACCCGCCACCACTTGGCCGTGATCCGCGCGCTGACCGGCAGCTTGCGCCAGACGTCGCCGAGCGTGATGAGGTCGTCCAGGCCGGTGTGGGCGACGAAGACGACGTCGGCCGACGGGCAGGCCTCGATGGCCGCGATCGAGCCGTTCGGCCGGGGCGGCAGCAGATGGTCCATGCCGCGGGCCCGCGACGCCTCCTCGGCCAGCCCCTTCTCCTCCAGCCGCCGGATGGCCAGCCGGCGGCGGCGCGGGGTGAAGTTCCCGCCCTCCGGGAAGATCACCAGCGCGTCGCGTTCGCCCATCGTCGAGGCCAGCCGGCGGATCTCCTCGACCACGCCGCTCTGCGCCGTCCGGCGCGGGACGAAGGCGTTCGGCAGCCGGTTGACGACCACGTCGAGCGAGGGGTCGAACTGCAGGGCGGCCTTCATGACGATGCGCGGCTGCCGCGTATAAAGGGATAAAAGGTGATAAATCAGTAAAAAGGAGTCGCCTGGGCCGGCATGCCGCGCCAACACCACGATGGGCCGCGACAACCGCGCCGCCCGTTCCTCCTCGGTGACCTCCGGCTCCTCGATCTCCACCGTCAACCGGAAGATCCGCACCGCGGCCCCGTACACCTTGGCCAGGAACCACCTGATCAGCCCGTAGTGCCGGGCCTGATGCCGGTCGCGGCCGAACGCGCCCGCCACCCACAACCACAGGCAGGCGATCAGCACGGCCGACTCCAGCGTCAGCCACGCCACCGCGAACCACACGAACCTGGCTCCGCGCCGCTGCGGCGGCGGCAGCCGCAGCGAGGCCGCGGCCGTGACGACGAGCCACAACGGCAGGGTGACCAGCATGAACACGGTCACCACGATGACCAGAGGAGCGAGGATCAACCGCCTGATGATGCGTGGGGGGAGCAACGTCGGCCTCCCTGAAGGGTCTCGCCCTCATCCTCCCCTGGTACGCAGATAGCGGGAAGACGCGGCATAGGCCCGCTCCATGTATTTCGAGATCTGCGACAGATCCCGGTAACGCAGCGGCGACAGCGGCTCGCCCACGCCCGCCGGCATCACGTGCACCTCCACCCCGGGCGGCAGCGCGGCCATCTCCTCGGCGAACCGGTGCCTGCGGGCGATCTCGAAGGCCACCATGCCCACCTCCCACGGCCGCCGCGGCGCGGTCAGCGGCCGCTCGATCCGCCCGACGTGCAGCACGTACACGCGTTTGGCGCCGAGCCGCACGGCCCGGCCCACCGGGATGCTGTGCACCAGGCCGCCGTCGAAGAAGTGCTCGCCGCCGATCACCGCCGGCGGCAGCAGCCCGGGCACCGCGCACGACGCCAGCACCGCCTCCACCAGCGGCCCGCTGGTGAACCAGTGCGCGCTGGCCCGCTCCACCGAGGCCGCCACGCACTGGAACGGCAGCGCCAGGTCCTCGATCAGCGACACCCCCACCGCCGCGCCGAGCGCCTGGCGCAGCGGGCCGATCGGATGCAGGTGGGTGCCGGTCCTGGCCAGTGTGGACAACCTGGTCATCCAGTTGCCGGCGAACGCGGTGCGTACGACGTCGGAGCGCCACAGCTCGGCCAGCCTGGCGACCGCCCCGGCCGGGTCGGCGGCGACGAGCGCGCCGTTCAGCGCCCCGACGGAGGTGCCCACCACCACGTCGGGCTTGATGCCCGCCTCGTCGAGCGCGCGCAGCATGCCCACCTCGTGCGCGCCGAGCACGCCCCCGCCACCGAGCACGAACGCCGTGTCCACCCCCTCATTGTGGTTGCCCGATGCCGGAAGTGAAGCCCGCCGCCACGCTGCCGGAACCTGCCGATGACGAGCCCGCGGTCCCGGCGCGACGATGCCGCCATGACAGCAGTGGTGCAGGCCGAAGGGCTGACCAAGTATTACGGCAGGCGCCGGGGCCTCGAGGACCTGACGCTCGACATCCAACCGGGCGAGATCTTCGGCTACCTGGGGCCGAACGGCGCCGGCAAGACCACCACGATCAGGCTGCTGCTCGACGTGATCAGGCCGACCGGCGGCCAGGTCAGGGTGCTCGGCCTGGACCCGCGCGAGGCGGCGCTGCGCGGCAGGACCGGCTACCTGCCGGGCGAGCTGGCACTGGAGGGCCGCGACCGGGCCAGGGACTACCTGCGCTTCCTCGGCGGCATCAGGGGCGGCGTGCCCGACGGCAGGATCGAGGAGCTGGCCGAGCGGCTGGACGTGGACCTGTCGGTGCAGATCCGCAAGCTCTCCAAGGGCAACAAGCAGAAGGTCGGGCTGATCCAGGCGTTCATGCACGAGCCCGAGTTCCTCATACTCGACGAGCCGACCAGCGGCCTCGACCCGCTGGTGCAGCAGGAGTTCCTGGCCATGGTGCGCGAGGTGCGCACCTCGGGCCGGACCGTGCTGATGTCCTCGCACGTGCTGGCCGAGGTCGAGAGCGTCTCCGACCGGGTCGGCATCGTCCGCGGCGGCCGGCTGGTGGCGGTGGAGAACGTGACCGCGCTGCGCGAGAAGGCGGTGCGCCGGGTGGAGCTGCACTTCGAGTCCCCGGTGCCGCGTGCGGCGTTCGAGGACCTGCCCGGCGTGCGCGAGCTGCGCGTGGAGGGCGCGAGCGTGCGCTGCACGATCGACGGCCGGCCGGACGCGCTGATCAAGGCCGCCGCCCGCTTCACCGTGGTGCACCTGGTCAGCGCCGAACCCGACCTGGAAGAGATCTTCCTGACGTACTACAGCGAGGAGGAGCGGCACCATGTTCGCCAAGAGTCTGCGTGAGTACCGGCGGGCGCTCATCTGGTGGACGATCGGACTGTCCGCCTTCGTCGCCATGTACGTGGGGATCTACGGCAACTTCAAGCAGGACGCGGCGAGCATGGAGGCTCTCGTGTCCGCCAAGTACCCGGGGCTGCTCAGAGACGCGATGGGCGGTTTCCAGGACCTGGCCTCCGGCGCCGGATTCCTGCAGTCGGTGGTCTACCAGCTCTTCGTCCCGCTGCTGTTCGTGGTGCTCGCCACGGTGCTGGCCAACCGGGCGCTGGTGCTCCCCGAGGAATCCGGCACGCTGGAACTGGTGATCACCCTGCCCATCGAGCGCAAGCGGCTGGTGCTCGACCGCTTCGCCGGGCTGCTGGTGTCGCTGCTGGTGGTGGCCGTGGTGACGCTGGCCGTGTTGTGGGCGGTCGGCGAGGCGGTGGAGCTCGGGGTGCCGTTCGGCAACGTGGTGGCCGCGCACCTCGGCGTGTACCTGCTGGCGCTGTTCTTCGGCACGGTGGCGCTGGCCGTCGGCGCGGCCACCGGGCGCAGGCTCTACGCCACCACCGCGGTCGGCGTGTGGGTGGTGATCGGCTACATGGTCGTCACCATCGGCAAGGACGTCGCCGCCGTCTCGTGGCTGAAGTGGGTCTCGCCGTTCCACTACTACGCCGAGGGCCGGCCGGTCTATGAAGGTCTGCCGGTCGGGGACTACCTTGTGCTCGCGGGGGCGACGGCCGTGCTCGCGCTCACCGCGGTCCTCGCCTTCGACAGGCGTGACGTAGGAGTGTGATGACGAGCCCCCGGATGCCCGCTGACCTGCTCGGCGGGCATCTTCACGCGCTGGCGCAGGCCGCCGCGACCGGCCGCATGCCGGACCGCAAGGCGCTCGACGACTACCGCGCGGCCGGCGCCACGGCGGCCGAGCTGGGCGTCCCGCTGCGGGCCCTGGTCGACGCGGCGCTGGCCGCAGGCGAGGGCACGGCGGGCCCCGGGGTGCTCGCCGCCCTGCGCAGGGCGGTGTCCGCGCTGATGGAGGGGTACGAGCAGGCGCAGCTCGCGGCGATCCGCGGCGAGGAGACGGCCCGCAGGGAGTTCGTCGACGACCTGCTGCAGGGCCGCGCCGAGCGGCTGGCCGAGCGGGCCGAGCACTTCGGGCTGCGGCTGGCCGAGTCGTACGTGGTGGCGGTGGCCAGGGGCATGCTCGACGGCTCCGCCGCGGGCGAGGGGGCGGATCCCGGGCGGATCGAGCGCGAGCTGATCGCCCGGTTCGGCTCGCACAACGTGCTGGTGGCGGTGCGCGACGATCTGCTGGTCTGCGTGGCGCCGGCCACGCTGCCGGCCGCAGTGGGGGAGTTCACCCATCACGTACGGGCCCGCTTCCCGGCCGGATGGCGGGTCGGCGTGGGACGTCCGCAGCGCGGCCCCGGCGGCGTGGTGACCTCGTTCAGGGAGGCGGCCGGCGCGCTCGACCTGGCCGACCGGCTGGATCTCAGGGCCGACGTGGTCAAGGCCGCCGACCTGCTGGTCTTCCCGGTGCTGCTGCGTGACAGGAGCGCGATCGAGGACCTGGTGACCAGCGTGCTCAGCCCGCTGCTGCAGGCGCGCGGCGGCCACGAGCCGCTGCTGGAGACGCTGGAGGCGGTCTTCGCCGCGCACGGCAACCAGACCGCGGCGGCGCGCCGGCTGGGGATCAGCACGCGCGCGGTGACGTACCGGATGGAGCGCATCCGCCGCCTGACCGGGTTCTCGCCGGACGATCCCACCCAGCGCTTCACCCTGGAGACGGCGGTGCTGGGCGCCCGCCTGCTGGAGTGGCCCTGGAACTCCTAGACAGCGCTATCTTGAAATGAGACACGTATGTCTCATGGAGGATGGTTATGCGCTGGGATCACAGCTATGACGTCGTCGTGGTCGGCTCGGGCGCCGCGGGCCTGGCCGCCGCGCTCACCGCGCGGTTGCGCGGGCTGAGCGCGCTGGTGGTGGAGAAGACCGGCAAGTACGGCGGTTCGAGCTCGCTGTCCGGCGGCGCGATCTGGGTGCCGGGCAACCTCTACCTGGACGGCACCGCGCTGCGCGACAGCAAGGACGACGCCAGGACGTACCTGAAGGCCACGGTGGGCGACCGGGTGCCGCCGGAGCGGCTGGAGGCGTACCTGGAACGCGGGCCGGAAATGGTGCGCTATTTCCACGACAACACTAGGCATGTGCGCTTCGAGTACACCCCGGGCTACTCCGACTACTTCCCCGAGCGGCCCGGCGGGCGGCCGCTCGGCCGGTCGGTCGAGCCGTCCCTGTTCGACCTGCGCAAGCTCGGGCCGCTGCGGGCGACGATGCGGCGGGCCGAGCTGCCGACGTACGGCATGGTGATGAACTCGCGCGAGTTCCACAAGGTGAACATGATCGCGCGGACCTGGCGCGGCCGGCGGGTGGCGGTCAAGATCGGGCTGCGCGCGATCTGGTCGCTGCTCAGCGGCGCCCGCTACGCCTCGCTCGGCGAGGCGCTGATCGGCCGGCTGCGGCTGTCGCTGGCCGAGGCGGGCGGCGAGGTGTGGGTGAACACGCCGTTCGAGGACCTGGTCGTCGAGGACGGGCGCGTCACCGGCATCCACGCGGGAGGCAAGGCCATCCAGGCGCGCGGCGGCGTGATCCTGGCCGCCGGCGGGTTCTCGCACAGCCAGCCGCTGCGCGAGACGTACCTGCCGCAGCCAACCGACGCGGCCTGGACCTCGGCCGCGCCCGGTCAGACCGGCGACACGATCGCCGCCGCGCTGGCCGCCGGGGCCGAACTGGACCTGATGGACCGGGTCTGGGGCATGCCCACCGCGGTACCGCCCGGCGAGGCGCCGGTCTTCCTCGTCACCGACCGCGCCGTGCCCGGCATGATCATCGTGGACGGCCGCGGCGAACGCTACGTCAACGAGGCGGTGCCGTACCACGAGTTCGTGGACACCATGTACGCCAAGGACGCCGTACGTTCGTGGATGGTCATCGACCAGCGCACCAAGAACCGCTACCTCATGCTCGGCCACTTCCCCGGGCAGCCGTTCAAGAAGGCGTGGCTGAAGAACGGCTTCATCAAGAAGGCCGAGTCGGTGGAGGCGCTGGCCGGCCGGATGGGCGTCGACCCGGTGCGGCTGAGCGCCACCGTCAAGCGGTTCAACGAGCAGGCGCGCCAGGGCCGCGACGCCGACTTCGGCCGCGGCGACAGCGCCTACGACCGCTACTACGGCGACCCGACGCTGCCCAACCCCAACCTGGCGCCGCTCGACAAGGGCCCGTTCTACGCGATCCCCATCGTCCCCGGCGACATCGGGACCAAGGGCGGCGTGGTCACGGACGTCCACGGGCGGGCGCTGCGCGCCGACGGCACCCCCGTCGAGGGCCTGTACGCGGCCGGCAACGTCTCGGCGGCGGTCATGGGCGAGACCTACCCGGGGCCGGGCGCCACGCTCGGACCTGCGATGACCTTCGGCTACGCCGCGGCCACCCACATCAAGGACACGCTCAGTCCTGGAACGCCAGGCGAACGCCGAACCCCACGATGACCACGCCCGTTACCCGGTCGAGGAACCGGCGCACCGCCGGGGTCCTGAGGAAGCCGCTCATCAGCGTGGCGAAGCCGATCAGCAGCGTGCTCCACAGCAGCCCCTCCACCACGTGCACCCCCGCCAGCGCCAGCCCCATCAGCGCGTGCGGGGCCTCGGCCGGGATGAACTGAGGGAGCATGGCCACGTAGAACGCGCCCACCTTGGGGTTGAGCAGGTTCGTGACGAGGCCGCGGGTGAACCCGCGCCCGAAGCCCTCCGGCTTCTGGTCGGGCGACTCGGCGGCCTCCTGCCTGGTCAGCAACATCCGCAACCCCATCCAGACCAGGTACGCCGCCCCGGCCCAGCGCAGGACGTCGTAGGCCAGCTGGGAGGCGGCGAACAGGGCCGACAGGCCGGCCGCGGTCAGCACCCCCCAGGCCAGGGTGCCCAGCTGCACGCCCAGTACCACACCCCAGGCTGACGTCCGGCCGGCGACCAGGGACGTGCGCAGGATGAGGGCCGTGTCGAGGCCGGGGGTGATCGTGAGCAGGGCGACGACGGCGGCGAACGACCAGATGGAACCTGCTATGTCCATAATCGGCAGGGTATCGCCCCGGGGGCTGGCCGCCCGGCTTCCACCGGGGCCTTCCCCTGGGGCCTTCCCTGGGGGGCGGCTGCTCGGCTTCCCCCGGGCCGGCCACCGAGCGCTCCGGGGCTATTCGTAGCGAGCCCGGCGGGCGATCACCTCGAATCCGAGGCCCTGGAAGAGCGCGGCCGAGGCCGGGTTGTTGACGTTGATGTCCAGGAAGGCCTCGCCGGCCCCGTCCGCGCGCATGCGATCGAGCGCGGCGACCGCGAGCGCCTTGGCGAGCCCGCGCCGCCGCCACTCGGGCACCGCGCCGACCTGGACCAGGAACCCGGCCGCACACGTCACGAAGCCGACGGGCATGCCCCCGGCACGCGCCACCAGCGAAGCGCCGGGCACGAACTCGTCGTCGACCAGCCAGTCCACCCACTCGGCCTGAGACCAGCCGGGAAACCCCGGGCGGTCGGCGAACGACGCGGAGTAGGCCGTGTAGAAGGCCGCCTCGGTGTCCGGCGACCATTCCTCGATCTCCAGCCCGTCCGGCAGCGGGACCTCAGGGAGCGGTCGGGACAGGTCGAGGCGGTAGACGTCCTCGGCGAAGGTCTGGCGGAACCCGCGCGCGACGAAGAGCGCGTGCGCCTGCGGGGTCAGGGACTCGGTCTCCAGCCGGACCGGTTCCTTGGTCAGCCGATCGAGCAGGTCGGAGCCCAGGCCGCGGCCCCGGTGGTCCGGGTCGACCAGCCCGGTCGCCGCCGACGTCTCGCCCACCGGCCGCACGGCGCCGCAGGCGATCAGGCGACCGTCCTCGAACGCGCCCACCGCCGGCCCGGCGGTGTACCTGCGCTCCAGGAAGGAGGGGGACGTCGTCGCCTGAAGCCCGCCGTCGTGCGCCATGCAGCGGCGGGCGAGCTCGACGATCGCCGGCAGGTCCGCGGCGGACAGATCGGCCCACTCGATGGTCACTGTTGACTCCTTTTCATGTGCGAGTGACCGAGTATGTCACCGGCCATGCAGGTAGTTCATCGGCATTTCCGCCCCCCACCCGCGCCTTGGGCACGCCTTGGGTGCGCCCCACTCGCCGTGCCCCATCCGCGCCTCGGCCGTCGTGGGATGTGCGTGCGGGGGACCTCGAGTGGTCAGGCGCGGGAGCCGTCCAGGAACACCGAGACGATCGTGTCGGTGGCGTCCTCGACGCCCAGCTCAGAAAGCGGCGGGATGCTCAGCGCGCCCAGCACGAGCGAGCCCAGCAACGTGGAGAGGTGATCGGCGGGCAGGTCGGCGCGCAGCAGCCCGTCACGCTGCCCCCGCTCGGCCAGCACCCGCAGCCGCACCCCCACCTCTTCCTCCTCCGGCCACAACTGCGCCCGGTGGCGGCTCACCACCCAGAACTCCCGGCCCACCGTGAGCAGCGCCCGGACCATCCTGGCCAGCCCCTCGCGGACCGGCACCCCGTCGATGCGGGCGGCGTCGATCACCCTGATCGACTCTTCTGCCGCGAACCTGCCCAGTTCGACCAGCAGGTCTTCGCGATTGGCGAAATGGCGGTAGAGGGTCGCGCGGCCGACCCCGGCTGCGGCGGCGATGTCGGCCATGCCGGCGCGCTCGTGGGTACGCAGCGCCGAGGCGGCGGCACGCAGGATCGCGTCCCGCGTCCTGGTCATGGAATCGGAAGTCGTCATCGACAGTTATCCTAGACGAGACACAACTGTCTCATAATGAGACATAGGAGGAGACGTGGAGCGTTTCGCAGGTAAGAACGTCCTGCTGACCGGGGCGGCGACGGGCATCGGAAGGGCCACGGCACTGCGCCTGGCCGCCGAGGGCGCCCGCGTGTTCGCCGTCGACCTGAACGAGGCCGCGCTGGCGGAACTGGCCTCCGACGCCGTGATCACGCACGTCGCGGACGTCTCGGACGAGACCTCGGTCCGGGAAGCCGTCGCGCGGGCGGCGACGACGCTGGGCGGCATCGACGCGCTGGTGAACGTGGCCGGCATCCACAAGACCACGCCCCTGGCCACGCTCACGCTGGCCGAGTTCCAGCGGCTGCTCGACGTGAACCTGCTCGGCACGTTCCTGTTCTGCCGCGAGGCCATGCCGTACCTGGTGGCGTCCAAGGGCGTCGTCGTCAACACCGCCTCGACGTCCGCGACGCACGCGCACCCGTTCATGACGGCGTACGCGGCCAGCAAGGGCGCGGTGCTCGCGTTCTCCCTGAGCCTGGCGGCGGAGGTCGCGCCGAGCGGCGTGCGCGTGGTCGCGGTGTCGCCCGGCGGCGTGGTGACCCCGCTGATGACCAGCGTCGCCTTCCCCGAGGGCGTCGACGCGTCCTTCTACGGACGCATCATGCCCCAGGTCGGCTTCGGCGATCCGGAGGCCATCGCGGGCACGATCGCCTACGCGGCCTCGTCGGACGGCGCGTACCTGACGGGCGTCGAACTCCGCGTGGACGGCGGCTCCCACGTCTGACGGCCCCCCCGCCGACCACGGGACGACCATTGGCATGGTCAGGTAGTGCTGTGACCAGATCGGGTGAAAGGTTCGGACTGCCCGGCGTGAGCGGGCGGCCATCCCCACGCCGTCCAAACCCGGGCCCTGCATGCCGCCTACCTGCACTGGCGCTACGCCAACGCCCGTCGTCCCGATGCGCCGGTCGCTCAACGCCGCGAGCGCGCCCGGAGCCGCAGTGAGAAGGGCATCCACCGGCGATGCCCGGCGACGTGGGTGGGCGCGGATCCCGCCGGTGCGGTAACCCTTGCCGGCCACCAGGTGATCAGGCGGACCCGCGCCACGGCCCGCACCTACTCGCGGACCCCAGATGGCCGGCAGGACCTGCGCCCAACGCGTGGAGCCATTGACGTCGCCGCCGCCAGACCGCCCTCCAAGTACTGCTACTTCACTCCCCAGACGATGACATCACGTTCGATCCACCAGTCGTTCGCATCCGTTGAGTCATGTATCTTTTCCACGCGGAGCGAGGCGGTATTCCCGTCACTTGTCGTAAGGCATAGCAGCGAATTCACGCCGAACCCCTTCGTCGCGCCACCCGCACCTGCCGGCCTGATGCTGTCCACGATATTCCAGGCGTTAGTGCAGGATCGAGAGTCCGCCAGCCGAGATTGATTCAACGGATCAAGACTTAGGTCAGCGGTGTTGTCGTCGGCCCCCACGCTGATCGTGTCGATGTCGAAGCCGTCCTGAGCGAACGTCAGCCGTGCGGTGCCTCTCTCGATGACCTGGGCAGTCGGCGACGGGCTCGATGCATCCTGCGGACTGGTGGTCGATGTCGCCCCAGACGAATTCACGGGTTTCATCGGAGAAGACGGCGAAGTCGATCTCAGGAGAGTTTCAGGCGTTGCCGCGGGAGCGGACAAAGTGTCGCCCTGCCATATTGCGAATATGTCGGCCAGCGCTCCTATTATCCCAGCTACAGCGCCAATCACCGGTATCGGCCCACGGTGATTGCCGAGAACTCGGGCTACTCCAGCTGCGCAGCCATCATCGAGGACATCATTCGCTCGATACAGAAGGCCGCCAACGCCTAGCGCATCGCCTCAAAGACGTCACTGCAGATCGAGATTGACCGACTGGATCCGCTGATGGCCGTCGTCTGGGCCAAGGTTTGTCCGGTGAGGCGCCACCGGCACTGACGATGTGGCGCCTGCCTGCCAATCCGCCACCGGATCCCGTCGATCAACTGCCGCTGTCCCCGAGCAATCCCTTCGCATGTCGCAAATAGACAGCTCACCCGCTACGGACAGGAATGACGTCGTCGCATCAGCCGGGACCGGCCAGGTCGAGGAAGGCCCGTACCGCCGGCCCGCAGTCGTCCGGTGACAGGACGGCCAAGGCCAGCGTCCGGGTGAGGCGTGGTTCGAGCGGTCTGGTCACCACCGCGCCGAGTTCGGCGGGCAAACCGAGCGTGGGCACGATGCTGACGCCCAGGCCCGCGGCCACCATTTCGAGGATGGCCGATTGGCCGCCGGCCTCGTAGGCGATGTCGAGCCGCGCGTCGGCCTGTCGGGCCGCGTCGGTGATGAGCGGTCGGCAGCCCGCCGTGGTGAGGATGAACGGCTGCCCGGTCAGGTCGGTGATGTGGATGGTCTCCCGCTCGGCCAGGTGATGTCCGACCGGCACGACGGCGACCATCTCATGGGTGTCCAGCGGGATCGTGTACAGGCCGGGAGCCGGGAGCGTGACCACGCCGACCTCGGCCGCGCCTCCGCGTAGCCAGCCGCGGACGTCATCGTCGGCCCCCTCGAACAGACGCACCTGGACCTGGGGGTAGCGATCGGTGAAGGTCCGCAGCCGGTGGACGATGAGGGTGCCGGTGGCGCTGGGCAGGCTGGCCAGGCGCAGCGGCCCGGTGACCTCGCCGGCGGCGTCCGCCACCTCCGCGCGGATGAGGTCGAAGTGGCGCAACGCCTCGCGAGCGCGGAGGTGGGCCCGCCGCCCGGCCTCGGTGAGCGCGATGCCGTCGGCGTGCCGGACGAACAGCGGGGCGCCGAGTTCGCGTTCGAGGCTGGCGATCGCGCGGCTGACGGCCGGTTGGGACATACCGATGAGGTCCGCCGCCGCGGTGAAACCGCCGTGCTCGGCCACCGCGATCAAGGCCCGGAGCTGCGTCAATGTCATAGCCCCATACCCTAAGCGGTATTTGACCGGGGGCAATCCATTCCCCGATGGTTATGGCCATGTCCACACGTATGACGATCGACGTTGACGGCCGTACGGCCAGCTATCTGACGGCGGGCGAGCACGGCCCGCAGGTCCTGCTGCTCCACGGCACCTACTGGAGCCGGGTCTGGCTCCCGGTGCTCGACGAGCTGGCCGCGGCCGGGTTGCGGCCGGTCGCGGTCGACCTGCCCGGCCTGGGCCGCTCGGAGGGGGAGTTGACGCTGGAAACGGCCACCGTCCCCGCGCTGGCCGCATGGGTGACGCGGTTCGCGTCGGCGCTCGGCATGGACGCGCCGGCCGGGGTGGCCGGGCACGACATCGGCGGCGCGATCGCCCAGCACCTGCTGGTCGGCGGCGAGCTGACGGTTCCCCGGCTGGCCCTGGTCAACTCGGTGACCTACGACTCGTGGCCGGTGCCCGGCGTACGGCGCTACCGCGACCCCGCCGTGGTCGCCGGCACGAGCGTGGACGAGCTGATCGCCGCCCGGCGCGTTGCCATCTCCACCGCCTTGGCGCGGCCTGCCACCGAAGAGGAAATGACCGACTATCTCGACCCATGGCGCGAACCGCGCGTCGGGCGATCCTGGATGGCGTTGGCCGGCGCCGCCGACTCCCGCTACACCCTCGACCTCATGCCCGCCCTGCGTGCCTATGACGCACCGAAACTGCTGGTATGGGGCGAGGACGACACCTTCCAGCAGGTCGGCTACGCGCAGCGCTTCGCCGAGGAGGTGCCGAACACAACGCTGGTGCGCGTTCCGAAGGCGGGCCACATCCCCATGGAGAACGACCCCACACTGGTCGCCCACACACTGGCCGCATTCTTCCTCAAATGACCAGGCTGCTCTCCAGCATTTCTCCCTGATCGACTTTCCTCTGACCCGCCGCCGCAGCACCCGGTCGTCCGTGACGACGACCAGCGCACCCCGGTGGGCCGTCGAGCGCCGTCTCCAACTCCTCCACCAGCGTCAACGACAGGTGGTTCGTCGGCTCGTCAAGCAGCAGCAGGTCGCCGTCTCGGAACCAGCACTTTCGAGGAAACGTATTCGGGCAGAACCGTCTGCTGGTAGTCCGGTAGAGCGATTGGTCCGCCCCCGTCAGAACCCCGGGAGCCAACCGGGAGGCCGAGACGAGGGCGGGCACGATCGGTCGCCCGGTCCGCCGGTATCCGAACGGCCGCCCAGAACGCCAGCCGCCGAGCAGTCGCCCGGTCTTCCAGCGTCGAGCGGCCACCTGGTCGACCGTGTTCGAGTGGTCGCACAGAGGGCTGGTGGCCGTGCGGTCGCCCGGTCTTCCAGCGTGGAGCGGCCGCCTGGTTGGCCAGCGTGCTGTCAGCGTCGAGCGGTCGTTCGGCCCGCCCGTGTTCGAGCGGCCGCCCAAAACTCCGGCGGCCGTGCGGTCACACAGCCTTGCAGCGTTGAGCAGCCACCTGGCCGGCGAGCGCGTCGTCAGCTTTGGGTGGCCACCCGGTCGGCCAGTGCGCCACCAATGTCGAGTGGCGGCGCAGGCCGTCCGCAGGCTGAGGGGTTGCTCAGACCGCCATGACCGAGCGGCCGCCCAACCGCTCAGTGGCTGGGTGCGCCGTGGGCCCCGTCCGTATTCGCCATGGGGCCCTCGCTCGTCAAGGGATCAGCAGGAGCTTGCCTGTTGTTCTTCGGGCGGCCAGGTCCTCGTGGGCCTGTTGAGCGTCCGCCAGTGCGTAGCGTTGTGACACATTGATGGTCAGTTGGCCCGATGCGATCCACTCGAACAGGTCAGATGCCCGCCATGACAACTCCTCGCGAGAGGCGATGTAGTGCGTCAGCGTCGGCCTGGTCAGGAAAAGTGAGCCGCTGCGGTTGAGTCGCTGCGGGTCGAGTGGTGGCACCGGGCCGCTTGCCGCGCCGTACAGGGCCATGAGGCCGCGTGGGCGTAGCACCTCCAATCCGCCGTCGAATGTGGCCGCGCCCACGCCGTCGTAGACCACGTCGATCTTGCCGCGCAGTGCCTCGGCGAAGTTCTCGTAACGGAGCACCTCGTCCGCGCCCGCCGCGCGGGCCAGCTTCTCCTTCTCGGCGCTCGACACCGTGGTGTACACCTTGGCGCCCCTGAGCTTGGCCAACTGGATGAGCAGCTGCCCCATTCCGCCCGCACCCGCGTGCACGAGGACGTGATCCCCTTCGCGTACCTCGTGGGTGGAGTGGGTGAGGTAGTGCGCGGTCATGCCCTGGAGCATCGTGGCGGCGGCCACTTCCGCGCTGACGCCCTCGGGCACCGGCACCACCCGCTCCGCTCGCACGACGGCCTTCTCGGCGTAGCTGCCCAGGATGTTCGCCCAGGCCACCGTGTCGCCGACGGCCACGTCCCGCACCCCGTCACCCACCGCTGAGACGACTCCGGCGCCCTCGGATCCGATCACGGCGGGAAGATCGAGCGGATACGCGCCCGAACGGTGGTAGATGTCGATGAAGTTCACGCCGCTGGCCGCGACGTCCACCACCACCTCCCCCTCTCCGGGCGCCGGGTCGGGACGCTCGACGTATTCGAGTACTTCGGGACCGCCCTGGGCGGAGACGACTATGGCATGCATGCTCCTAGTCAACTCCGCCCGCGACCGCCTATTCCACCCGACCCTGCCTTGTCCCGCACTCAGCGTCCGCCCCGCCATGCACTTAATGCCCGCCTCAGGCTGATGTTCGATGCCTTGCCTCCGCCTTACGTTCGACGCCTCATGGTTAACGCCTCGTGGTTAGCGCTTCACGGCTAATGCCCCACGGCTAAGGCCCCATGGTTAACGCCTCCGCTCAACGCTCCGACTCCGCCCCGCGCGTTGCCCGTGCTGCTGAGGTGGGGATGCGGGCCAGGGCGCCGGCTTCCAGGGCGGTCCAGATGGCGCCGTCGGGTCCGACCGTCAGCCCATGCGGCTCGGCGGGTTGTTCCAGGATCGGCGAGGTGTCGTCCGGTAGGGCGCCGTCGAGTGGTGGGGTCTCGAAGAGAGGGTGTTCCTCGATGGCTCCGTCAGCAGTGATGCGGCCGAGTCGGCCGGCGCCCCATTCGGTGAACCAGAGGGCGTCGTCGGGCCCGGCGATGATGGCGTGCGGACGGGCCTCCCGGTCGGGGAGCGGGAACTCGGTGATGTTCCCGGACGTGTCGATCCGGCCCACCTGCCCGGCGCCGATCTCGACGAACCACAGGGCGTCGTCCGGACCTCGGGTGATGCCCACCGGACCCGCGCCCTGGGTCGGGAGCGGGTGCACGGTCACCTCGCCCGACAGCGACAGGCGGCCGATCGCGTTGGCCTGGTTGAGCGTGAACCACAGCGCGTCGTCGGGTCCAGTGGTGATGAAGGACGGCATGCTGCCCGCCATCCCCACCGCGAACTCGCTGCGCTCCCCGTCGGGGCCGATGCGGCCGATGCTGTCAGTCCGCATGTCGGTGAACCACATGGCGCCGTCGGGACCCACGGTGATCCCGTACGCTCCGGTCGCGGGATAGGACGTCAGCTCGCCGTTGACGGTGATGCGGCTCACCTTGCCGGCTTTGCCCTCGGTGAACCACATCGCCCCGTCGTTCCCCGGAACGATCACCATGGGCATCCCATCGGACGACTCCAAGGGAAAGGACACCGGCTCCTGGCCTGGCACGAGCCGCCCGATGCGCCCCTGGTGCACCAGCGTGTACCACAAAGCGCCATCGGGACCGGTGGCGATGCCGTACGGCGTGCCGTCGGAAATCATGGTCAACATACGCGTCCCCCCGAAACCTCGATCGACTTTCCTCTGAACCGCCGCCGCAGCGCCCGGTCGTGCGTGACGATGACCAGCGCGCCCCGATAGCCGTCGAGCGCCGTCTCCAACTCTTCCACCAGCGTCAACGACAGGTGGTTCGTCGGCTCGTCGAGCAGCAGCAGGTCGTGCTCGCCGGTCAGCAGCCTGGCCAGCGCCAGCCGCCGCCGCTGACCCACGGACAGCGTGCCCACCTTCTGGTCGAGCGTCTCGGCGGCGAACAGGCCGGTGGCGAGCAGCGCGGCTCGGCGTTCGTCCGGGTAGCCGTGCCCGCCGTAGGCGGCGAGCACGGTCTGGTCGGGGTCGAAGTGCACCTCCTGCGGGAGGTACCCCACCCGGCCGCGAGCCTGCTGTGCGAGCGCTTCGAGCAGCGTGGTCTTGCCTGCGCCGTTCGCGCCGTGCACCAGTAGCCGATCGCCCGCTCTGATCGTCAGCGACCGCACTTGCAGGCGGTCGCAGACCTGCGTGTCGCGCAACTCCACGAGCACGCGCCCGGGCGGTCCCATGACTGCTCGCGCACGCTGCTCCACCGCTCCTTGTGCACGTGGGTTCACCATTGCTTGTGCACGTGGGTCCGCCACTTCTTGTGCACGTGGGTCCGCCACTTCTTGTGCACGTGGGTCCACCGCTCCTTGCGCATGTGGGTTCACCACTCTTTGCTCTTGCGGTTTCACGACCGCTTGTTCGTGCTGCGCCCCGGGGGCTTGGGTACGTGGCTTCTTGGGTGCTTGCTGGCGCGTATCCGCGAGCAGCTGCCCCTGGGTGGCCCTGGGCGCTGGCTCATGCGGGTCTGCGGTCGGCTGCTCGGTCAGGCCTGCGAGGGGGCGTGAGTTGTGGGTGGGGCGTTCCTGGTGGGTCATGGGTCCGGCGCCGGAGTGGTGTCCGTGTGCGAGTGGTTTGTGCTGGAGTGATGGGTGGCGGTGGGGCGGGAATGGTGTCCTGGAGGGCCCGGTGGAGGGCTTTGCGGTGGTTGCGGG